>JAVTWI010000091.1:0-15608 GCA_032229845.1 Rhabdaerophilum sp.
GAAATCCTTGCTGTTGCCGCCGATCAGCACGGCGACGCGCGGCGAGGGCCTGCCCGCGATCCGCGCCGGGAGGGGGGCCATTCGCAGAAGCCGAAGCGCGGTCGGGCTGACGCGATGCGGCGAGAGCGGTGTGGTCATGACGTTCGGGCCGCGCAGCCGGTCGTGTTCGGGCACCCAGAGAAAGTCCGCGATTGCGGCGCTGGTGCGCGGGTCTTTCAGGAACACCGTAAAAGTGCGTCCGCCGCTCGCGCGCTTGATCGCTGGCAGGTAGGGCGCAGCGCGTCGTCCCGAGGCGATCACGAGATCGGGCATCGGACCGGCGAGCGGCCCGCCGGCGCGTCCCGGCGCTTCTGCCGGATCGATGGCGAGCGGGCCGAGACGCCAGGTCAGCGGCATGCCCCAGACCCAGGGCGCGCGCGGGCGGACGGTGCGGATCTCCGGCGCGATCCCCAGCCGCTCGGCGACGCCCAGGCACTGGTTGAGATCGCCGGCCTTGCCGTCGGTCACGATCCAGCACCGGATGTCGTGCGGAAGCGAAGGCGCGGGAGAGGTGGACAAGAGGCCGTCTCGCAAGTTGCCGTGCAGCAGGGTTTTCGCGGGTTCACGTCATGTATCGGCGGAGCCGCCGGCACATGACGCGGCAGACATGAGGAGTCCAGAGCATGTCCGTCCGCGAAAAACCGGTTCCACTTTTTCGCAGCATGCTCTAGGGCTTGGTGCCGTTATGGTTCGCTCCGCTGTCGATGTCCACGGGCAAACCGGTTCTCTTGCTTTTCCTCGTTGAAACCCCGGCTGATCCTCAATGACCCGCGCGATGATTCTCGATGATGTCGATTGGAAGATTCTCGCGGAACTTCAGAAGGATGGCGGGCTGACCAATGTCGAGCTGGCGCGTCGGGTCGGGCTCACGCCGCCGCCGTGCCTGCGCCGCGTCCACGCGCTGCAGGAGGCGGGCTATATCGAGGGCTACCGCGCGATCCTCGATGCCGGCCGGCTCGGCTATTCGGTGATCTGCTTCGCCTTCGTGCATCTCGCCAGCCAGGCGGAGAGCGACCTCGCCGCGTTTCAGGAGCGTGTCGCGGGCTGGCCGAATGTGCGCGAATGCTGGACGCTTTCCGGCGACATCGATTTCCTGATGAAATGCGCCACCGAGGATCTGCCGAGCCTTCAGGCCTTCGTCAGCGAACTCACGGCGACCCCGAACGTCCGCAACGTCCGTACCGCGCTCGCGCTCGGCAAGGTGAAGGACGAGGGACTGGTGCCGATGGTGCGTAGCTGAGCTACTGAAGCGATCGGATCGTCCAGTAGGCGAGGGTTGCGATCAGGGTCTCGACCCGGCGCGGCTCGCCATAAGGCGCGGAGACGACATCGGTATCCGGCTGGGCGCGTCCGGTGACGGCTTTCCGCAGCAGCACGCGCCCCGCCGCATCGAGAACGATGGCTTCGCCGTCGAGCGCATCCGCATTGCCGACCCCGCCGTATTGCTCCAGCCCCGCCGACAGATAAACCTGCGTGACGCGCACCACGAGGCGCGCGCCCGGCGGGTAGCCATCGATCGGATGACGCGCCAGCTCCCGCGCGAGGTGTCCGGGAAGCGAGCGGCGGACATGGGCGGCGATGGCGCCGACGCCTTCGAGCGCGACATCAACGCTGATCCGGCGCAGCGGCGCCGCCTGCGCGGGTGCGATGGCGGCCAACACCAAGGCCCCGCACAAGGCACGGCGGCCGATGCGGGCCGGATTACCGGAAGGCGACCTCGACGATTTCATAGCTCTTGCCTCCGCCGGGTGTGTTCACCTCGACGGTATCGCCGACCTTCTTGCCGATCAAGGCGCGGGCGATCGGCGAGGAAATCGAAATGCGGCCGGATTTCACATCCGCCTCGACATCGCCCACGATCTGGTAGGATTTCTCTTCCTCGGTGTCGTCGTCGACGAGTTTCACCGTCGCGCCGAACTTGATCGTCGAGCCGGAGAGCTTCGCCACCTCGATGATTTCGGCGCGGCTGATCAGGCTTTCAAGTTCGCCGATCCGCCCCTCGTTGTGCGATTGCGCTTCCTTGGCCGAGGAATATTCCGCATTCTCGGAAAGGTCGCCGTGCGCGCGCGCTTCCTGGATGGCGACGATGATGCGCGGTCGTTCGATTGTCTGGCGATGCTTCAGCTCGTCTTCCAGCATCTTGTAGCCGTTGGCGGTCATGGGAATGCGCTCCATGGGCCGATCTCCTTATAAACAGTGCCCCCGCCGCGCGTTGCCGCTGGCGGGGTCTTGGGTCCGGTCGGGGCGGAAAACCGCCTCGCGCCGAGTATCAGGGCCGCGGACCGGCCGGGGACAAGTCAGGCGAAATATTCCTGTAACGCGCGAACCTCGAGATCGCCGGCCCGATAGGCCCGAATCCCCTCCGCCGCCGCCAGCGCCCCGGCCAAGGTGGTATAATACGGCACCTTGTGCAAGAGGGCGGCCCGGCGGAGCGAGCGGCTGTCGGAAAGCGCCTGCGCGCCCTCCGTGGTGTTGAACACCAGCTGGATGCCGCCGTTCTTGATGGCGTCGACAATATGCGGCCGGCCTTCGAGGACCTTGTTGATGCGCTCGCAGGCGATGCCATTCTCGGAGAGATAACGCTGCGTGCCGGAGGTGGCGACGAAGGTGAACCCGAGGCCCTGCAGCATCGTGATCGACGGCAGGATGCGCTCCTTGTCGGCATCGCGCATCGAAACGAATACGCAGCCCTTGGTGGGAACCTTGGTGCCGCCGCCGAGTTGCGACTTGGCGAAGGCGACGCCGAACGACCGATCGAGCCCGATAACCTCGCCCGTCGAGCGCATTTCCGGGCCGAGGACCGTATCGACGCCGGGGAAACGGGCGAAGGGGAACACGGCTTCCTTCACGCCGACGTGGCCGAGTTGTTTCGGCTTCAAACCGAAGCTGGCGAGACTTTCGCCCGCCATCACCCGGCTCGCGATCTTGGCGATGGGTTCGCCGATCACCTTGGCGACGAAGGGCACCGTGCGCGAGGCGCGCGGGTTCACCTCGAGCACATAGATCACGCCGTCCTTGATGGCGTATTGCACGTTCATCAGCCCGCCGACCTGGAGCGAGAGCGCCATCGAACGCGTCTGGCGTTCGAGTTCGGCGAGGAGTTCGGGCGAGAGCGAGCGCGGGGGCAGTGAACAGGCGCTATCACCGGAATGGATGCCCGCTTCCTCGATATGCTCCATGATGCCGGCGACGAAGGTATCCTTGCCGTCGGCGAGGCAATCGACATCGATCTCGATCGCATCCGCGAGATAGCGGTCGAACAGCAGCGGGTTCTTGCCGAGCACCGTGTTGATCTGGCCGGTCTTGTCGTTGGGATAGCGCGCCTTGACATCCGCCGGGATCAGCGAGGGCAGTGTGCCGAGCAGGTAATCGTCGAAGGCTTCGCGTTCGCGGATGATCGCCATCGCGCGCCCGCCGAGCACATAGGAGGGGCGGACGACGAACGGGAAGCCGAGGTCGGCGGCGACGAGCCGGGCCTGCTCGACCGAATAGGCGATGCCGTTCTTCGGTTGCTTGAGGTCGAGCTTATCGAGCAGGCGCTTGAAGCGGTCGCGGTCCTCGGCGAGATCGATCGCATCCGGCGATGTGCCGAGGATCGGAACCTTTGCGGCCTCGAGCGCGGCGGCGAGCTTGAGCGGAGTCTGGCCGCCGAACTGGACGATCGCGCCGTGAAGTGTGCCGTTCTCGCGTTCCTTATCCATGATCTCAAGCACGTCCTCTTCGGTGAGGGGCTCGAAATAGAGGCGGTTGGCGGTATCGTAATCCGTCGAGACCGTCTCTGGATTGCAGTTGATCATGATGGTCTCGAAGCCGGCATCCTTCAGCGCGAAGGCGGCGTGGCAGCAGCAGTAATCGAACTCGATGCCCTGGCCGATGCGGTTCGGGCCGCCGCCGAGAATGACGACCTTCTTCTTGTCCGAAGGGCGCGCCTCGTCGGCGACCTTGCCGGCGAAGGGCGGCGCATAGGTCGAATACATATATGCGGTCGGAGAGGCGAATTCGGCCGCGCAGGTGTCGATGCGCTTGTAGGCCGGGCGGACACCCAGACCCTGCCGCCTGTCGCGGACGACGCTCGTCTCGGTGCCGGTGAGGCTGGCGAGGCGCTGGTCGGAGAAGCCCATGGCCTTCAGCGCGCGGAAATTCGCGGCATCCTTGGGCAGGCCGTGGGCCTTCACGCGCGCTTCCATGTCGATGATTTCGCGAAGGCGATCAAGGAACCACGGGTCGATCTTGCAGGAAGCGTGGATTTCCTCGTTGGTGAAGCCGAGGCGCATCGCCTGGCCGACCTTGAGGATGCGGTCGGCCATCGGCGTGCCGATGGCGGCGCGGATGGCGTTCTTGTCGTCGCCGCGGCCGAGACCCTCGATATCGACCTCGTCGAGGCCGTCAAGCCCGGTTTCGAGGCTGCGCAACGCCTTCTGGAGCGATTCCTGGAAGGTGCGGCCGATGGCCATGCTCTCGCCGACGGATTTCATTGCCGTGGTGAGCACCGCGAAGTTCGGATCGGTCGAGGGGAACTTCTCGAAGGCGAAACGTGGGATCTTCGTCACCACGTAGTCGATCGTCGGCTCGAAGGAGGCCGGGGTCGCGCCGCCGGTGATGTCGTTGTCGATCTCGTCAAGCGTATAACCGATGGCGAGCTTGGCGGCGACCTTGGCGATCGGGAAGCCGGTCGCTTTCGAGGCAAGCGCCGACGACCGCGAGACGCGCGGGTTCATCTCGATGACGATCATCCGCCCGTCCGCCGGGTTGACGGCGAACTGCACGTTCGAACCGCCGGTCTCGACGCCGATCTCGCGCAGCACGGCGAGCGAGGCGTCGCGCATGATCTGGTATTCCTTGTCCGTCAGCGTCAACGCCGGCGCGACGGTGATGGAATCGCCGGTGTGCACACCCATTGGATCGAAGTTCTCGATCGAGCAGACGATGATGCAGTTGTCGTTCCTGTCGCGAACGACCTCCATCTCGTATTCCTTCCACCCGAGCACGCTCTCCTCGATGAGCACCTCGTTGGTGGGGGAGGCGTCGATGCCGCGCTCGACGATCTCGATGAATTCCGCCTTGTTGTAGGCGATGCCGCCGCCGGTGCCGCCCATGGTGAAGGACGGGCGGATGATGGCCGGCAGGCCGATATCCTCAAGGCAATCCAATGCGGCGCCCAGCGTCTTCACATGGTGCGATTTCGGCGTTGAGAGGCCGATCTTGGTCATGGCCTCGCGGAAGCGCTCGCGGTCCTCGGCCTTGTCGATGGCATCCGCCGTGGCGCCGATCATCTCGACATCGTGCTTCGCCAGCGCGCCCATTTTCTGGAGCGAGAGTGCGCAGTTGAGCGCGGTCTGGCCGCCCATCGTCGGCAGCAGCGCGAACTTCTTGCCGGCCGGCGTTTTGGGCCGTTCCTTGGCGATGATCTTCTCGACGATCTCCGGGGTGATCGGCTCGACGTAGGTCGCGTCGGCCAGCTCAGGATCGGTCATGATCGTGGCCGGGTTCGAGTTCACCAGCACGATGCGGTAGCCCTCGGCCTTGAGCGCCTTGACGGCCTGCGTGCCGGAATAGTCGAACTCGCAGGCCTGCCCGATGACGATCGGCCCCGCGCCGATGATCATGATGGTGTGAATGTCCTGGCGTCTGGGCATGGTACCGGCCGTAATTTTGCGCGACCCAACCGAACCCCGAACGTCGAGCCTTGGTCAAGGCCGGGGTGGTGGATCGCGTTCTGTTGCGTGCTGAAGCCCCGCTATAGACAAGGGCCTCCACCCCGACAAGGCCAAAAACGGGCGAGTTCACATCAACGCAGCCCGTTTCGCTGCTTTCCCGGGGCTGGCGCTGCACGGATTTCCCTGCCATGCGCTGGCGCACCGCGCGCGGCGGCACCTTGCTTCAGGGACGGGGCCAATGCTTTCAAATCCCGGATTTCTCTGCAACAAAGAGCCTCAAGGAACTTTTCGGATGCCGTCCATGCTTCGTCCGGCGCTGGTTGCGTCTCTCCTGCTGCTCTGCCCCGCGATCGCCCTTGCCCAGGTGCCGGCGAAGGATATTCCCGGCGCGCGCGATCACGCGATGGTCGGCCGCTACGAGGGTTCGGTGATCGCCTTCCAGAAGACGCGCGACTACGACGAGATCCGGCTGCCGAAAGCCAGGATCGCCTCCGCCAAGGACCTCAACGACGAGAACAGCCTTCAGGCCAAGGGCAAGGCGGTGCGCTTCCTGTATCGCGGCCCGCTCAACCGGTCGTCGCTGGAGGTCGTCCGCAACTACGAGCAGCGGCTGCAATCGCAGGGTTTCGAGACGGTCTTCACCTGCCGCACCTCGGCCTGCGGCGGAGCGGACCTGTGGTTCGCGGTGACGGAGCAGCTCAAGGGGTCCGGCTTGCCGTCGAACTGGGAGAATCAGACCTACCTGATCGCCCGCAAGAAGGATGCGGCGACCGATACCGTCGTCGCGATCCTGTCGGTCGAGCAGGGGAACGAGGTGCGCTCGCTGGTCGACGTGATCGATGCCTCCGCGATGGAAACCAACAAGATCAAGGTGCTCGACGCCTCGACGCTGCGCTCCACGCTCGATGCGCAGGGCCGGGCGGCGCTCTACGGCATTACCTTCGACTTCAACAAGGCCGATATCCGGCCGGAGTCGAAACCTCAGATCGATCAGATTGTCGCCTATCTGAAGGCCAACCCGGCGGTTTCGGTGGTGATTGCCGGGCATACCGATGCCAAGGGCGGGTTTGACTACAACATCGACCTCTCGCGCAAACGCGCGCAATCCGTTATCAAGGCACTGACGGGCGCGGGCATCGCCGCGAACCGGCTGACGCCTTTCGGGGCGGGGATGGCTTCCCCCGTCGCGACCAATGAGACCGAAGCCGGCCAGGCGCTCAACCGCCGGGTCGAAATCGTCAAACGCTAACTGAACGCCTGAAGGAGAAGGCTATGGGTGGTTGGATCGTTCTCGGCATTCTCGTCCTCATCGCCGTCTGGCTGCTGATGGCCTACAACGGCCTCGTCAGCATGAACCAGCGGGCCAATCAGGCTTTCGCGGATATCGACGTGCAGCTCAAGCAGCGGCACGACCTCATTCCCAACCTCATCGAGACGGTGAAGGGCTACGCCTCCCATGAAAAAGAGACGTTCGACGCGGTGATCAAGGCGCGCAATGCCGCGCTCTCCGCGCAAGGCCCGCAGGCACAGGCCTCGGCGGAGCAGGGGCTCTCCGGCGCGCTCGGCCGGCTGATGGCCCTCTCGGAGGCCTATCCCGACCTCAAGGCCAACACGAACTTCCTCGACCTGCAGGCGCAGCTCGGCAACATCGAGGACAAGCTCGCGGCGGCACGGCGCTTCTTCAACAGCGCGGTCGGCGAATACAACACGGCGACGCAGGCCATTCCGGGCGTGTTCTTCGCCCGCAGCTTCGGCTTCAGCCAGCGCGAGTTCTTCGATGTCGGCGAAGCTGCGCGCGCGTCGCTGGACAAGCCGCCGGAAGTGAAGTTCTGAGTTTTTGCATCGCTCCGCGCGGCCTCGCCCGCGCGGGTTCCTCGCGCAAGCCGGAATCCAGCTCGCTCGAAAATGCTCTAGGGGAGACGTGTTCGTGGGCGGAGCCTTCGGTCTCTATACCCATATCCGCAACAACCGCACGCGATCGATCTTTCTCATCGTCGCGCTGTTCTTCCTCGTCGCCATGGTGACCTATGGCGTGACGCTGATCGGCGTCGGCATGAAATATTCCGGCCCGGTATCGTCCATCACCAGCTATTCGGGCCGGCTGTTCTGGAATTACCTGCCGTTTGCGTTCGGCGCGACGGCGTTGTGGGTCGGCATCGGCTATGTTTCGAACACCGCGATGATCTCCTGGGCGACCGGCGCTCAGGAAGTGACGCGCGAGAGCCACCCGGAACTCTATCGCATCACGGAAAATCTCTGCATTTCCCGCGGCATGAAAGTGCCGCGCCTCCAGGTTCTCGAAACGCCGGCGCTCAACGCTTTCGCGAGTGGCGTCAATGAGAGCCAGTACACTGTGACGGTTACGACAGGGCTTCTCGAAGCGCTCGACAAGGACGAACTCGAAGGCGTCATCGCCCACGAGCTGACCCATATCCGCAACGGCGACGTGAAGCTGATGATCTTCGCGGTGCTGATCGTCGGCGCGATCTCGTTTTTCGGCGAGATGATGGTGCGGGGCCGCTGGCGCTTCAGTTCGGGGTCGTCCAGCAGCAGCGACAACCGCAACAGCGGCGGCTTCGCCATCGTCATCGGCATCGTCATCCTGCTGCTCGCCTGGCTGTTCGCCATCCTGATCCGCTTCGCGCTCTCGCGCAGCCGCGAATATCTCGCCGACGCCGGCGCGGTGGAACTGACGAAGAACCCGGACGCGCTGATCTCGGCGCTGCTCAAGATTTCCGGCCGCGCCGATATCGACGGCGTGCCCTCGGGCATCATGGATATGTGCATCGAGAACGACCCGGACGATTGGGGCGACATCTTCTCGACGCATCCCTCGATCGCCAAGCGCCTCAACGCGCTTCAGCAATATGCCGGCGGCATCGTTCCCGAAGAGGCGCAGCGCGTCGGTCCTCCCGTGGTCGAGCAGCGCAATTCCGTGCCGGAGATCGTCGAGAAGCGCGGTCCCTGGGCGCGCGGGCCGATGCCGTGAACGAAACCCTGCCGCCGCCGGCCGGCCTTGCCGCCCGGCTGTCCCATATCGCGCGTCAGTTCGTCGCCTTCTTCGGCGTGGGCGTCGTCGCGGCGATCGTGCACTACGGCCTGCTGGTGGGGCTCGTGGAGATTTTCTTCTACGACAAGGTTTCGGCCGCCCTTGCCGGTTATGTCGCGGGTGGCGTCGTCTCCTACGTACTCAACCGCCTCTATACTTATGAGGCCGAGCGCGGGCACCTTGAAGCCGGCTGGCGGTTCGCGGTCGTTGCCGGAATCGGCTTCGGCATGACATGGCTGCTGATGATCGTTTTTACCCGCTGGCTCGGCTGGCACTATTTGCTGGGGCAGGTCGCGACGACCGGGATCGTGCTCGTGTGGAGTTTCGCCGCGCACAAATACTGGAGCTTCCGCGACCGGAGCTGAGTTACTCCGCCGCGAACTTCACGGCGCCGAACGCCATCCGCGCCTGATTGTGGCCGAGGTTTTTCTCGAGGCGCCGCGCGGTTAGCCCGGCTTTTTCGAGGACGGTGAGCATCTCGGCCTCGTCGTAATGCGTGAGGCCGAGCTGGGAGCGGATCTTGCGGTAGTCGGACAGCGCCGTCCGCGCGAGACCGATAAAGGCTGGCACCAGAAACCCCCCCTCGAAACCGAAGCGCAGCAGGGCGCGCGCGTCTGTCATCGCCGAGAGATCGTTCGGCAGGATATCGCCGACGATGAGGCTCCCGCCGGACTTAAGCTTCTGGGCGAAATCCGCGACAAGCGCGGCGAAGTCCGGTTTCGTCAGGTATTGCGCAACCGAATGGATCACCACGAGATCGAGGCTGCCAGCGGCGAGCGCCTTTGCTTCCTCAGGCGCGAGCACATGAACCGCACGATTGCCCTCGAACCGGGCCTTCAGCTTCTCGCGGATCGTCGGTGCGGAATCGACCAGCAGCAGGCGCCGGCATTTCTGGGCAATAAGGTCGGCCGAGAGCGCCTCGCCGCAGCCAAAATCGAGAACCTGCGCGTCCGGTCCCGGAACAAGATCGGCGATGTCCTGCGCGATGCCGCGATAGTGCAGCATGAGGTGACGATCGTTCACGTAGATCGGATGATCCGAGTTCCAGTATTCGATCCAGCTCTTCATTGGTTACACCCGATCCCACCTTCGCAATCGGGACCGGTTCTAGAGCAAAAGGCACGGTTTCGGAAAGGGGCTCGCCTCAACGGCCGCGAAGACGCTTGAGATGGGCGAGAAAATCGTCAATCTCGCGCGGGGTGAAGGTGAATTCCGGCATGCCCGGATGGCCGGTGACGATGCCTTCGGCCAGAGATTCCTGCAACTGCTCGACCGGCCATTGCCCGGCAATGCGCCGGAAGGTCGGGGCCTTCACATTCGGGCTCGCGCCGTGCCCGGTCACGGCATGGCAGGCGGCGCAGCGCTCCTTCGCGAGAACGAGGCCACGCTTCGCGCTCGCGGCTTCGGCAGCCGAAAGGCCGGAAGCAAGGATCAGGATCGAAAGAGCCGGAACGCGCATGATACCTCCCGCGAATAGGGGTGCAGGATGGATGATTCGCACGCCGGCGTCTTCCCGCACCGCGTTTTCGCGGCGCGGCAGTTTCGATCAGTTCTTCTTTGCCTTGCGCATCATTTCGATGAAGCGGTCGAACAGGTAGTGGCTGTCCTGCGGGCCGGGCGAGGCTTCCGGGTGCTGCTGCACCGAGAAGGCCGGGCGGTCGGTGAGGCGGATGCCGCAGTTCGAGCCGTCGAACAGCGAGACGTGGGTTTCCTCGGCATTCGCCGGCAACGTCTTCGGATCGACCGCGAAGCCGTGGTTCATCGAGACGATCTCGACCTTGCCGGTGGCGTGTTCCTTCACCGGATGGTTCGCGCCGTGATGGCCCTGCGCCATCTTCATCGTCGAGCCGCCGATGGCGAGCGCCAGCATCTGATGGCCGAGGCAGATGCCGAAGGTCGGAATCTTCGCGTCGAGCACGGCCTTGATCGTCGGCACGGCATAGGTGCCGGTCGCGGCCGGATCGCCGGGGCCGTTGGCGAGGAACACGCCGTCTGGCTTCAACGCGAGAATGTCGGCCGCAGGCGCGGTCGGCGGCAGCACCGTGACCTTGCAACCGCGATCGGCGAGCAGGCGCAGGATGTTTCGCTTCACGCCATAATCGAGCGCGACGACATGGAATTCCGGCGCTTCCTGCTTGCCGTAGCCCTTGTTCCATTGCCAGATCGTCTCGTCCCAGTCGTAACGCTGGGTGCCGGTAACGCCCGGCACGAGGTCGAGCCCGGCCATCGAGGGGAGTTCCTTCGCGGCCTTCTTCAACGCGTTGCGGTCGAAGAAGCCTTCCGGATCATGCGCAAGAACCGCGTTCTGCATGCCTTGATCGCGGATCAGGGCGGTGAGCGCCCGCGTATCCACACCGGCGATGCCGACGATGTTGCGGCTTTTGAGCCACTCGTCGAAATGCCGCAGCGCGCGGTAGTTCGACGGTTCGGAAATGTCCGTGGCGAGAACGATGCCGGTCGCGGCGGTGCGCGCCATGTTGACCGTCTCGATATCTTCCTCGTTCACCCCCACATTGCCGATATGCGGAAAGGTGAAGGTGATGATCTGGCCCGAGTAGGACGGGTCGGTCAGGATTTCCTGATAGCCGGTCATCGCGGTGTTGAAGCAGATTTCACCGCGCCCCTCGCCGGTCGCGCCGATGCCGTGACCCTCGATGATGGTTCCATCGGCCAGGACAAGCAGCGCGGTCGGGCGCGTTTCCGTCCAGGGTGCGGGCGTCGGCGTGCGATTTTCGGATTGCAGGTCCGGCGTTGTCATGGCAGGGGCTCTTGCAGGTGCTCGTATGATCAGGGCGCGACCGCGAAATCCAGCAGTCCGCGCGACGGCATTTGCCGTTCGATAAGGAACGGCGGCGACAACGTCAATTCCCGTTTTCGGGCCTAACCCCGCGAATCCGGGCGAGGAGAAGAGAGATGCGCGAGCAATTCACCACGGCGCTGAAGGAAGCGATGAAGGCCGGCGACAAGCCGCGACTCGGTGCCGTCCGCCTGATCCAGGCCGCGATCAAGGACAAGGACATCGAGGCGCGCGGCGCCGGCAAGGAGGCCGCGACCAATGACGAGATTCTCGCGCTGCTCCAGAAGATGATCAAGCAGCGGCAGGAATCCGCGACGATCTACCGCGAGAACAACCGCCCCGAACTCGCCGCCAACGAGGAGGGCGAAATCGCGGTCATTCAGTCGTTCCTGCCCAAGCAGCTCGACGAGACGGAGACCAAGGCCGCCATCGCCGCCGCGATCGCCGAAACCAGCGCTGCCGGCATGAAGGACATGGGCAAAGTCATCGCCCATCTCAAGGAGCGATTCGCCGGGCAGATGGATTTCGGCAAGGCAAGCGGATTGGTGAAGGCGGCTCTCTCCGCCTGATCTGATCTTCGTTGGAAAGTCTCTGTTTTCCAGCGTGATAGATATAATGATGAAGATTGCATGAACTATCGTGCAATCTTGCAAGCCCTGTGGATAATGGGGATTGTGGTCCTCCGCCTTGCGACCCCTCAAAGACAGGCGATCTTCGTTCTCCATGCGCTACCCGCCCTCCATCCTTGAGGATATCAAGGCCCGCCTGCCGGCTTCGGCGGTGGTGGGGCGGCGCGTGAAGCTCCAGAAGGCCGGGCGCGAGTGGAAAGGCCTCTCGCCGTTCAACGCCGAGCGGACGCCTTCCTTCTTCGTCAACGACCAGAAGCAGGCTTGGTTCGATTTCTCCTCGGGGCGGAACGGGGACATTTTCACCTTCCTGATGGAAGCGGAGGGCCTTTCGTTCACGGAAGCCGTGGAGCGGCTGGCGGCCGAGGCCGGGGTGGCCTTGCCGGCCGCGACGCCGGATGCCGAGGTGCGGGAGAAGAAGCGGCTCGGCCTTTATGACGCGATGGCGCTGGCGCAGCAGTATTTCCGCGAGGAGCTGAAAAGCGCCAAAGGGCGCGAGGCGCGGGAATATCTCTCTTCGCGCGAGCTTGTCGGCGCGGTGGCGGAACGGTTCGGGCTCGGTTACTCCCCGGCGGATCGGCATGGCCTGCGCGATTATCTCGCCGGCAAGGACGTCCCGGTCGAGGTGATGGTCGAGGCCGGTCTTCTCATTCAGCTTGAGGACAACCCGGTCGCCTATGACCGGTTTCGTGACCGGGTGATGTTCCCGATCCATGACGCGAAGGGGCGGATCATCGCCTTCGGCGGGCGGGCGCTGCAGAAGGACGCACAGGCGAAATACCTCAACTCGCCGGAGACGCCGATCTTCCACAAGGGCGCGAACCTCTACAATCTCAACCGCGCCCGCAAGCCCGCGCATGATGCCGGCACGCTCTATGTCGTCGAGGGTTATGTTGATTGCATCGCGCTCGACCGTGCGGGCCTTCAGAACGCGGTCGCGCCGCTCGGCACCGCGCTCACCGAGGATCAGCTCGCACTGATCTGGCGGATCGCACCGGAGCCTGTGCTGTGCTTCGACGGTGACAAGGCGGGGCTGCGCGCCGCCTATCGGGCGATCGATGTCGCGTTGCCGGGGCTCGCGGCGGGCAAGACGCTGCGCTTCTGCTTCCTGCCGGGTGGACAGGACCCGGACGACCTGCTGCGCGCGCAGGGCGCCGAGGCGCTGCGCGCGGCGCTGGAGCAGCCGCGACCGCTCGTCGAGGTGCTGTTCGAGCGCGAGACCCAGCGCGCGCCGATCGAAACCCCGGAGCAGCGCGCGGATTGCGAGAAGCGCCTGTTCGGCGCCGTCGCGCAGATCGCGGACGAGGATCTGAAGCGCCATTACCGGCAGGCGATGCGCGAGCGGCTGAATGAACTGTTCCAGCCGCAACGCCAGCGCGCGCCGCAGGGCGGGCGCGGCGAAGGGCGTTCGGGTGCAGGAGGGCGCAGAGGCGCGTTCGGCGCCGCCTTTGTGCCGCCGCTCCAGCCGAGTTCCGGCCTGCTGCGCAGCGCGCTGCTTCAGAAATCGGTCCGCGTCATGCCGCGCGAAGCGGCGCTGGTCCTTGCGCCGGTCCACCATCCCGGCATCGTCGAAGCGGAAGCCGAGACCTTTGCCGAACTGATTTTCGAGCACTCGGCGACGCGGCGCCTGCGGTCGGCGATCCTCGACGAGGCCGCCCGCGCATCCGATCACGTGACGGAAGCGCGCCCGCTTGCCGAGCGGCTCACCGGTCGCGGGTATGCGGAAGAACTTCGCCTCGTCGGCCAGGCGGCTGCCATCGAAAAGTGGGCGCAGCCGGGGTCGGAATTCGCCCATGCGCTGGCTGCATGGCGCGAAGCTGCCCACTTGCATGCGAGACAATCGTTCCTAAATAGCGAAATCGACTCACTTTCTCTTGATTTTGCCGCCAACGGAGGCGAGGAGAGGTTTGAACGCCTCAGGGCGCTTCTCCAGCGGCGTGAAGCCTTGCTGGAAGAAGAGTGAGGCGCGGGGCAGGTCGGACCGTTGCGCGGGGGTGGCGGTGCGGAAGGCTTGTTTCGCATTCGGACGGAGAGCCAGCCGATGCGCGGTGCGCGTCTTGGATAATGGATCGTTAAGCCGGTTCGCTTAGCGAATGGGATAACAGGCAAACAGCGAGGCGACAGCCTCTGGTCTTCGGGACACGACGGAATGGCAACGAAACCGGTCAAGAAAGATGAAACGGCTGCACAGGGGACCGATGCGCCCGATGCGCCGCTGATCGATGTTTCCGATGCCGCCGTCAAAAGGCTGATCAAGCTCGCCAAGAAGCGTGGTTACGTCACGATCGACGAGATCAACGCGGTCATGCCGCAGGAAGAGGTCAACTCCGACCAGATCGAGGACATCTACGCCCTCTTCAACGAGATGGGCATCAACGTCGTCGAGAACGAGGACGCCGAGGAAGGCGACAACAACGCCGATTCCGGTGACGACTCCGATGACGAGGCCGAGGAATCCGCGCCGACCTCGAAGGCTATCGTCAAGTCCGAGCGTTCATCCGAGCCGCTCGACCGCACCGATGACCCCGTCCGCATGTACCTGCGCGAGATGGGCTCCGTCGAACTGCTTTCGCGCGAGGGCGAAATCGCCATCGCCAAGCGGATCGAGGCCGGGCGCGAGGCGATGATCGCCGGGCTCTGCGAAAGCCCGCTGACCTTCCAGGCCATCATCATCTGGCGCGATGAGCTCGAAGAGGGCAAGACGCTGCTGCGCGACGTCATCGATCTCGAGGCCACCTATGCCGGCCCCGATGGCAAAGGTGCGCCGAAGGTCGAGCCGGGCGAAGCCGAGCCGGAGGAGGATGATGCGCCCAAGGCCCGTCGCGGCGACGATGAGGACGAGGACGGCGAGGCGCGCGAGCCGATGGCCGAGCCGGATTCGGATGACGACGAGTTCGACGGCGGCGTCTCGCTCTCGGCGATGGAAACCGAGCTGAAGCCGAAGGTGCTCGAAACCTTCAATAACATCGCCGACAACTACAAGAAGCTCCGCCGGCTGCAGGATCAGGACATCGATCTCAAGCTCCAGTCCACGAAGCTTTCGCCGGCGCAGGAGCGGAAATACAAGAAGCTCAAGGACGACATCATCACCGATGTGAAGTCGCTCTCGCTCAACCAGAACCGCATCGATGCGCTGGTCGAGCAGCTCTACGACATCAACAAGCGCCTCATCGGCTACGAGACGCGGCTGATGCGCCTGGCCGAGACCTACGGCGTGGGCCGCGACGATTTTCTCAAGAACTACCAGAACTCCGAGCTCGACCCGAAATGGGTGCTGCGCGTGTCCAAGCTCGGCGCGCGCGGCTGGCGCGAATTCGTCGCCAACGAGAAGGATCGCATCAAGGATCTGCGCGGCGACATTCACGCGCTGGCGACCGAGACGGGTCTCGAGATTCTCGAGTTCCGCAAGATCGTCCACATGGTGCAGAAGGGCGAGCGCG
>JAVTWI010000092.1:0-2764 GCA_032229845.1 Rhabdaerophilum sp.
CTTTCTTCCCTCCCCCTTGCGGCAGGGCTATCGCATATGGCCGAGCATCCTGAGCAGGAAAGTGTGGTCCCAGCCGGCACGTTTGAGCTTGATGGCGAGCGACTCCTTGGACGGATCGCGGCGGACGACATCGAGGGCGCGACGGCGCAGTACGGCGATGTTGGCCGGCCCGTTGTCGCGGCGGTTTCTCTGCGCGTCCTCGCGCAGCGTGACGTCGAGGTGCCAGTGCAGCCCGTTCTCGATGCCCCAGTGGGCACGCACCGTCGCGAGCAACGCCTTCGGCGTCAGCGCACGCGACAGGGCGAAGACGCGCACGTCGGTCTCTTCCCGGCCATCGACGAGGCGTGTGGCCTCGATCGATCCGAACGCCTCGAGGCCCGGAAAATCATGATGTTGCGCGATTTCGCGCGGCACCTTGACGACCGTGGCGACACGCGTTTCGAAACGTCCGTGTCCCTGGTCCCCGGTCGTGGACGGCGACCGTCCGCGTCTCGTTTTCGACAGGCACGCGCGGGCCTCCGACAGCAACCCCTCCTGATTGCCCTTGAGCGTGAAACAATAGTCGCCGCCCTTGTCGACGACGGCCTTCGCCATGGCGCGGTGGCAGTGCAGCGCATCGGCGGTGACGATGTGCCCCTTGAGATCGACAAGTCCGATCAGGCAGAGCGCAGCCTCGACCTCGTTGCCGCCATCGACCTCGAGGGTTGCGAGCGTCAGGCGCAGGTCGGCGGCGTAGGCGGTGATCATCATGCGCGGCATGAAGGCACGGCCCTTGTCGTAGGCCCCCTTGAGCGACTTGCCGTCGATCGCGATCACACCACCGCGCGCGAGGGCCGCAAGGAGCGTCGCGGTCAGCGTGCCGAAGGCGGCATCGAGCGCCTTGGGATCGATCACACGCAGCACGTTCGAGAACGTGTCGTGGCTCGGCACGCCGTGGGGAAGTTTGAGGAAGCGCTTGAGAAAGCTCAGTTTCGTGCGGCCGAAGGCGGCCATCTCCGAGCAGTTCGTCGCGCCGGACAGCACGGCGACGAAGGCGATGATCAGCACTTCGACGAGATCGTGCCGCACATTGCCGGCGCGCGGATCGGGAACCTCTTCGAAGGCGTCGATGAGCAGCTGCATGGGACCTCCCGCAAGTCAGGAGACCTCTCAAGAATCCACGATTCGCACCTTTGCAAGCACAATCCGGCAAAGTCATATGCGATTCCCCTGCCCCTTGCGGGGAGGGTGCCCCGAAGGGGCGGGTGGGGGTGATGGGGTGAGCGAATGGCGAATTGCGAGTAGCGAATAGGGGCAGGCGCGGGCAGCAGGCAGCGGGCAACGCGACCCCCACCCCTACCCCTCCCCGCAAGGGAGATCGTTGCGAAATGGCGGCCGGGGTGCATTCGGCATCGGCGCCCGGCGCGAGAGCTTCGCGTTTGGGGCCGGCGGCTGCCTCTGCCGCGCCCCCGGGGCGCGGCAGAGGCAGGCGTCAGGCGGCGAGTTTCAACGTGCGGCGCATGTTGTAGGCGAGTGCTGTCAGTCCGAGATCGGCGTTGTTCTTGGCGAGACCGCGATAGCGCACGACGGCGAAGCCCAGCCATCGTTTGAGCGTCGCGAACACGCCTTCGACCTCGGCACGGATCGGGGCGATGAGAGCGTTGTGGCGCTTCTGCCAGGGCGTGAGCGCCGGCCCGCCGCCCCAGCTCTTGTGCATGATGCGCGGCTTGATCCCGAGCCCCTGGAGCCACAGCCGGCGCGCCCGCTTGGCGTAGGCCTTGTCGGCGTAGACCGCATGCTCGTCGCCGCACACGAGAGCATCGGCCGGGGTCGTGTCGTTGATGTTGGCAGGCGTCATGAGCGCCGTGCGGATCAGCCGCGAGCCGCAGTCGACGCCGATGTGCGCCTTGTAGCCGTAGTGTGCGCCGGGCTTGCCCTTGCGCGCCGTGATCGCCGCATCCGGATCCGCCGCGCTTCCGGCCGGGTCTCCATCGCCGGGCGGCAGATGCGGCGTGGCGATGAGGCTGGCGTCGATCATCGTGCCCTTCTTCAGCAGCAGCCCCCGCTGGTCGAGCTGGCGCTCGAACTCCTGGAACAGCTTCTCCGCGAGACCTGCCTCGACAAGCCGGTTGCGGAAGCGGCAGAGCGTGGTGTGATCGGGAGCCGCATCCTCGAGCGACAGGCCGAGAAACCGCCGGAACGACACGCGGTCGTTCAAGGTTTCCTCGAGGTCGGCGTCGGAGAGGCCGTACCAGCGCTGCACGAGAAGCGCCTTCAGCATCAGCAGAGGATCGTAGCAGGGGCGGCCGGGACCGTCCGACCTGAGACGCGCCAGAAGCTTCTCGAAGCGATACCACTTCACCTCGCACGCCAGCCGCTCCAGCATCGCGTTACGGCCCACCTTCCCCGAAACGAGAGCTTCCGCCAAACTCAGCTGATCGCGATCCGCCATCGCTTCCTCCCCGATTCGAACTCGACCGAAGTGAATCACACCCTCCGGATTTCGCAACGATCCCCGCAAGGGGGAGGGGAAAAAGGGGGCGCACCCCGCACCCGCGCCGACAGAAGGGCGTCAGCGGCGGATTTTCAGGTCTTTGAGGATCTCGCGGGCTGCGTTGTGGCCGGGAAGGCCGGTGACGCCGCCGCCGGGATGGGCGCCGGAGCCGCAGAAATACAGCCCTTTCAATGGGCTGCGATAGTTTCCGTAGCCCAGCACGGGGCGGGCGGAAAAGAGCTGGCCGAGGCCGAGTTGATCGGCGGCTACCTTCCCGCCGCGCTGACCGAG
>JAVTWI010000093.1:0-2749 GCA_032229845.1 Rhabdaerophilum sp.
GCGAAGGTGTAGACCAGCCCACCCTTGCTGATCCCCGCGCGTTCAGCCACGGCGTCCAATGTGAACGATTGACCGCCTCTCTCAAGGATGATTGCCTCTGCGGCGTCAAGGATACGCTCGGGTTCGATCACCTTCCTGCGTGACATTCGCGGCTCACCTCTTTGCTGTCGACTGACGGGTTCTGGTGTCTCATGGTAAACTGCTGCCTCACTGCAGGAAAGCGAACTCCCCGTTCGGTGCGGGCTGATAGCCTGCCGCCCCTCTTTGGTGGTGTGTTCTGTTCTGTCGTGATCGGTGCATCGCGTTGTTTGAGGTGGTGACGGCGATTATTCGCACAACTCGTTCTTGATGGCGGCCAGCATCTGGCGATTGAACGCGTCCTTGGACAAACCGAGCGTCTGGAGTTGCATGATGCCGTAGAGACCGTTGCTCAATCCGAGAATTCGCCATGCACTGTCTTCTGCAGAACTGGGCCGCACAATCCCATCGCTTCGTCGTCCGGTTTCGATGATCGCAACAATTTCGCAGTGCCATGCCTTGATGTTCTCCGCCAGAGCGGACTTCATGGCCTCGTCGTTTTGCGCGATCAGGATGGCCTCGTTCCAGAGGACGCTTTCCTGAAGATCCATTGCCGTATCGGAATAGCCGAGCAGCGACAGCAGGCGGTGGGCGGCATCCTTGCCCGAATGCTCCCGGCTTTTGTCTTCCAGAGACCGTCGCGCAAGCGTCGCGAAAGCCTCGGCCCTCAGCTCGGAGGCCGAACGGAAGTGATGATGGATTTGTCCGGAGGCCGCACCCATTTCCCCGGCGATGCGCCGCACGGTAGCCGCGGCCAGACCCTCCTTGAGGACAATCGAAACAGCGGCTTCGAGGATTGCCGTCCGCCGCTGCTGGCGAGGCAGATAGCTCATCGGGTTTCGTCCTTTTTGATCAACAGTGCCGCATACCCACTTGCCATAACCTCGATTTGAACTTATGCCCAACATTATAGTTGAACATCTGTCCAAGTTGTCGCCGGATGTGTCCATGCACGGCGATGACCTTGCCGATCGTCAAGCGGTCCCGCCGGTTATCGGAAACGTGACAGCCGCCTGGTTCGGCCGTCGCGCAGCAAAGGAATGACAATGCCACCGCAAGTGTTTCGCACCATTGCCGTCGTCGAGGGCGTCAGGCCGATCATTCTGTTTCTTGTCGCGATGCCGCTCAAATATCTTGCCGGCAATGTGGCCATCATGCCGCTGGCAGGCTGGGGACACGGCATCGCGTTCATAGCCTACATGCTGGCCCTCGCGCCGGGCCTCTGGGGCAAAGGCTTCTCCGCCTGGTATGGACGCGAACCGTTCTGGCGGCCTTCGTCCCGTTCGGGACCTTCATCAACGATCCGATGCTGAAGCGGAAGACAGCGTCGGTACAGGAGCAACTATCCTGATCCAGCCTGAAAACCCCTTCCGCTCCCCTGCCAAAATGTCCGCCGGCACATCCACGCTCGACCATGCCGCGGCCGGTGTCGATCCCGGTCCAGCGACCGGTATTTTCGGACTTGTCATAATCATGCATTTGAACATATGTCCAGTAATTAGTTGAACACATGTCCAGTTTCGCCGCGCCGCGATTGAAAGCAACACCATGTCGAATAGATGGGTCATCCTCGCCATTGTCATCCTCCTTTATCTCCCGGTGTCGGTGGATGCGACCGTCCTGCATGTGGCCCTGCCGCGCCTCACCGTGGCGCTCGGCGCGACCGGCAGCGAGTTGCTATGGATCGTCGACATCTACGCGCTGGTGATGGCCGGTCTCCTGCTCCCGATGGGCGCGCTGGGGGACCGCATCGGCTTCAAGAAGCTCGCCATGCTTGGATCGGTGCTGTTCGGCCTCGCCTCGCTGGCCGCCGCGCTGGCGCCGTCCGCCCTGACGCTCATTCTGTCGCGTGCCGCGCTCGCGATCGGCGCCGCCATGATCCTGCCCGCGACCGTGGCGGGCGTGCGCCTGAGCTTCGACGATGACAAGGAGAGGAACATTGCGCTCGGCCTTTGGGCCGCCGTCGGCGCCGGCGGCTCCGCATTCGGGCCGCTCGTCGGCGGGCTGTTGCTCGAATATTTCTATTGGGGCTCGGTGTTCCTCATCAATCTGCCGATCGTCGCGATCGTGCTCGTCGCGATCACACTGCTGGTTCCCGATCAGCCGCGACGGGATGCGCAACCGTGGAAGATCGGGCAGGCGCTTGTGCTGCTGGCCGCCATCCTGATGCTGGTCTACGCGCTCAAGAGTGGCGTTCGAGGCGCGGACAATCCGATGCTGACGCTCGCAATGATCGTGCTGGGTGGTGTGTTGCTGCTCGGCTTTGCGCGCAATCAGCTCGGTTCCACGACCCCGATGATCGACCTTCGCCTCCTGACCCTCAGGCCGATCGCGGTTGGCGTGGTGATGGCCATCGCGGCGATGATCGCGCTGGTCGGTTTCGAGTTGATGATGGCGCAGGAGCTGCAATTCGTTCACGGCAGGTCGCCATTGCAGGCGGGTCTGTTCATGCTGCCTTTGATGGCGGCGGCCGGCGTCGCCGGACCGCTGGCCGGATGGTTCGTCGGCACGTTCGGCCTGCGTCTCGTCTCGACGATCGGCATGGCGTTGAGTACGGCCAGCTTCATCGGTCTCGCGCTCACGGACTTCGCCACCGGCACGGGTTCCGCCATGATCTGGATGACCGTTCTCGGATTCAGCATCGGCACCGCGCTGATGGCTTCCACCGTCG
>JAVTWI010000094.1:0-2739 GCA_032229845.1 Rhabdaerophilum sp.
TGCCCGACTTTCGATGACGGCTTCGCGGCGGCTCCAGCTCGCCGCTGAAGCCTCCGGCACAATCGGCATCGCTGTGCGGCGCTGGCGCCGCCAGACCGAGGCCGGCGATTTCGGGCAGCCGACCGCAAGCGTCACGCGCTGGCGGGTGTCGGTTCTCCCCTCTGCCCAGCTCCCCGTCCCGGGCATGGGCCGGGCGCGCTGGCTCCTTGAACTCATCCGCTGTCGCGCCGGCGACAGCGCAGACATTGAAGTGGAAGCTTGCGATGGCAAGGGTCGTATCGCTCTTCCTTCCGCGATGGCCGGTGGACCGTCTTCGAAGGAAATCGGGCGACGCATCGCCTCCGCGTGAGGCAGCGCTCGTCCTTATAAGCCGGGTTGGCAATCGGCGCGTCGTCACCGCCCTTGACGCGAACGCCGAAGCACTTGGGCTTCGCACCGGCATGCCGGTGGCGAAGGCACAGGCACTCGCGCCGGGGCTGGTCGTCATCGATGCCGATCCACGCGCGGATGCGGAAGGACTGGAGAAGCTGGCGCTCTGGGCCCTGCAACGCATCTCGCCCGTCGTCATGGCCGATCCGCCGGATGGTCTGGTGATCGACACCACGGGCGCCGATCATCTCCATGGCGGCGAGGACGTCATGCTGAGCACGATCGTCCAGCGCTTTGCTGCATCCGGTGTCGAGGCGCGCGCCGCGATCGCCGACACATGGGGCGCGGCGCATGCCGGCGCGCGCTTTGCCGCACGCTCCACCCTGGTCATTCCTCGGGGCGAAACTGCGCCTCTTCTGCGGCGTCTGCCGATCGCGGCGCTGCGGCTGCAACCCGATATTGTCACAGGCCTGCGCACGCTCGGCTTCGATCGTATCGGCGATCTCCTGGATCAACCGCGCGCGCCGCTGGCGCTGCGCTTCGGTCCTGAAATCGGCCGCCGCCTTGATCAGGCGCTTGGCAATGTCGGCGAGCCGATCGAGCCGTTCCGCGAAGCCGAAATCGTCGAGGTCCGGCGCGTCTTCGCTGAGCCGATCGGGGCGGCAGAGACGATTGCCCGCTATACCGCCAGGCTTGTCGAGGCTTTGTGTCAGATCCTGGAAACCAAAGGCCTTGGCGCGCGCCGGCTCGATCTGCTGTTCCATCTCGTCGACAACACGAGGCAAGCCATCCGTGTCGGCACAGCGCAGCCGGTTCGAGACGCAAAACGTCTGACGCGGCTGCTTTGCGAGAAGATCGACACCATCGATCCGGGATTCGGAATTGAGACGATGGAACTGGCAGCGATCCTCGTCGAGCCATTGCGGGATCGGCAGACCATATCCTCGCTGGTCGAGGAACCGCAGGCGGATATTTCGGACCTGATCGATGTCCTTGCGAACCGTGTCGGAGAAAATCGCCTTTGCCGTTTCACGCCCGTCCAAAGCGATGTCCCCGAGCGCTCCGTCGCCTGTGTCCCGCCACTCGCCCCTGAAACGGGCGCGACCTGGGGCGGTGACTGGCCGCGGCCGCCGCGCCTGCTGTCCCGGCCGGAACCGATCGAGACCATGGCGCTTCTGCCCGACAATCCGCCGGTGTGGTTTACATGGCGCGGCGTTCGCCGGCGGGTTCGCCGCGCCGACGGACCGGAACGCATTCGGGGAGAATGGTGGAAGCGCGACGCGGAAACCGCGACGGTGCGGGATTATTTCCGGGTCGAGGATGACACCGGCGAGCGCTACTGGCTGTTCCGGTCCGGCGATGGCGAGCGTCCGGAGAGCGGCAGCCAGCGCTGGTTCCTGCACGGGATCTTCGGATGAGCGGGCCGCGCTACGCCGAGCTTCAGGTGACGAGCCATTTTTCGTTCCTGCGCGGTGCGAGCAGTTGCGAGGAACTGTTCGCGACGGCCGCCACGATGGGCGTCGAGGCACTTGCCGTCGTTGATCGAAACAGCCTCGCCGGCGTCGTGCGCGCGCATGAGGCTGCCAAGGCCACCGGACTCCGTCTCGTCGTCGGATGCCGACTTGATCTTGCTGACGGCATGTCGGTGCTCGTCTATCCGACGGACCGCTCAGCCTATGCGCGCCTCTGTCGGCTGCTGTCCCTTGGAAAGGGCAGGGCGGGCAAGGCGAAATGCCATTTGGAATGGTCCGATGTCGTTGCCTACGGCGAAGGACTGATTGCAGTGCTGGTGCCGGACGTTGCCGATGAGACCTGCGCCATGCAGCTGCGCCGGCTGCGGGAGTCCTTTGGCAATCGCGCCTATATAGCGCTGACACTACGCCGGCGCCCCAACGATCAGCTTCGCCTTTGGGAGCTGTCCGACATGGCGACCGCCGTGCGTGTCCCCACGGTCGTGACCAATGACGCGCTCTTTCACGAGCCGGGCCGCCAGGTCCTGCAGGATGTCGTCACCGCGATCCGCCACAACGTCACCATCGACGAGCTCGGACATCGGCGCGAGCGTTTCGCCGATCGCTACCTGAAACCGCCCGAAGAAATGCACCGGCTGTTCGGCCGCTACCCGGAAGCGCTCGCCCGCACGATCGAGATCATGGAGCGCTGCCCGTTCAAGCTCGACGAGCTTGCCTATCAGTATCCCGAAGAGAAGCTCTATCCCGACCTTACCCCTCAGCAGGCGCTCGAAAAGTTGACCTGGGAAGGGGCCGTCGACCGCTATCCGGAAGGACTGCCTTCCAAGGTCCGGCGCAACCTCGAGCACGAATTACGCCTGATCGAGAAGCTCGAATATGCACCCTACTTCCTCACGGT
>JAVTWI010000095.1:0-2730 GCA_032229845.1 Rhabdaerophilum sp.
TTCGGCTTGCGCGCCTCGTTCCAGTAGGCGTCGTTGCGGGCGATGACCAGCTTCTCGCCAACGACACGCTCGACGAACTTGAACGGCCCGGTGCCTACGGGATGCTGCTCGACATTGTCGTTGCCGTGGGTCTTGACCGCCGTCGGGCTGATCATGCGCGGCGCACCGGAGCCACCGGCCGCCATGCGGCGCAGGAACTCGGCATTGGGCTGCTTGAGATTGATCTTGAAGGTGTTTTCGTCGACCACTTCGTAGCCGGCCAGGTCCTGCCACATCCAGCCCATCAGGCCGGGCGAGACGGGCTGATGGAACTCGAAATTCTTGTCCGTCATCCGGTCCATGTTGAATTTCGCAGCTTCCGCGTTCCACGGCGTGCCGTCATGGAACTGCACGCCCTTGCGGAGGTGGAAGGTGTAGGACTTGCCGTCTTCCGAAACATCCCAGCTTTCGGCGAGTGCGGGCACGATCGCCGGTGTCTCGGAGCCACCCTTGGTGAGGTCCTCCTCGACGAAGGTTTCGAAGATGTGACGCACCACCTTGAAGGTGTTCCAGGTGCGCGAGGCGTGCGGGTCGAGGCGGCTGAAATCGGACTCGACCGCGAACACGATGGTGTTGCCCTCGGCGTGGGCCAGGTCGACGACCGCGGTGCTGCCGAAGCTGGCAGCGAGCAACACAAGAGCGGTGCCGGCCAGGCGATCGCGCATTCGGCGCGCTATTTGTCTTGAGGTGTTGGACTTCCGAAACATCATGCTTTTCCTCCCAGTTGGACAGATGTTTCTTCCTCAGCGCCACCGCCCCTCAGCGGTGGTCGTAGAGGAAGCAGGCGACGTTCCGCTGGTTTTCTATTTCGATCAGCGGAGGTGCGGATCGGCGGCACGCATCGAAGCAGTCCGCGCAATTGCCAACATAGGGGCAGCACGCGCCCCCAAGCTTGGCCGTACCCTCGAGGTCTTCGGCGCGTTCGGCCGCCTGCTCCCAGCGCATGTCGCCGCGCACGTGGAGGACGGTTCCTAGGAAATCGCGGGTGAAGGGATGCTTCGGCTCGCGGTAGACGGCTTCGCTCGACCCCGTCTCGAGGATATTGCCGCGATACATGACGATCGTCCGGTCGCAGAACTGCTTCACGATCTTCAGGTCGTGGGAGACGAACAGGAATGTGAGATCGAGCTTCTTCTGAAGGTCTCCCAGCAAGTTCAGGATCTGTGCCTGGATCGAGACGTCGAGCGCCGAGACGGGCTCGTCGAGGAACAGGAATTCCGGCTCCAGCGCCAGGGCGCGGGCGATGGCGATGCGCTGGCATTGGCCGCCGCTGTATTCGTGCGGATAGCGATAGGACTGCGTCGGATCGAGGCCGACAAGCTCGAGCAACTCCTCGACGCGCCGGCGGGCGACGGCCTTCGGAGTGCCGAAGTTGAGCAGCGGCCGCTCGACGTTCTCGGCAACGGTCCGACGCGGATTGAGCGACTGCAGCGGATCCTGGAAAACGATCTGCATGCGGCGGCGAAAGCCCCGCATCTCTTCCTGCGAAAGGGCGCCGAGGTTCTGCCCGTCATAACGCACCTCGCCGCTGTCGGGCTCGATCAGCCGCAGGATCATGCGGCCGAGCGTCGATTTGCCCGAGCCTGATCCGCCGACGCAGCCAAGGATCTCGCCCTTCCTGATATCGAGGCTGACATTGTTGACCGCCTTGGTACTGGCGGTCGTGCGGCGGAAGAAGGCACCGCGCCTGACCGTGAAGGCCTTGTTGAGGTCGCGGACTTCGATCAGATTCTGGGCGCTCATTGCCGTGCCTCCAGGTCGAACAGGTGGCAGCGCACGTAACGTCCCGGCTCGGGATTGTGCCACGCCGGAACCTCGTCGCGGCAGCGGCCGATGGCGTGCTCGCAGCGCGGGGCGAACCGGCAGCCCTTCGGCGGTGCCAAAAGGTTTGGCGGCTCGCCGCGAATGTAGGTCATGCTGCCGTGTTCCTCGTCCGGGTCCGGGATCGAGCGAATCAGCGCCTGGGTATAGGGATGATGCGGCGTGGCGAGCAGGTCTTCGACCGCACCTTCCTCCTGCACGTGGCCGCCATACATCACCAGCACACGCGTCGCGATGGCGCGCACCACGCCGATGTCGTGGGTGATGAAGACGATCGGCAGGCCGGTGTCGCGGCTGCGGTTCTTGAGCAGCAGCAGGATCTTCGCCTGCACTCCGACGTCGAGCGCGGTCGTCGGCTCGTCGGCGATCAGCAATTTGGGTTGGCAGGCGAGCGCCATTGCCAGACCGACGCGCTGGCACATGCCGCCGCTGAGCTGATGCGGATAGCTCGCCAGCACCCGGTCGGGATCGGCGAACCCAACCTCGATCAGTGCTGCGCGGGCAGCGGCCCGTGCGGCCTTGCGATCGAGCTCTAGATTGTGCCGCAGCAAGGTCTCGACGAGCTGGAACTCGGCCGTGAACGACGGATCGAGCGAGGCGCGCGGGTTCTGGAAGATCATGCCGATGGTCTTGCCGCGCACGTCTTCGAGTTCGCGCTCGCTGAGAGCCAGGATGTTCTTTCCATCGATCTCGATCTCACCGCCGAGATATTTGCCCGGTGGCGTCGGCACCAGCTTCATCAGCGACAGCGCGGTCACCGTCTTGCCGGAGCCGGACTCGCCGATGATGGCGAGAATTTCGTTCTGGCAGAGCGAGAAGCTTACATCGTCGACCGCCCGGGCAACGCCGGCAGGGGTGACAAAGGCGGTC
>JAVTWI010000096.1:0-2729 GCA_032229845.1 Rhabdaerophilum sp.
TGAGCCCGAGATAGCGACCGACGATCTCGCGGGCGATGGCGACGCCCGAGGCTTCGCCGCGCGCGGAAAGCAGCAGGGCGGCGAGATCGGGCAGCGGCAGCGTCTCGATCCGCCCGGAAAAGCCGGTAAGCTCGCGCGCGCGGCCGACCAGCGAACGGCCCTGATAGGCCACCGTGTTCAGCAATTCGTTCAGAAAGCCGATATTGAGCATCGACGAATCCCGGCCAAAATCACCGACTCCATACGAGCGGGTAATCTTTGTATACATTAATTCGGTACCGGTATGCCAGCAGAAACCTCATGCCCCGGAATTTGTCGTCTGCTGGCCATAAGCGGCAACGATCACTTCCTTCTTGCCGCGGATATGCTGCCGGATAAGTCCCGGCAGTGTGGCGGCATCGCGGACCCGCAGCAGTCGCGCGATCTCGCGATGCTCGTCCATCGCCCGCTTCCACTGCTCGGGCGTCTTGTGCGCGGTGTAGCGCATCCGCTGGATCCGGCTCGAGAGATTGGCATAGAGGCCGGCGAGCGTCGCATTGCGCGACGCTTGCATGATGAGTTCGTGAATCTCGCGATTGAGGGTGAAATAGGTCTGGTCGTCGCCGCGCTGGTAGGCACGCTCCATCATCAGCGTCTTGGCTTCGACTTTATCGATCTCCGTTTCGGTCGCGGCCGAGCAGGCGAACTCCGCGGCCAGCGCTTCCAGCCCCGCGACCACCTCGATGATTTCGTGGATCTCGGCATCGCTGACCGAGCCGACGCGGGCGCCGCGATTGGGCAGCAGTTCGAGCAGGCCCTCGGTCGCAAGAATTTTCAGCGCTTCGCGCAAAGGGGTGCGCGAGATTCCGAAGCGCTCGCACAACTCCCCTTCGTTGATGCGCTCGCGCGGCTCCATCTCGCCGCTCATGATGAGTTCGCGAAGCCGCTCGGCCACTTCGTCGTGAAGGTAACGGCGGCGAATTCCGGTCGGGCGCATGGAGTCGGGCATGCGCGAATTATACGTTGTCCGGCAGGGCCTTGTCGATCAGTCGAATGGCGTGGAGGGCGGTTCTCCCCGCCCCATTGGCGATCTGGTGCCGGCAGCTCGTGCCGTCGGCGACAACATGGCTATCGGCCGGTGCCGCCCGGACGGCGGGGAGCAGCGACAACTCGCCGAGCTCCCGGCTGAACGCGGCCGTCTCGGCCTGATAGCCGAAGCTGCCCGCCATGCCGCAGCAGGAGGCTTCGACGACCTCGACCTCAAGGCCGGGAATAGCCGAAAGGCAGGCCTCC
Organism: Rhabdaerophilum sp.; assembly: GCA_032229845.1. Taxonomy (GTDB): domain Bacteria; phylum Pseudomonadota; class Alphaproteobacteria; order Rhizobiales; family Beijerinckiaceae; genus Rhabdaerophilum. The sequence continues at coordinate 1,273 of JAVTWI010000096.1, forward strand.
GTCGCGCCGAGCGCATCGGCCGCCTTCTGGTGGCAATGGCCGTGCAGCAGCGCGCGCGCACCGGGCATCGGCGTGAGGGCGAGACGCCCTTCCGCGCGGTCGGCCGCCAGCACCTCTTCGGCGAGAAACGCGGCGCGGGCCAGCGGCCGGGCGAGATCGGGCGGCAGCAGGGCTGCATAATCGTCGCGCAGGGTCAGGAGGCAGGATGGCTCCAGCCCGACGATCCGCGCGCCGCGCTGCACATGCGGCAGGAGGGCCGAGGCCAGCCGCATCGCCTCCGCCCGCGCCTGATCGATGAGCCCAAGTGAAAGATAGGTCCGTCCGCAGCAGAGCGGGCGCCCGCCATCCTCCGCGACCGGATGGTGGAGGCTATAGCCCGCATGCCGGAACACCCGTTCCGCCGCTTCGAGATTTTCAGGCTCGAAATAGCGGTTGAAGGTATCGGCGAGCAAAACGAGATCGCGTCCGTCCGCCTCTATTTCGTTTGGAACGGCGGCCGACGCCGGCTCGGTCCACGGCTTCCGCCATATCGGCAGCGGCACCGAGGCGGCGACACCGAGGCCCCGTTCCAGCAACTGTCTGACTTTCGGTGATTGCCCACCCCAATTGAGAAGCCCTCTCAGCCGCGCTGCTGCCGGCGCATAGGCCGGCAGGAATGCGAACAGCCGGTCGCGCAAAGAGAGCGCCCCGCGCAGGCGGCGCTGGTGAAGGTATTCGATCTTCATACGCGCCATATCAACGCCGGTCGGACACTCGCGTTTGCAGCTCTTGCAGCCGACGCACAGCGCCATCGCCGCCTCGACCTCGTCCGACATGAGCGCATCCGGGCCCAGCGCTCCGGAGAGCGCAAGGCGCAACGTGTTGGCGCGCCCGCGTGTCAGGTGCATTTCGTCCCGGCTGGCGCGGAACGAGGGGCACATCGCACCGCCGGCGAATTTCCGGCAGGTGCCGTTGTTGTTGCACATCTCGACCGCGCCGCCGAACCCGCCCCAGGCCGACCAGTCGAGCCCCGTCGGGCCGCGCGTTTCCGTCCGGTAGCCCGGCGGAAAACGCATCAGCGATGGATCGTCGAAGCGCGGTGGCCGGACGATCTTGCCGGGATTGAGCCGATTGTCGGGGTCGAACGCATCCTTGACGGCCTCGAAGGCGCGGGTGAGGCGGGCGCCGAACATCGGCTCGATGAACTCCGAGCGCGAAATCCCGTCGCCATGCTCGCCGGAATACGAGCCCTCGAACTTCCGCACGAGGTCCACCGTCTCCTCGGCAATGGCGCGCATCGCGCGGCGCCCGGCCTCGTCCTTCATGTTCAGGATCGGGCGGACGTGCAGACAGCCGACAGAGGCATGGGCATACCAGGTGCCGCGCGTCCCGTGCCGGGCGAACACCGCGTTCATGGCGTCGGTATAGGCAGCGAGGTGGTCGAGCGGCAACGCGCAATCCTCGATGAAGGAGACGGG
>JAVTWI010000097.1:0-2719 GCA_032229845.1 Rhabdaerophilum sp.
CCGGGTTGGCGGTGATGCCGGAATAGCCGTCCGAGCCGCCGCATTGCAGCGCGAGCATCAGTTCCGAGGCGGGTTGGGTGGTGCGGGTCGCCTTGTTGGCGAGCGGCAGCATCTCGCGGATCGCCTCGACGCCCTTCATCACGGTCTTCTTCGTGCCGCCGACCTCCTGGATGGTCATCGAGCGGAAGGTGTCGCTTTCGGTGAGGTTATAGGCCTCTTTCCAGCGCGAAATCTGGAAGCCTTCGCAACCAAGGCCCACCATCAGCACCGCGGCCATGTTGGGGTTGCTGGCGTAGCCCCATTGGGTGCGCTTCAAAACCTCATAGCCCTCGCCCTTGACGTCGAGCGCGCAGCCGCCGCCATGCACGAGCGGAATGACGCCATCGACATGCGGATAGTCGCGCAGCAGGCCCGACCGTTCGATCTCCTTGGCAATGAAGGTCGCGACCGAGGCCGAGCAGTTCACGCTCGTCAGGATGCCGATGTAGTTGCGGGTACCGACCCTGCCGTTGGCGCGCCTGTAGCCCTCGAAGGTCGCGGGAACGGGCACCATGTCCGTTGGCCGGTAGTCCTGCCCGAAGGCGTAATCGCGGGCGAAATCCTTCATCACGACGTTATGCTCGTGCAGCCATGCGCCCGGCGCGATGTCGGCGGTCGCGAAGCCGATGATCTGGCCGAACTTCACGATCGGCTCGCCACCGGGAATAGCCCGCGCCGCGAACTTGTGGCCGCGCGGTACGCGGGCGGACGCGGTTATCCCCTCCGCGAGGCGCGCGCCGGCTTCGATGGTTTCCAGCGCCACAAGCAGGTTGTCGCTGGCGTGAAGGCGCAGGGTGCGGGCGGTGGTCATCTCAGGCTCCGAATCAAGGCAGAATTGAAATTGGTCTTACCAATTCCAGAATGGCGCCAAGTTCGGCGCGGCGCAAGCCGGACGGCTATCCGGTGGCGAGGAATTCGTGGCGGTGGGCCTGTGCCTCGCGGGTGATGAAGTCCACCACCGCGCGGATGCGGCCGAGTGCGCGGACATCCTCGTGGATCACCAGCCAGTAGGTGCGATGCGCGCGCCGCTCCGGCAGCACCGGCTCGACCTCGGGCATGCCGGCGGCAATGAAATGATGCAGCACGCCAAGGCCGACGCCGTTGCGGACCGCCTCGCACTGGCCGACGGCGCTGGCGCATTCGAACTGGGTGGCGTGGCCGTCGAACAGATGCTCGATGTAGTTGAGCGCCGAGGAGAAGGCGTAGGTGTCGACGTAGCCGATGAGGCGATGGCGGGCGAGGTCGGCAGTGGTGGCCGGCCGGCCGGCGCGGTCGAGGTAGCTCTTCGCGCCGAAGATGCCGAGGGTGTAATCCGTCAGCTTGCGGGAAACGACGCGGCCGGCCTCCGGCTCGTCGAGCGTGATTGCCATGTCGACCTCGCGGCGGGCGAGACTTACCGCCAACGGCATCGGCACGAGCTGGATGTCGATGCCCGGATGCCGCTCGACGAGCGCGCGCATCGCGGGGACGAGGAAATAGGTCGTCAGCCCGTCCGGCGCGCCGATGCGGACGGGGCCGGCGAGTTGCACGTCCTGCTGGCGGAGATCGGCCTCGGCTTGGAGCATCTCGCTTTCCATCCGCTCGGCATGGGCGAGGAGCTGGCGGCCGGCCTCGGTGAGGTTGACGCCGGTGGTCGAGCGCTCGAACAGGGTAGTCTGGAAGGACGTTTCCAGCGCGGTGATCCGGCGGGCGACGGTCGCCTGATTGACGCGCAGCGTACGCGAGGCGCCGAGAAATTGCCCCTGGCGGGCGACGGCAAGAAAAGCGCGGATATTGTCCCAGTCCATAATCTCAAAAATCGCAGAGCAGGGGCGCGATATCAAGGATTGAGTCGCGTTTTTTAATATGGGATGAGCCGGTCAAGCTGCGGAAAAGCGGCCTTATCGCGCAATCTGGAGGATGCTGACATGATCACCTACGGACATTTCATCGGCGGCAAGCATGTTGCCGGCACATCGGGCCGCTTCGCCGATGTCTTCCAGCCGATGGACGGCACGATCCGGGGCAAGGTCGCGCTCGCCTCCAAGGCCGAACTCGATTCCGCGGTCGCCAACGCCAAGGCGGCGCAGCCGGCCTGGGCGGCGGTCAATCCGCAGCGCCGCGCGCGCGTTCTCCAGCGGTTCCTCGATCTCATCGCTCGCGACAACGACAAGCTCGCCGATTGCCTGGCCCGCGAGCACGGCAAGACGTTCCCGGACGCCAAGGGCGATATCCAGCGTGGTGTCGAGGTCGTCGAGGTCTGCCTCGGCGCGCCGCACATGCTCAAGGGCGAATATACCGACGGCGCCGGCCCCGGCATCGACATCTATTCGATGCGCCAGCCGCTCGGTGTGGTGTCGGGCATCACGCCGTTCAACTTCCCGGCGATGATCCCGCTGTGGAAGCTTGCCCCGGCGATCGCCTGCGGCAACGCCTTCATCCTCAAGCCTTCCGAGCGTGATCCCGGCGTGCCGATGATGCTGGCCGAACTTGCGATCGAGGCCGGGCTGCCGCCGGGCATCCTCAATGTTGTCAACGGCGACAAGGAATCGGTCGACGCCATCCTCGACAACCACGACATCATGGCGGTGGGCTTCGTCGGCTCGACGCCGATCGCCGAGTACATCTATTCGCGCGGCTGCGCGAACGGCAAGCGCGTGCAGTGCTTCGGCGGCGCCAAGAACCACATGATCATCATGCC
>JAVTWI010000098.1:0-2718 GCA_032229845.1 Rhabdaerophilum sp.
CACCCGCAATCGATCGAGGCCATCAATGAGGCCGCGCGGAAATACCTTGCCATCGCACAGGCCGGCGGCTGGCCGATCCTGCCCAAGGACGCCGCGATCACCGCCGCCAGCGAAGGCGAACTTGTGCTGATGCTGCGCCAGCGGCTTGCGGCGGAGGGCGACCTCGCGGCGGACGAGACCGCGAAGGAAACGGTCGACCCCGGCCTGATCGCGGCCGTGAAGCGCTTTCAGGGCCGGCATGGCCAGAGCCAGAACGGGCTCGTTAGCGGAGCGACCCTGACGGACTTGCGCGTTCCGGCGCAAGAGCGGGTCCGCCAGCTGGAGGAAAGCGCGCGCCGTCTCACGGCGCGGACCGGCTTCAACTTCGCGGCCCGCCATGTGGTGGTGAACATCCCTTCCGCCTCTGTCGAGGCGATCGACAACGGCGTCGTCGAGAAGCGGTTCGTCGCGGTCGTGGGCAAGAAGGACCGCGCCTCGCCCGAGGTCGAGACCCGCATCACCAACGTGAACCTCAACCCGACCTGGACCGTTCCGGTCTCGATCGTGAAGAAGGACATCATTCCGAAGATGCGGAAGGATCCCGGCTATCTCGCCAAGGCCAAGATCCGCATCTTCGGGGCGAGCGGCAACGAGATCCCGGCAACTGCAATCGACTGGAACACCGAGCGGGCGACGGCCTTCAACCTCCGGCAGGAATCAGGCAGCGGCAACGCGCTCGGGCAGTTGCGGATCGACATGCCGAACCGCGAGTCGGTTTATATGCACGATACACCCTCGAAGCGGCTTTTCGGGCTCGACAACCGCTTCCAGTCTTCCGGTTGCGTGCGGGTCGAAAATGTCCGCGATCTGGCGGCCTGGATTCTCGAAGGTCAGAAGGGTTGGGACCGCGCGGGCATCGATGCCGCAATCGCCACCAACGCACGCAAGGATATCCGGCCGGCATCGCCGATCCCCGTCGTCTGGACCTACCTGACCGGCTACGTGACGCCGGACGGGATCGTGCATTTCCGCCGCGACATCTACGGGCTCGATTCCGGCGAGGTCCTCAACGCGACCGGCGAGGCGAAGCCTGTCCGCCGCGCGCAGGCGGAACCGGTGACGCTCGATTCCGCCGGGCTCGCGGCGCGGGCGGCCGAGGCGAGCCGCGCGCCGGTGCAGCGCATCGACCCGTAAACCTGATCGACGGCCCTCGGAACTGACCTTCGGTCCCCCTTGGGCAAGACCCTCGCAACGGGGTTGCACCCCTGCTCGGCGTCGCCTTCGCTCCTAGCCAATGGCGAAGGCTATTCTCTCACTCCGCAAGAACACGGGTCGAAGGGAAGGTCACTTCGACGAGCGTGCCTTCGCCCGGCGTTGAGCGGATCGCGAAATTCGCGCGGTTCGCCTCGACCAGCGCCTTGGTGAGCGGCAGCCCCAGCCCCGTGCCGCCATGATCACGCCGCGTCCCGACCTGACGAAACGGTTCGAGCGCCTGTTCGATCTCAAGCGCCGTCATTCCCACGCCGGTATCACGGATGCGGATCACCGCTTCGCCGCTGTCGAGCAGGGTCGTCGCGACGATGACCTGCCCGCCGCCCTCGGTGAAGCGCGTGGCATTGGAGAGGATGTTGAGCACGATCTGCCGGATCGAGCGCTCGTCGGCCACCACCGGCGGAAGTTTCTGCGCGAGCTGCATCCGCACCAGCACGCGGTTCTGGTTTGCCTGCGGCTGGATGATGCCGACACAGCTCGAAACGACCGCGTTGAGATCGGTCGAGGCGAACTGCATTTCCATGCGACCGGCCTCGATTTTCGCAAGATCGAGCAGATCGTTCACGAGGCTGACGACATGCTTGCCCGAGGTGCGGATATCGCCGAGATATTCCTTGTATTTCGGGTTGCCGATCGGGCCGAGCCGCTCTTCCTCCATCACTTCCGCGAAGCCGATGATCGCGTTCATCGGCGTACGGATCTCGTGGCTGATCTTGGTCAGGAAATCGCTCTTCTTGGCGCTGGCCATTTCGGCGCTGCGCCGGGCTTCGGTGAGTTCGCTCTCGGCGCGCTTCCACGAGGTGAGATCGCGCAGCACGGCGCAATAGCGCTTTGGCTCATCGTCGCTGATGCGGCCCAATGTCATGAACAGCGGGATGCGCCCGCCCTTCTTCTCGCGGCCGGAAACCTCGCGCCCGTCGTTGAGCACGCTGCGGACGCCGTTGGCGAGCAGGCCCTCGAAATAATCGAGCGCCTCGGCATGGCTGTCGTTGTGCAGGAGCAGGGTGAAGCTCTCGCCGGCGACCTCGCGCTGGTCGAGGCCGAATAGCGCCTCGGCCGCGCCGTTGATCGAGAGGACACGCCCCTTCTCGTCGAGTGTGACGACGCCGTCGGTCGCGGTATCGAGCACCGCGCGCAACTCCTGCGCCTCGGCGCGGACGCGCTTGAGATCGAGCGCGACCGAGCGCAGGGCCTTGCCCTGTTCGAGTTCGATCGCGCGTCGCATCGAGATCAGCGTCGCCTTGCCGCCCTCCCAATCGGTCATCTGGAGATGGGCGTCGACCGGGAACAACTCGCCCTCGCGGGTGGTCAGGACGACCGTATCGAACCCCTCATGCCGGTCGCGCGGCATGGTGCCCTTGCGGAAGATCGCCTGCGCGCCGTTCTCCAGGCGGAAGGTCGCGAAATCGGGGTAACCGGTCAGGTCGAGCAGGGTCCGGTTGGCATAGAGCGGGTTGTCGCCGCGCA
>JAVTWI010000099.1:0-2716 GCA_032229845.1 Rhabdaerophilum sp.
AACGTTTGCCGCTCCCCCCGCTACCCGAACCATCGCTCCTGCCGCCGGCAGGATCGTAGCCGAGCGGGCTCGGCGCGGGAGACGGCGCGGCGCTGACGCTGCAGGCATCGGCGCCACACGCCGCCCCCCGGCAGACGCTCGCAAAAGAAGGGATGCCCGTGCGAAGCGGCTGCGGCGCACTGACGCCGGCGCGATCGACCGCAACATAGCTGCACCGGTTCGCCAGCAGGCTGCATCGCCCGCCGCGCGTGCAGACCTGGGCCGCGCCGTCGAGAAGCGTCACATAGGTGCGGCCGGCGGTGATCACGATGCCGATGCCTGTGCCGCGCAGCCCGATGGTCGCGACCGGCGTGCGGATCTGATAGGAGCCCACCGGGCCGTTGCCGCTGACAAACCGGAGCGCGCCGCGCGAGATTTCGAGCGTCGCGCCCTGCTGTCCGCCATAAACCGAGGAGCTGAGCTTGATGCGCGCGTTGGCGCCGAGCCGCAGATCCGACGCATCCCGGAAGAGGATCCGCGCCGAGGCGGCACGCTCGGTCTGGACGATCTCGTCGCGGTGGACAGCGTCGCTCTCGGCGAGCACACGTTTCCGACTGGCGATCTCGCCCGTGACGCGGTTCGCGATTGTATCGGCAGAGCCGATGATCTCGGCGGCATGAAGCCCGGCGCAAACCGTCAATAGTATCGCCATAGTCGCGCCGAGGCGCGAGAGTCCAAGCCCGATCCGCATCGCTCCGCTCCCCTGCTAGAGTTCGGAACGGGAACAATAACCGGAAACGGCGGCGGAAATCTATCGCGACGCGCGAAGATGCTTGCGGAGATAGGTTTCGGAGAGGAGACGCTCGTCGTCGGTCGCGAGCCCGCGCGCCTTCGCCTCAAGCTCGATGACCCAGGCATCACGCAGCGGATCGGCCTGCTGAACCGCGATCCGCATCCACATCAGGCCGCGCGGCGCCTGCCGCGGAACCCCCTCGCCGTTGAACAGCATCTGCCCGAGACGGGCCTGCGCATAGCGGTGGCCCTGCTCCGCCGCGAGGTTGAACCAGCGTGCGGCCTGCTGAAGATCAACCGTTCCGGCGAGGCCATCGGCCAGCACGCGGCCGAGGTGATACTGCGCATCGGCATCGTTGTAATAGGAGGCCGCGTAGTGGAACATCTCGACCGCGCGGACCGGATTGCGCTTCACGCGGGAATTGGCGATTCCGGTGAGATGATAGCCGCCGAGCGCGACGAACGCCTGCGCGACCATCGGCGCCTGCGGTGAATCCGGGCTCTCGTCGGCCCGCAGCCGCACGATCTGCGAGAAGTTCTGGTAGGCCTTGAGATCGTCGCGGACGACGCCGTCGCCATCCTTGTACATGCGGCCGAGCTTCCACTGGGCCGCGACATTGCCCTCGCGGGCCGCGAAAGTCAGCGGTTCGACGGCCGATTCCGGATCGCCACTCGACAGCGCCCTGAGGCCCGCCCGCAGCGAATCCCCGACCGAACGGAACAGCGTGCCCTTCGACGCCGGCGCCTCGGCCGATTCCTTGACGTCGAACGCGCGGGCCGCAACCGGGAACACCAGCGCCAGCATCAGCGCCAGTTTCGCCAGCGGCCGGCAACCGACCCAGCCGCCCATATGTCCGGAGATCACCATGCTCCTGCTTCTCAGCTTCCTCTACGCCGGACGGAGGACGCGGCGACCGCGCTCGTCAACGTGCGATGATTTGAATTTTGCGGTTCGCGCCCAAGCCTTCCTGCAAAAGACTTCGATGCCCTCGGCTTCGCGGCCTGACGCGATGTCATGAGAGCATTCCGCGCTTCAACTGGGGCGGGCTCAAGGCAAAGTTTGGCCGAGCCCGTGTCCCCCGCCGAAAAAGCGGCCCCGGTGTTCGATGCCGAAGAAACGTTGCTGAAAAACAACAGATTGGCGGGCACCGCCCCCGGAATCGACGAACGGCCCGTCCGCCAAACGGCGACGGCCGATCCTGTCTGATCTGCCTGGGCATGAAGCATGCAACCAACCCCTCGCACCCCCGAAGACCGGAACGATGAGCGCTCAGGCTTTAACGCCAAGTTTGCGCGCACCGATCTCCCGGCCCTTTGGTAAAGAGACCTTGCACGCGCTTTTGTGGCGCAAAAGGGGCATTTCGCCCGCCGAAAACCGTAGTTCGGCGATTGATTTTCTCCTGTTGCAGATTTGTTACAAATCCGGCCACCCGGGCCCGCAGGCCGGGACGTCTTGCCCCCAACCCTCAGCCGAGGCGCTTCAAGGCCTCGTCGATGCGGGCGATCCGCTCGCCAGCGCTCGCGACGCGCTCGCGGTTCTCCTCGACGACCTCTTCCGGCGCGCGAGCGAGAAAATCCGGGTTGTCGAGCTTGCGCATCGTGCCTTCGATGTCCTTCGTCAGCTTGTCGCGCTCGCCGGCGAGACGCTTCTTCTCGGCGGCGAAATCGATCACGCCTGCGAGGGGGATGCAAGCGACGACGCCACCCGTGACGATCTGCACGCTCTGCGCCGGCGCGGCGGCCTCGAACCGCAGTTCCGAAACGCGCGCGAGGCGCTTCAGGGCCTCGCCCGCATCCTGCATCCGCGCCTGCGCCTTCGCGTCGAGCCCCACCATCACCAGCGGCGCGGTGGTGGCGACGGGCACGTTCATCTCCGCGCGCGCGGAGCGGATTTCGGTGATGAGATCGACGAGGAAGCCGATATCGGTCGCCGCAGCGCCGCCCT
>JAVTWI010000100.1:0-2715 GCA_032229845.1 Rhabdaerophilum sp.
ATGCCATCTTCTTGTCGTACCCGATCGAGAAGCCGCGGATGTCGCCCTTCTCGTTCTTTTCGACGCGGCGGTAGAACTTGCCGGTCGCGGTCTCGCCGGTGATGACGAAGAAATCCGGCCGCAGCAGCTTGTAGGTGATCTTGCGGCCCTTCACCTTGGGGTCGATGCCGCGTTCGAAGAGCTGCGGGAGTTCGTCCTCGCGCTTGTAGACCGAGAGGTCGACCGTCGCCTTCTCGTCCTTGTCCTGCCAGCGCGAGGCACCGAGATTGTTCGGCGCGGTCTTGGCGCGGAGGAGGGCCGGCAGGCCGATCCTCATGCCGGAAACCGGATCGCTCTGGAGCGCGAAGCCGGCGGCCTTGCGCCGGGCTTCGGCTTCGGCCGCGAGACGCGTCCGCGCCGGGGCGGTGAGAATACCGGTCACCGGCAGCTTGTTTTCCGTCTCAAACCGGCGGATCGCCGCGAAGGTCAGCGGGCCAAAATCACCCGACGGCGACCCGGCGAATTTCGCCGCCCAGATGAGGTCGGTCTGGATCGCCTTGCGCTCGGCGACGTCAAGCGCGAGGAACGCCTTTTCGGCGGCCTGGAACGCGGGATCGACCTTCGCCGCCGGGCGCGCGCCGGGGCCGGAGAGCGGCCCCATGTCCGCCGCCTGCCCGAAGGCAAGCGCCGGCGACAACCCCGCCAGCGCAAGCGCGAGAACGGCCGTTTCCGCCAGGCGGCGACGACCTTGGATCTTAAGGAGATTTTCCCGGCTCATCGGCCAACTCCATCAGCGGAACAGGGGTAACGCAAGGGCGGCGGCGGGCCTTCCGCGCCGGCGCAGGCTCGCATGGCTCACGCCCCCATGGCAACCCGTCCCCGGCCGGGATTTCCGTGCGATATCGCACATTGCGGACGGAAAACTGCGTGCTAGTTTGATCGAAGGATTGTCTCGATCGGAGCCCCACCATGCGCGCGTCCCTTTCCATCGGCCTTTCCTGCGGCCTTTCCCGTCCCCGCCCCGCCCCTGCTGCCCCGAGGCCCACCATGAAATCCTTCGCCCTTGCCGGCCTTTTCGGCCTCATCCTGGCCGGTTCCGCGCTTGCGCAGAGCCCGCAGAAGCCATTCCTGCGCGACGACCTCGCCCAGTCCGGCGCGGCGATCGAGGAGAAGCTGAAGCGCGAGGTCGCGCTGCCGGCCGGCACCGATGCCGCGCGGCTGATCGCCGCCGCCCGTGCCGCGCTTGCGAAAAAGGACGGCCGGGCCGCGCTGCCGCTCGCCAATCAGGCGGTTCTCGCCGAGCCGAACAACCCGGCGGGCTGGATCGTGATGTCGATCGCCTCGCGCATCATCGAACCGAAAGACTGGCGCGAGCGCTACGACCTTCAGGAACGCGCGACCGCCGCCGCCTATCTCGCCTATCAGCGCGCGCGCAACACCGGCGACGAGGCGACCGCGCTCGCGACGCTCGGGCAGGCATTCGAATGGCGGCAGATGTGGCGCCCGGCGCTCACGGCCTATCGCATCAGCCTCGAAGCGAAGGACGACGCGGGCACCCGCAAAACCTACGAGGACCTGCGCGAGAAGCGCGGCTTCCGTCTCCTTTCCAACGAGGTCGATGCCGACAGCGCCTCACCCCGCGCCTGCTTCTCCTTCTCCGAGCCGCTGGCACGCGGGCGTGTCGATTTCGCGCCTTACGTCGCGGTGTCCGGCAAGGGCGATTTCGCGATCACGGCCGAAAATGCGCAGATCTGCGTCGATGGCCTCCGGCACGGCGAGCGCTACGCCGTGGTGCTGCGGCAGGGCATTCCCTCCGCCATTCCCGGCGAGAGCCTCCTGAAGAACGGCGACTACGAGATCTACGTCCGCGACCGCAGCCCCTCGGTGCGCGCCAGCGGCAAGACCTATGTCCTGCCGCGCACCGGCCAGCAGGGCGTGCCACTGGTTTCGGTCAACACCAACAAGATCGGCATCCGCGTGCTGCGGGTCGGCGACCGCAACCTCATCAACACCGTCCGCAAGGAAGGCTTCCTCGAACAGGTCGAGCCCTACAAGGTGGACGAGATCATCCGCGAATCCGGCCAGCAGGTCTGGAAGGGCGAGATGGACGTCAAATCCGAGCTCAACAAGGATGTCGTGACCGCCTTCCCGGTGACGGAGGCGACCGGCAAGCTCGAACCCGGCGTCTACCTGATCGCGGCGCAGGCCGGTGGCTTCAAGACCGAGAGCGGCGCGACCGTCACGCCCAGCGAGGACGGCGAAGGTGGTGATGTCAGCGCGAGCGGCGCCGATATCGCCACGCAATGGTTCGTGGTTTCCGATCTCGGGCTGACCGCCTTCACCGGGCAGGACGGCGTGCATGTCTTCGTGCGCTCGCTCTCGACCGCCGCCCCGGTGGCGGACACGGAAATCCGACTGCTGGCGCGCAACAACGAGGTGCTTGCCGCGGTGAAAACCGATGCGCAGGGCCATGCCCGCTTCGATGCCGGGCTCTCGCGCGGCACCGGCGGCCTCGCGCCGGGGCTGGTGACGGCCCAGCTCAAGGACGACTACGGCTTCCTTGACCTCCAGCAGACCGCGTTCGACCTCACCGATCGCGGCGTCTCCGGCCGCGTCGCGCCTTCGGGGCTCGACGCCTACCTCTATGCCGAGCGCGGCGTCTATCGCCCCGGCGAGACGGCCTATGTCACCACCCTGCTGCGCGATCCGCGCGGTGTCGCCGTCACCGGCATGCCG
>JAVTWI010000101.1:0-2710 GCA_032229845.1 Rhabdaerophilum sp.
CGGTTTGAGCGGGCGCCGGAGATTTGTTCGGGAAACGGTTCGGGTAAGCCAACGTGAAACGGTTTCAGTCTTTTGCTGCACGCTCGGTTCTGGCCGCCGGTCTTGGATCGGTAGCGCTGGTGCCCGGAACGGCGCACGCGCAGGATCTGATGGGTGCGCTGGCTCGGGCCTATGCCAACAACCCCGATCTCAATGCCGCCCGCGCCAACACCCGTGCGGTGGATGAGGGTGTTCCGACGGCGAAGTCGGCGATGCGTCCGCGCGTTTCTGCCTCGGCCGATGCCGGCCGGACCTGGCTCGATTCGCGCGTTCCGGGACGGCATTCGCACAGCGAGCTCAACCCCTCGGGTTTCGGCATCACCGTCAACCAGACGCTCTACAACGGCGGGCGAATGGGGAATTCCGTGCGCCAGGCCGAGTCCGGCGTTCTGGCTGCCCGCGAGACCCTGCGCAACACAGAGCAGAACACGCTGCTCGACGGCGTCGTCGCCTATATGAACGTCGTGCGCGACACGGCGATTCTCGATCTGCGTCGCAGCAACGTGACGGTTCTGACCGAGCAGGTGCGCCAGACGCGCGACCGCTTCAATGTCGGCGAGGTCACCCGGACGGACGTTGCTCAGGCCGAGGCGCGCCTTGCCGGCGCGAAATCCGATCTCGCGCTCGCCCAGTCGAATCTGCGCGGCAACATCGCCCGCTTCAAGCAGGTGATCGGCATCGATCCGAAGAAGCTGGCTTCCGTGCGTCCGGTGGCGGCTGGCCGGCTGCCGAAATCCCAGAGCGCTGCCGTCGCGCGGGCCCTGCAGGATCACCCGGCGATCGCGGCGGCGTTGCATGGCGTCGATTCGCAATTCCTTCAGGTGAAGGTCGTCGAAGGCGAATTGCTGCCGACCGTGTCGGTCAGCGGATCGCTGTCGCGGCGTTACGATTCCAGCGTCGAGAAGGATCGCCGCAACACCGCTTCGGTGATCGCCTCGGTGACGATCCCGCTCTACGATGGCGGCTCGGCCTATTCGCGGACGCGTGCCGCCAAGGAAACGCTCGGCGAGCGCCGTCTCCAGGTGGATTCGACACGCGATCGCGTGATCCAGGCCGTCATCGCCTCCTGGGCGTTGATGGAGGCGACCGGCTTCCAGATCGAGGGTGCCTCGGCACAGGTGCAGGCTGCGGAGATCGCGCTCAACGGCGTGCGCGAGGAAGCGCGCGTCGGCCAGCGGACGACGCTCGACGTTCTCAACGCGCAGCAGGAACTGCTCAACGCGCGCGTCGCGCAGGTGACCGCGCAGCGTGATCGCGTCGTGGCGTCGTATTCGCTGCTCTCGGCGACAGGACAGCTTTCGGCGCGCTCGCTCGGTCTCAAGGTCGCGACCTACGACCCGAAGGTCCACTATCTCCAGACCAAGGACAGCTGGCTCGGTCTGCGGACGCCAAGTGGCGAATGAAGCTGGCGAATAGAACCGGCGGCGAATAATACCGCCGGCCAAGGCTGGCGTGCGGCGCGGGATTCTTTTCCGCCAGGCTGCTTGCCCGCGAAAGCCTCTTGTCCCCAAGCTTCGGCGTGTCTCTCTGGATGCAGGCAAGTCCTTGCTTGATCCGGGTATTTCCCCTGCCATACTTGCAGAACTCGCCGCGTGATTCTTGGTGATTCTTGCCGTCTCGCGTTCGGGATTTGCATTTCGGCATGCCCGGGGCCGCATGGCCTCCAGCGTGGATTTGATCAAGTAGGGTGAACAGCATGTCTTCCAAAGCCGCTGCGGTGCCGGATCCGAAAGACGACAACGAACCGTCGATGGAGGAAATCCTGGCCTCGATCCGCAAGATCATCGCGGATGACAATCTCGGCAAGAAGCAGGACGAGGCTGTGAAGAAGCCGGCAGCCAAGAAGGAACCGGAGCCGGCACCCGAGCCGGAGCCTGTGATGATCGACGATCCGCACCCGGAGCCGGCGGATGTCACCATGGAAGCCGATGTGCTGGACCTTGCCGAAGTCGCGACGGTCGCGCAGGCGCCCGAGCCGGTGATGATCGAGCCGGAACCGCTTGCGGCGCATGAGCCCATTCCCGAGATGGTTTTCGATCCCATTCCCCAGCCCGTTGCTGCCGCCCCTGCGCCGATCCGCGATGTCGCGGCGCTGGAGGATCGCATTGTCTCGGACAACACCGGTTCGCTGGTCAGTCAGGCGTTCCAGTCGCTCTCCCGCCACACGGCGATGCCGGCGGTGGGCCGCAGCCTCGAGGATGTCGTGGTGGAGCTGCTGCGGCCGATGCTGCGCGGCTGGCTCGACGATCACCTGCCGGGCATTGTCGAGAAGCTGGTCAAGGCCGAGATCGAGCGCGTCGCGCGCGGCGGCTGAGGCTGGGCTAGGCCGGTCCGGCGCCTGAGCAAGGCGGATCGCGCCGCCGCGATCGGGTATCGAACGCGATTCCCGGCTTGACGTCGGGAAACGCGGGATTACACGGAAAAGCCATCCAGGGTGCCTCATCCGGCGCCCTTTTTCGTTTGTCTGGAACCGCGTGACGCGGATTGGTGTAGTGCGATGATGGAAAAGACGTTCGACCCCGCTTCGATCGAAGCCCGCGTGAACGCCGAATGGGAAAAATCCGGTGCCTTCAAGGCCGGCGCGGAAGGGCGCGAGAATGCGGAGCCCTACACCATCGTCATTCCGCCGCCGAACGTCACCGGCTCGCTGCACATGGGCCACGCGCTCAAC
>JAVTWI010000102.1:0-9713 GCA_032229845.1 Rhabdaerophilum sp.
TTCACGCGGTCGACCGGCTGGAGGCGCGGCTCACCGTCAGCCATGCGCAGAACGGTCTCGTCGGCATCGAGGGCGAGCTGGAGGCGGATGTGCAGCCGATCTGCGTCGTGACGCTCGATCCATTCCCGCAAAGCATCCGCGAGCCCGTAAGCCTGCGGCTCGCGCCGACCGAACTCGTCGAGCGCATGACGAAGCGCGCGGAGGAAGACGAGAACGAGGATTTCGAGCCGCCGGACATGATCGAGAATGGCACGATCGATTTCGGCGCGCTGGTCGTCGAGTTTCTGGCCCTCGCGCTCGATCCCTATCCGCGCAAGCCCGGCGCGGAATTCGCCGGCGGCGACCCGGCCGAGCCGAAACCCTCGCCTTTCGAGGCGCTGAAGGCGCTCAAGATCGACAAGGAATGAACGCCGCCGGTCGATTTTCGGGGAAAAGAGCCGGAAGCATGCGGAATTTACCGCTTGCGGGCCGGCTTTCGCGGCAGGCTCCGGCTTTTTCGTCTTGCACCGGGCCGGCACAAATTCTATGCCGTCACACCCGCCCGCCGATGACTGCCCCGCGACAGGGGGCCTCGGCTCCGCCGAAACCGGAGGTTTGACCCCTGCATGTCGAGACCGGCCAACGGGATGGTTCGCATATCTCTGGACGCGATGGGGGGCGATCATGGCCCCTCGATCGTTGTGCCGGGTGCGGCGCGCGCGCTGGAACGGCATCCGGACACCGAATACCTGCTGTTCGGCGACGAGGCCGGTATCACGGCGGAGCTTGAGAAGTTCCCGGCGCTGAAGGCGCGGGCCAGCGTCCATGCCTGCGAGATCGCGATCGGGATGGACGACAAGCCGAGCCAGGCGCTGCGCAAGGGCCGCTACAAGTCGTCGATGTGGCGCGCCATCGAGGCGGTGAAGAAGGGCGAGGCGGACGTCTGCGTCTCCGCCGGCAATACCGGCGCGCTGATGGTGATGGCCCGCTTCTGCCTGCGCATGATGGAGGGGATCGACCGCCCGGCGCTTGCCTGCATGTGGCCGACGGCGCGCGGCGAATCCATTGTGCTCGATGTCGGCGCCTCGATTGGTGCGGAAGCAGAGAACCTCGTCGACATGGCGATCATGGGCTCGGCGATGGCGCGGATCGTCTTCGATATCGAGCGGCCGAGTGTGGGCCTGCTCAACGTCGGGGTCGAGGAAGTGAAGGGCATCGAGCAGGTCAAGGAGGCCGGCCGCATCCTGCGCGAGGCCGACCTGCCGACGCTCGATTACAAGGGTTTCGTCGAGGGCGACGATATCGGCAAGGGCACGACCGACGTGGTGGTGACGGAGGGGTTCTCCGGCAATATCGCGCTCAAGACCGCCGAGGGCACCGCCAAGCAGATCGGCGAATACCTCCGGGCGGCGATCGGCCGGTCGCTGCTCGCCAAGATCGGTTATCTGTTCGCGCGCGGTGCGTTCCGCGCGCTCCGCCACAAGATGGATCCGCGCCGGGTCAACGGCGCCGTGTTCCTCGGGCTCGATGGCATCGTCGTCAAGAGCCACGGCGGCACCGATGCTCTCGGTTTCGCGAGCGCGATCGACGTCGCCTACGACATGGCGCGGCACGAATTGATGGGCAAGATTTCCAGGGCGCTCGCGGATCGCGGCGAATGGGTTCTGCCCGGAGCATCCTCCACGATGGTCGCTGCCGACACGGGGGAGGGAACCGCCGTAGCGCGGAACCCGGCTGAAGGGACGGAAGGGTAAGAATGCGTCGTTCGAGAATCCTGGGCACGGGCAGTTATCTGCCGGCCAACCGCGTGACCAATGCCGATCTCGCCAGCCGGGTCGATACGTCCGATGAATGGATCGTCCAGCGCACGGGCATTTCCGCGCGCCATCTCGCCGCCGACGGCGAGACGACCAGCATGCTGGCGACCAAGGCCGCCGAGCGGGCGCTCGAAGCCGCCGGCGTCAAGGCTGCCGATATCGACCTCATCGTGCTCGCAACCGCAACGCCGGATTACACGTTTCCCGCGACGGCGACGCAGGTCCAGCACGCCCTCGGCATCACCCGAGGCGTCGCCTTCGACCTGGCGGCCGTCTGCTCGGGCTTTGTCTTCGCGTTGTCCACGGCCGACAAGTTCCTGACCTCGGGGTCGCACAATCGCGCGCTGGTGATCGGCGCCGAGACCTTCTCCCGCATTCTCGACTGGGAGGATCGCACCACCTGCGTGCTGTTCGGCGACGGTGCCGGCGCGGTCGTGCTCGAAGCCTATGATGCCGCGGGCACCCGCGAGGATCAGGGCATCCTCTCCAGCCACCTGCGCTCGGACGGCCGGCATCGCGAGAAGCTCTTCGTCGACGGCGGTCCGTCGAGCACGATGACGGTCGGCCACCTGCGCATGGAAGGCAAGGAAGTGTTCAAGCACGCCGTCGGCATGATCACCGACGTGATTATCGACGCTTTCGCCGCTACCGGTTTCGACGCCGAAACGATTGACTGGTTCGTGCCGCATCAGGCTAACCGCCGGATCATCACCGCCAGCGCCGACAAGCTCGGCATCTCGATGGAAAAGGTGGTTCTGACCGTTCAGGATCACGGCAATACCTCGGCTGCCTCGATCCCGCTCGCGCTCGACACGGCGGTGCGCGACGGGCGGATCAAGAAGGGGCAGGTTGTGCTGATCGAGGCGATGGGTGGCGGGTTCACCTGGGGCTCGGCGCTGTTCCGGCTCTAACCGGGTTGACCCCCGCGCATTCAACGAATAGCTATCCGTATCAGACAGATAAGATTCAGGCGGCTGGACAGGAAGCGTATCATGGCAGGTCAAACCATTACCCGTGCGGATCTGTGTGAAGCGGTCTATCAGAAGCTTGGTCTGAGCCGCGCCGAATCGTCCGATCTGGTCGAGGCCGTTCTGCGCGAGATCAGCGACACCCTCGCCAAGGGCGAGACGGTGAAGCTCTCGTCCTTCGGCTCCTTCGTCGTCCGCCAGAAGGGCGAGCGCATCGGCCGCAATCCCAAGACCGGTGTCGAGGTGCCGATCACCCCGCGCAAGGTGCTGGTCTTCAAGCCCTCCAACGTGATGAAGGCCCGGATCAACGGCCAGATCGTCGACGACGAGGATTGATCGGCCGGCGCCGTCGGGGAGGATGATCCAGGATGGACAAGGCGCCTGATGCTTATCGTACGATCAGCGAGGTCGCCGACGATCTCGATCTCCAGCAACATGTCCTCCGGTTCTGGGAAAGCCGCTTCTCGCAGATCAGGCCGCTGAAGCGGGGCGGCGGCCGCCGCTATTACCGGCCCGACGATGTCGAACTGCTTAAGGGCATCCGGCACCTGCTCTACAAGGAAGGCTACACCATCAAGGGCGTGCAGCGCATCCTGAAGGAACAGGGCGTGCGTGCGGTGCAGGCTTTCGCGCGCGCGGGGCAGGCGGAGGTGACATTCGAGCCGGCGGAGGAAGCCCCGCTTGCGTCGATGCCAACTCCGGCGATGCCGACCCCGGCGTCCTTCGCTCCCCCGCCCGTGCACCCGGCTCCGCAAGCCGAGCCTCCATCGTTCCCGGCCGAGGATGAACCGGGCGAAGACGAACCGGACGATTTCATCCCGTTTTCCGCGCCCACCATGCCCGAGATGCCGGTGCCCCCGATTGCCCGGGAAGTAGAACCGCCGCCGTTCGCCGTCGAGCCGTTGCCCGTGCACGATCCGGCTCCGGCCTTCATCGCGCCGGCTGAAGCGGCGCGCGGTCAGGTCTCGATGTTCCGGGGCGGGCTCCAGCGTGGCGAAGCCGGCGCGGAATCGGCCCTGTCTGCGGACCTTTCCGAGCGGATGCGCGCGCAGCTGGCGACGCCGCACGAGGCGCGCGAGGTGCCGGCACCGGGCCTTGCCGCGCGCGAAAGCCTGCATCTGGCGCTGGAGGAACTGCTCGCCTGCCGCGCCCGGATCGACCAGATCCTCGCCAGGCGCTAGAGCATTTTCCGACCAAGCGGATGCCGGTCGGTCGAAGAAAATGCCTCAAATTCAAAATCCGGCGCGGTCGATCTGTTTCGATCAGATCGAGTTCCGCGCTATGGTTCAGTTTGCGATGATGCCGCGGCGGACGAGGTAGCGCCGCGCCAGCCCGCGCAGCGGCTCGAACGTGAACACGACTTTTTTGGCATCGCGCGGCAGAACAATGCCGCGGAACACGCCGTTCGTCCGCAGGATGCGCGACGGCATGCCGTCCACGGTCGCGAACCACCACGGATGGAAGACATCGTTGAGGACGAGCAGCCCGCCATCGGGGGCATCGACCTCGATCTCGACCCGCGTATTCTCGTAATGCGTGATGCGCGCGGTGCCGCCCTTGCCGTCGTGCGGCAGGGGCAGCGAGCTCGGCTCGACGAAGGCGATATGCCGC
Organism: Rhabdaerophilum sp.; assembly: GCA_032229845.1. GTDB lineage: Bacteria > Pseudomonadota > Alphaproteobacteria > Rhizobiales > Beijerinckiaceae > Rhabdaerophilum. The sequence goes on from JAVTWI010000102.1 coordinate 4,376, forward strand.
AGATCGGTCGAGGGCCAGTTCCCGCCCGTGACGAGGCTGGCCTGATCGAGGCTCTGCGCTTCCGGCACGATCATGACGCGCGGCAGCGTATCCTTGTTCTCGTAGATGCGGAATTTGCCGATCTTCGCGAGCAGCGGCAGCGGGTTCGCGGCATTGTCCCGGTCGATCGTCTCGATCGGCACTTCGGAGACGACATAGCGCAGGCCGAGCAGGTTAGCGAACGGGGAGCGGTAGCCCGGCATCAGCGCGCCGAACTTGCGCTGGTCCCAGCCCGCGACGTGGTCGCGCGCGCCGGTCGCCTCGCCGTAGAAGCCGATGCGCAGCGGATTGTAACCGAGGCTCGATTCGATCCGGTGGATCAGCGGCGTGTTCGGCCATTCGAAGCCGATCCCCACCAGCTCCACGCGATCGCGGCGCTGGCCGTCCTGCACGATATGGTCCTTCAGGAAGGCGACCAGCGGTTCCTTGGTATCGGGACGCAGATACTCGAAATTCTCGATCGGCAGGGCCGTCGAATGGTTGGGGCGGATGTTCCACGCGAGGTCGGCGGTCAGGCACAGCGCCAGCAGCGCCGTCACCCGCATCGGATGGCTGCGGGCGTGCCGCATCGCGTAGGCAAGCGCGGCCACCGAGAGCGCGACGGTAACGACGGCATAGGCCATGTCCGGCCAGGATTTCCCGACCTTGCCGAGCCAGACCGCCATCGCGACGCTCCCGGCGAAGAACAGCGCCAGCGAGACCGCGAGGCCGGCCGCAAGCCGTTTGGGCAACGGGCCGGGCGATTGGCGCAGCAGCGCGTCGAGCCCGTAGCCGCCGAGCAGCGCGCCCAGCGCGCCGACAAGGAAGGTCGCGTCCGCCGGACGCCGGAACAGGTCGGTTCCCGGCACGAGATGGTAGAACCCCGCAAAAACCGGCGTATAGCGGCCGAGTGCGTAGGCGAGCATCGCCAGGAACATGAGCGAGAACAGCCAGGTCCGACGCGCCCAGCCGGTGCGGGTGGCGAGCGCGATCATGAGGCCGAGCGCCGGCAGCAGCCCCATGTAGACGTTGACCATGTTCCGCGAGAGCCAGGAATAGACGATGTAGGGCCAGTGCTGGCTGGGCGCCCCCCAGAATTCCGCGCCGGGGCCGATGGTGCCGAAAAGGTTCGCGACCACGAAGGTCAGGAGGTTGGTCGGGTGGAGCGAGCCGTAATAGGCATCCTCGATGTCGATATGCGCGCGGTTCGAGCCGTCGGCGAAGCTCAGGACCATCAGCAGCGGAATGCTGACGATCAGGCCCCCGACCACCGTGCCGGCGCCCAGCGGCCGCAAGCTGGCCCGCATCCGCGCCAGAATGCCCGGACCTTCGAGCCAGCGGGCAACGGTGAAGCCCGCGAGGACGATCAGCCCGAGGAAGCTCACCTGATCCGGCCCCAGCACCGTCATGGCCGCGAAGAAGCCGGCGAGCGCGCCATAACGGATGGAACTCAGCCGCAGGCCGCGATCGAGCATCCAGAGCGACCACGGGAAGTAGGCAAGGCTCATGATCTGGCCGATATGCTGGATCCGCCAGGCGGCGGCGCCGCCGAACGCGAAAGCCAGCGCGGCGACAAGGGCCGCCGCCGGGTGCCAGCGCCGGTCGCGCGCAAAACCGATAACGCCGAGCGCGCCAAACACCAGCGTCGCGAAGGCGACGGCATCGACCATCGTCATCGTCGGGTTCGGTGTCAGGAACGCGAGCAACAGATAGGGCGGCGAGAAGATCAGCGACTGCGGATCGGCGATCTGCGGATGGCCGCCGAACACGTAAGGCGCCCAGAACGGGCTCTGTCCGCTATGGATCGACTGGGCGAGAAAGGCCGCCTGCGCCTGGAAATGGCCCTTCGCGTCCCACGGGATCGTGTAGCGGCCTGAAAGCCACGGCCAGGTGAGAGCCAATGCGGCGACGAACAGAAGCAGGCATACGCCAAACCACTGCCGCGTCGATGCCGGCGGCATCGCCTGCGGGTAAGGAACGGGTCCGGAACGGGCGTTTTTTGCCTCGGTTTCCGGGGGTAAAGGCCGCTGCAACATCGCTCCCCCCTTGGGCGATCAGCGAGAAACGGGGCGCGAAACCGCGCCCCGTGCTGTGATTTAATCGGCAATCGGCGCGTGAGCAACCATCGCGTCGAAATCGATGAAATGGCCGGCCCGGTCGCGTTTCGAGGCGAGATAGCGGATATTTTCCGCCGTCTGGCGGCCATAGGCGCGCTTGTCGGCGACCACTTCGAGCCCGGCTGCCTTGAGCGCGCCGATCTTCTCGGGGTTGTTGGTCATCACCTTGACGCTGGTCACGCCGAGCTGTCGCAGCATCACCGCGGCGAAATCGAAGCGGCGCTGATCGAGCCCGAAGCCGAGCACCTCGTCGGCGTCATAGGTGTCCCAGCCCTGGCTCTGGAGCTTGTAGGCGCGCATCTTGTTGGCGATGCCGTTGCCGCGCCCTTCCTGATCGAGATAGAGCAGGATGCCGCCATCCCCTTCCGCCAGCTTCTGCACGGTGCCGCGCAGCTGATCGCCGCAATCGCACTTGAGCGAGCCGAACAGATCGCCGGTAAGGCAGGCCGAATGCATGCGAATTGCGACCGGTTTCGAAAGGTCCGGCTTGCCGACGATGATCGCGACCTGATCGCGCAGGCCCTCACCGCCACGGAACACGACGAATTCCGTTTCGGCCGCGAATTCGAGCGGCACCGGCGCGCGCCCGACGATTCGGATCGCCTTGACCTGGCCGGCGCGATAGCGACGGATATCGCCGGCCTCCACCTGCACGATCCCAGCCGGAAGCGCTTCGCGCGCGACCGGGAGCACATAGATGGCCGGCGCGACCAGCGTCACGCGGGCGAGTTCGAGCGCGGCCTCGTCCAGCGGCAGGGTCGGCGCCACCGGCGCGTCAATGCGGCCATCGACCTTGAGCGCGAGCATCTCGGCGCGCACGGCGTCGGGCATCGCGAACGAGACCGCGCCGGGCGTCGTCCGTTCGATGCCGAGCCGGCGCAGGCGTGCGGCCGGCAGCACGAGCCGCGCCCGGCCGGGCGAGAGCGTGTCAAACGCCTCGGCGACCCGCTGGTCGAGCGCTTCGACATTCAGCGCCAGAAGCGCATCGCTTCCCTCGACGATGGCCACCGGGCGGCCCGCGCGATATTCCGCGATGGCCCGATCGACCGCGCGCTCGCCGGCGGCGTCGAAGAGTTCGAGAATTGGATTTGCATCACCCATTTACGCCTCTTTCGTCCATGTTTACGGTCGTTTCGGTGGGGTAATGCCACCGGATGGACACCTGTTATTGGTTTGGAACGACAACTATGACCACGCTACATGAACATTGGCTGTCTGCCTTTGGTTCCAAGGTGCGGTCACGATATTGTTATGGTCGGGCGGCTGCATGTTACCTGAGGAACAGGAGATAGGTCCGGGAATGAGCTTCGAGACCTTCTGCCGCACCCGGGCCGACCGGCCGTTCATCGTCGCCCAGCTCGGACAATCGCTCGACGGGCGGATCGCGACCCGGACCGGCGACAGCCGCTACATCGGCTCCAGCCCGTCGCTCGATCACCTTCATCGCATCCGCGCCCCTGTCGATGCGGTCGTGGTTGGGATCGGCACGGCGCGCGCTGACGATCCGATGCTGACCGTCCGCCGCTGCGAGGGGCGCAGCCCCGCGCGCGTCGTCATCGACCCGAAGGGCCGACTCCCGGCCTCGGCGCGCTGCCTCGACGGGGCGGACGGCGTGGCACGCTATGTGTTCCGGGCGTCGGGGGTAACCGGCGAAGCCCTGCCGGATGGCGTGAGGGTTGTCGAATTGCCGGCCGGACCGGCCGGGCATTTCGCGATGGCCGACGTCGCCGCCGCGCTGGATCGCCTCGGGTTTGACCGGGTGCTGATCGAGGGCGGCGCACGCATCGTCAGCGAGGCGATCGACGCCGGCATCGTCGACCGGCTCCATCTGATGATCTCGCCCGTCATCATCGGTTCCGGGCGCAACGGACTGGACCTTGCGCCGATCGATCTCCTGAAGGACGCGCTCCGTCCGAAGGTGAACGTCATCCCGCTCGGCGAGGGCGACGTGTTATTCGATTGCGCGTTTTCCCCGGCCGAAGCAGACTGAGTCCGTGTTTCGTGCCGAGCCGTATTTCTCGAACATCTCTGGGAGCCTGACATGGCTGGAATAAACGGACGTCCCGCGACCTATTCCGGTTCGCAGAAGCTCTTGCACTGGGTCATCGCGCTGTTGGTCCTAGTGATGATCCCCGTCGGAGTTTACATGAAGAGCCGCGGCCTCAGCACCAATTTCGATTCCGTGACTGGCCAGCTCTACACCGCGCACAAGACCTTCGGCGCGCTCATCCTGCTGCTGATGATCGCGCGGATCGCCGTCCGTTTTTCGCATGGCACGCCGGCGCCCGAACCGAGTCTCAACCGGCTGCAGGTCATCGCCGCCGAGGCCGTGCACGGGCTGATCTATCTCGCGCTGCTGGTGATCCCGGTGCTCGGCTGGCTCGGCGTCTCGGCCTACGGCGCGCGCGGCCTTCTCGGCGGCTGGGAACTGCCCGCGCTGCTTGCCCAGAACGAGGACCTCGCCAAGGTCATCCTGAAATATCACGGCTATGCCGCGTTCGGGCTGGTGCTGCTGCTCGGCGCGCATATCGGCGCGGCGTTCCTTCACCGCTTCATCCTGAAGGACGGTGTCGTCCAGCGGATGCTGCCCTGAATATCCGCCTGAGGGCAGCCGGTATCAGAACGTCGCGAGAATGTCGGTGTGGCCGGTGATCATGCGCGAGCCTTTCTCGCCGGCCATCGCCTCGCGGTAGAAGGCCCAGCTGTGCAGCCCTTTCTCGGCGATGAACCCGGTCTCCTCGACTGCCCGGACGATGCCTCTGAGCAGTTCGAGCTTGAGCGGCGCGTCCGCCGGCTTGAGAACCCAGGGTGAATCACCGGTCGCGACCGCATAGCCGACCTCTTTCAGCGCCTTCGCCAGCGCCGCCGCCGCGCGCGGCCCGGCCGCCGGGCCGAACCCCTTGTCGCGCTGCTGGTGCATGTCGAAGGCGCGCATCACGGATTCGTCGAACGGATGCGGCGGCGAGAACTCGTCCTGCCCGTTGTAGGTGAGCACGGTGTAGAAGTCCGCGCCGCTTGCCCGCAGCGCGCCGGCGAAACGCTTCATCCAGGCTTCCGAGATGAGATCGAACAGCGCCGAGGCGCTGACGAGGTCCGGTCGGCTGGCGAGCACTTCGTCAAGATCCTTGTCGAGATCGGCGATGCGGAAGGAAACGCCGATGTTCCGCCCGTCCTTGAACAGCGCGAGGCTGTCGCCGACCGCC
>JAVTWI010000102.1:9813-14963 GCA_032229845.1 Rhabdaerophilum sp.
TCGCGCAGCGCGAGCCAATCGGCGGAAAAGCCACTCATGAAAGAACCTTCCTCGATTGGGAGACGTGATGGAGGCAACCGGCGATGGTCGCCGCCGTATCCTCCCAGAGCGGGAGGGAGCGGCCGGCCTGCCAGGCGGCATCCGCGAGCCGGTGGCGCAGGCCGGGGTCGGCCATTGCCGTGTCGAGCGCGGCGGCGAGCGCCTCGGCATCGCCCGGTGGAACCTTGAGCGCCGCGCCGTCCGGCACGGTCTGGCTCGCGGCGCCGCCTGTCGTCGTGACGATCGGCAGGCCGCGGGTCATCGCCTCGGCCAGCACCATGCCGTAGCCCTCGAACAACGACGACATCACGAACAGGTCCGCGCCGGCGTAGAGCGCATCGAGATCGCGCTCGCGCACCGCGCCCACGAGCTGGATGCGATCCGCGAGGCCATGCGCGCCGATCTGCGCCTGAAGCGCGTTGACGACATCGAGTGCCCGCGCGGCGCCGACGATACGGAGACGCCAGTTGCGTTTTTTCAACATCGAAAGCGCCTCGACGAGAATGCCGTAGCCCTTGCGCGGAACGATCGAGCCGATCGCCAGCAGTTCGAGCGTCGCGTTGCCGGAGCCGGTCGCGCGCGGCTTGCGCTCGGTGCCGGGCTCGGCGACCGTAATTTTCTCCGCACCGATCCCGAAGTCGCCCTGCAGGATCTTGCCGGTGAGCGGGGAGGTGACGATGACATGCGCGGCGAGCTGCAGCGCCGCAGCCTCCGACAGGTGGAATTCCTGCGCCCGTTCGGCCGAAATCCCGTTCTCCAGCGCGAGCGGATGATGGCACAGCGCGACGACCGGGCGGTTGAAGCTGCGGATGAGATCGGCCGGCATCGCGCCATAGGCGAGCCCGTCGATCAGCAGCACGCAATCGGCCGGCAACCCGGTGACGATCGCAGCGCAATCGGCGAAATCTTCTGTGCTGGCGTTCGGGAACGAACCGGGCAGCGCAACGTGGATGGCATTGACCCCCAGCTTCGGCAACAGCCGGATCACCGCCCGGTCGTAGGCGTAGCCGCCGGTGGGCAGCGAGAGATCGCCGGGGATCAGGAATGCGAATTCGGGCATGGCTCAGCCGACCGGGCCTTCGAACCAGGCGCGGGCGAGATCGGTCTCGTGCAGGGTGACGCGGATTTTCGTCAGGCCCTTGCCGTCCTCGCCGAGTGCGCCTGTTTTCGCGGCTTTCGCGATCTCGTCGAAGATGTGCCGGCACAGGAATTCGGTGGTGGTCAGCACGCCCTTGAACTGCGGCAGGGTATCGAGGTTCTGGTATTTCAGCGGCTTGAGCACCGCCGCCAGCGTATCGAGCGCCGCGCCGATATCGACGACGACGTTCTGTTTGGTCATCGTCTCGCGGAAGAAGGCCACATCCACCACGAAGGTCGCGCCGTGCATGTTCTGCGCCGGCCCGAAGAACGGATCGGGCAGCGAATGACCGATCATGATGCGGTCTCGGACTTCAACGGCGAACATACAGTCTTCCTTTCAACGTAGCCCGAACGGGCGTCCGAGCTTATGCGAGGGGTCTGCGCCGGAGGCGCGAACCAGACAACGTAGCCCGAACGGGCGTCCGAGCTTATGCGAGGGACCCGCGCCGCAAGGCGCGAATCCAAGAAAGGCTGGTTCAGTACTGAACCAGCGTCACGAGACCCGGCGCGTCGGCTGCGAGCAGGCGCGGGATCGCGGCGGCCAGATCGTCGAAGGCAATCGTCTCGGTAATCAGCGGATCGAGCCGATCGTCCGCCAGTAAGCGGAGCGCCGCCTGAAGGCGCGATGAATAGGTCCAGCCGCGCGCCGCATGGCCGGGAGAAACCGTGCCCACCTGCGAGGAAACGAGGCTGACGCGTCCCGCGTGGAAATGCCCGCCGAGCGGCGCCGTGATTTCCCTCGCGCCATACCACGAGAGCTCGACCACCTTCGCCTCGCAGCCCGCCGCGCCGATCGCGGTCGCAAGACCGGCGGTGCTGGCGGAGGTGTGGAAGACGATATCCGCTCCCTTCGGCGCGTGCTCCGGCATCTTGAAATCCGCGCCGAAATGCGCGGCGATCTCCGCGCGGAGCGGATTGTTATCCACGAGCGTCACCTCGGTTCCCGGCATCCGCGCGCTAAGGTATGTCACCAGCAGCCCGACGAGGCCGCCGCCGACCACGACCACCTTGTCCGCCGCGCTGACGCCGGAATCCCAGATCGCGTTGAGCGCGGTTTCCATGTTGGCGGCGAGTGCCGCGCGTTTCGCCGGCACGAACTCCGGTACGAGGTTGAGCCAGTTCACCGCGCACACGAAGCGATCCTGATGCGGATGCAGCACGAAAACGCGACGCCCCAGCCATTCCGCCGGTCCATCCTCGACGATGCCGGTGGCGCAATAGCCGTATTTGACCGGAAACGGAAAATCGCCCTCCTGCAGCGGGCAGCGCATCCGCGTTTCCTCGCCGGGCGGTACCTGTCCGGAGGCGACCAGCCGCTCCGTCCCGCGCGAAAGGGCGGTGAACTCGGTGCGAACGACTGCCTCGCCCAAGCCGGGGTGAGCGAGCGGCAACGAGCGCGTCTCGGCCTGCATGACGCCGGTATAGAACAGCGCGCGGGCGGTGACGGGATGGTCCGCGGGTTTCGAAATCGCGCTGCTCATGATCCCCTTCGTCCGGTTGGCCGGTATGCTCCCGTTCAGCTTCGATCGGCGATACGCTTCAACCCGCTCCGCGGATGGCCGTTGACGCGAACGGGGCTTAAACCCATTTCACGCCAACGCCGGGCGCGCAAGCGGCCCGGTTCCTGCGAGCGCCCGATACGAGAGGTTCTGCAACGCATGTCTTCGGACAGTTCCGCCCCGTCGCCCGCCTCTTCGGCCCGCATCGCGCTGACGCCGACCGGCACGCAAAGCGCCGAAGCGCTGACCCTGCGCCGGGTCATCTTCGTGATGCTGAACGTCGCACTCTATCTTGCGCTCGCCCGTTGGGCCTTCGTGATCCTCGCGAAAGGCGGCTGGTCGGTTGTCGATGTCGTGCTGTTCGTCTGTTTCCTGTTTGGAACGCCGTGGGCGGTGCTCGGCTTCTGGAATTCGCTGATCGGCCTCTGGCTGTTGCACGGGGGCCGCGACGCGATGGCGGAGACCGCGCCCTTCGCCGATCTGCCCGATCCGAACACGCCGGTTTCGGTCCGCACCGCGATCTTCATGACGTTGCGCAACGAGGACCCTTCCCGCGCGCTCCACCGGATAAAATTGATCAAGGCGGAGCTGGACGCGAGCGGGCACGGCGACCGGTTCGCCTATTTTCTCCTGTCCGACACCAACATCGAATCCGTCGCGGCCGAAGAAGAGGCCGGCGTTGCCGCATGGAAGCGGGAGGCGGGCGAAGGCGCGCCGATTACCTACCGCCGCCGCACCGACAACAAGGGCTACAAGGCCGGCAATGTTCGCGATTTCCTCGAACGCTGGGGCCATGACTTCGACCTCATGCTTCCGCTCGACGCCGACAGCCTGATGGATGCGAAGACGATCCTCCATCACGTCCGCATCATGCAGGCCAATCCGAAGCTGGGTATCCTCCAGAGCCTCGTCGTCGGCATGCCGTCGAAATCGGCCTTCGCGCGCATTTTCCAGTTCGGCATGCGGCAGGGTATGCGCTCCTACACCATGGGACAGGCGTGGTGGGTGGGTGATTGCGGCCCATTCTGGGGCCATAACGCGCTCGCGCGGATCGCGCCGTTCCGCGATCAGTGCGAACTGCCCGAACTCCCCGGCAAGCCGCCCTTCGGCGGGCACATCCTCTCCCACGATCAGGTCGAGGCAACCTTCATGCGCCGCGCCGGCTACGAAGTGCGCGTGATGCCGGCCGAGGGCGGCTCGTGGGAGGAAAACCCGCCGACGCTGCTCGAATTCATGAAGCGCAACACGCGCTGGTGCCAGGGCAACCTGCAATACGTGAAGCTGCTCGGCACGAAGGGGCTCTACCCCGTCTCGCGCTTCCAGCTTGTCTGGGCAATCCTGATGTTCCTCGGCATCCCGGCCTGGACGTTCATGCTGCCGCTCGCGGCTCTGAAGCCGTTCGACGGCGAGCCGCTGGCGATTTTCCCGGCCGCGTCCGCGCTCTGCCTCTATCTCTTCTTCACCGTGATGAACCTGATGCCGAAGCTCGCCGGCCTCGCCGACATCATGCTGACCAAGGGCGGTACGGCCCGCTATGGCGGCACGTCGAAGTTCCTGTTCGCGGGGCTTTCCGAGATCGTTTTCGCGTGGATTCTCGGCGCGTCGGATACCTTCAAGACGACAGTCTTCATCGTCGGGTTGCTTTTCGGGAAATCCATCACGTGGGGCGGGCAGGCGCGCGACGCGCACGGCATCCCGTGGAGCCTTGCCGCGCAGAACCTCTGGCCGCAGACGCTGTTCGGCGTCCTCGTCGTCGGCCTGATGGCCATGACCTCGATCCAGTTCGCGCTCTGGTCGCTGCCGCTGACGCTGGGCTTCCTCGTCGCGATCCCGTTCGCGGTGTTGACGGCCGACCCCGGTTTCGGGCTCTGGCTCACGCGGCGCGGGCTCTACGCGATCCCGGAGGAGATCGAGAAGCCCGACATCGTGGTCCGTGCCCAGATGGGGGAGGGGCACTGATGGCGCTGCCGGCGGATGTCATCGACCTGCTTTCGCGCCGCTGGCCGGCCTTGAAACGCTCGTTCGAGGTGTATTACGGCGATCAGCCGCGCGACGACGCGATGGATCGGCTTTACGAACGCTTCGTGCCGCGCGGCGGTCTCGCCTTCGATATCGGCAGCCATGTCGGCGACAGGATCGCCTCGTTCCGCCGCGTCGGTGCGCGGGTCGTGGCGCTGGAGCCGCAACCGGATTGCGCCGAAGCGATTTCGGTCCTCTATCGGGATGATGCCGACGTGGCGCTTGTCCGCTCGGCCTGCGGTCCGGCGGCCGGTTCGCTCACGCTGCATGTCAATTCCGCCAACCCGACCGTGACCACCGCCTCGGCCGATTTCGTCAAGGCGGCGGATGGCGCAGGCGGCTGGGAAGGGCAGGTCTGGGACCGGGAAATCGAGGTTCCGGTAACGACACTCGATGTGCTGATCGCTACGCCTGGCGCGCCGGATTTCATCAAGATCGACGTCGAGGGGTTCG
>JAVTWI010000103.1:0-4208 GCA_032229845.1 Rhabdaerophilum sp.
TGTCGGGTGCCTTGAGCCGCAGTTCTTTGCGACCTTCTGCACATTGCTCGGCATTGAGATCGTTCCCGAGGCCGAACGGATGAACCCGGCGACGTGGCCGACGCTCTCCGAGCGCTTTGCGACCATCCTCCAAACCCGCACCCGCGACGAATGGGATGCGGTCTTCGCCGGCACCGATGCCTGCGTCGCGCCGGTGCTGACGCTTGACGAAGCGCCCGCTCATCCGCATAACCAGACCCGTGGAGCCTTTGCCGCAGTGGACGGCGTCGTGCAGCCCGCCCCCGCGCCGCGGTTTTCCGGAAGCGAAACCGTCACGCCCAGTGTTCAACCGGACTTTCCGTCCTTGAAAGCGGCGCTCGCCGCATGGGAATGACATGGTTACGCGACGTCTCGCGGTGCTCGGCCCAGGAATCATCCTCGGCACCGCCTTCCTCTCCGCCTCGCGCCGGGGCGCGCTGGCATCCGATCCCCTGACGATTTTCGCCGCCGCCTCGTTGCGCGACGCGCTCGATGCCATCGCCGGTGAATGGGCGAAACAGGGCCACCCCGCCCCCCGCATTTCCTATGCCGGTTCGGGCGCGCTCGCCCGGCAGATCGAACAGGGCGCGCCGGCGGATTTCTTCATCTCCGCCAGCGAGGACTGGATGGATGTCCTCTCGGCCCGCCGCGCCATTCGCGCCGAGACGCGGCGCATCCTCACCCGCAACCGGCTTGTCGTTGTTGCCCGCGCGCAATCGGCCCGGCTGGTAACAGTCGAACCCGGCATGAAGGCCGAGAGCCTGCATATCGGTGGTCGGATCGCGATCGGCGACGTCAAGGCCGTTCCCGCGGGCACCTACGCCAAGGAGGCGCTCGACCGCCTCGGCCTGTGGGAGGCGCTGCAGCCGCACCTCGTGCAGGTGGAGAACGTGCGCGTCGCGCTGGCGCTGGTCGCGCGCGGCGAGGTGGAAACGGGCATCGTCTACGCGAGCGATGCCGCCGCCAAACCGCGCGTGAAGGTGATCGGCACGGTTCCGGCCGCGTTCCATAAACCCATCACCTATCCGGTCGCGCTTACCGATCGGGGTTTACGCAGCGGCGGGATGGCACTGCTCGATTTCCTGTTCACGCCGGCCTCGCAGGCGCTGCTGTCCCGCTATGGATTCGCGGGGCCGGCCTGAGGCGATGACGCTTATCACCCCTCTCAGCGCGGAAGAGATGACGGCGATCCTGCTCTCGCTGCGGGTTTCGCTCGTCGCGGTCGGGGCGGCCTTGCCTTTTGCCGTGGCGGCCGCCTGGGCACTCTCGCGCAAGCCGTTTCCGGGGCAGTTCACCCTCAACGTGCTCGTGCACCTGCCGCTGGTGCTGCCGCCGGTCGCGACCGGGCTCGCGCTGCTGCTGCTATTCGGGCGCGCCGGTCCGCTCGGCCAGATCCTCGAGAGCATGTTCGGCGTCTCCCTCGCCTTTCGCTGGACCGGCGCCGCGCTCGCGGCCGGAATCATGGCCCTGCCGCTGATGGTCCGCGCGATCCGCCTTTCGATCGAGGCGGTCAGCGCGGATTATCTCGAGGAAGCCACCGTCATGGGCGCGAACCGCTGGCAGATGTTCCGCCATGTCGTGCTGCCGCTGGCGCTGCCGGGCGTGATCGCCGGCGCGGTTCTCGGCTATGCCAAGGCGCTGGGCGAATTCGGCGCGACCATCACCTTCGTCTCGAACATTCCCGGCGAGACGCAGACGATCCCCGCCGCGATCTATTCCGCGCTTCAGGTGCCGGGCGGGGAATGGGCCGCGCTGCGCCTGACCTTCGTTTCGGTGGCGATTTCCGTCGCCGCGCTCGCCCTTTCGGAAGGGTTGGCGCGGCGACAGGCACGACGGGCGTGAGGTTGGAGCGATTGTCGATCCGATTAAATCGGATCGTCCGCTCCATCATTTGTTTTGTCGCATCATCTTGTCCATCAACCGGCATCCACTTGATGGGTTGATGCCTAGGGCGCCGGATTGCCGCGCATCTGGTGCACGGCGTCGATCCGCTTCTCCATCTCTTCCGTGATCTTCACCGAAGCGGAGCCGATGGCGAGCTTCAGCTGCGCCATCGAGGTCGCGCCGATGATGTTCGCGGTCACAAACGGGCGGCTCGTGACCCAGGCGTTTGCGAACACCGCCGGATCGATACCGAAATCCCGCGCGATTGCCATGTAGTCACGCGTCGCCTCTTCCGAGCCGGGCTTCTCATAGCGCTGGCCGCGGTTGAACAGTGTCGTGCGTGAGCCGGGCGGACGGGCGCCGTCGAGATACTTGCCGGTGAGGTAGCCCTGCGCCAGCGGCGAATAGGCCAGCAGGCCCACCTGCTCGCGATACCAGACCTCGGCAAGGCCGGTCTCGAACGTGCGATTGATGAGGTTGTAGCAGTTCTGGATCGACTGGATGCGCGGGGTGCCGCGGGTTTCGTTCTCGAACAGGAATCGCATGGTGCCCCAGGCGCTTTCGTTCGAAAGGCCGACATGGCGGATTTTCCCGGCCTTCACGAAACCGGCGAGAATGTCGCAGATTTCGGCGATCGGCGTTTCTTCCCCCTCGGTCTGAAAGTCCTTCACATGGAAGCGCGTGGGGTTCGTTCCCCAAGGAACCGTGCGCTCGGGAAAGTGAAGCTGGTAGAGGTCGATGTAATCTGTGCCGAGGCGCGCGAGGCTGCCGTCGAGCGCTTCCGTCATCTGCGCGCGGGTGAGGCGCGACGGCGAACCGTCCTTGCGGAACCAGTTCATCACCGAGCGGCCGACGACCTTGGAGGCGAGGATCACCTTGTCGCGGTTCTTCCGCGCCTTGAACCACGAACCGATGATGCGCTCGGTCGAGCCCTGGGTCTCCGCCTTGGGCGGGATTGCATAGAGTTCCGCGGTATCGAAGAAGTTCACCCCCTGATCGAGGGCATAATCCATCTGCTCGTGACCTTCGGCTTCGGTGTTCTGCTGGCCCCAGGTCATGGTGCCGAGGCAGATGGCAGATACGTTGAGGCCGGAACGGCCAAGGGGTCTCAGTTCCATGAAATAACCTTCGGATTGCGGGAAAGAAAACGGGCGGGTTCAGGAATGGATTTCGCCGGGATCGGCATCGGGACGGCGGCCGTCGCCTTCGTCCTCGTCAGATTCGGGCACAGCATAGATGCCCTTGAGCCAGCGCGACAGGTCAAGATCGGCGCAGTGTTTCGAGCAGAACGGTTTGAACGCCTCGACGCGCAGCTTGCCGCAGATCGGGCAAAGCGGGGCACGGATCGGCGCCGGGTCGATATTCTCCATCTCAGCTCACCTTGAGCGTGATGCCGCCATCGACCAGCAACTCGATGCCCGTGACGTATCGGCTCTCGTCCGAGGCAAGGAACAGTGCGGCATTCGCGACATCGAACGCATCGCCCATGTGTCCCATCGGCACCTGCGCGTCACGCGCGCGCCACATCGCCTCAATGTCGCCGCCGGCGTAACTCGCGGCAAGTCCGGCGGAGCGCTCGACCATCGGCGTCTTCATCAGGCCCGGCAGGATCGCGTTCACGCGGATCTTCTTCGGCGCGTATTGCGCGGCGGTGACGCGCGTGAGCTGGTTCATCGCCGCTTTCGAGGCGGCGTAGCTTGCATAGGCGACGCCGGTATAGCGCACCGAGGCGATCGACGAGATATTGATGATCGAACCGCCCTGCCCTTCCTGCGCGTATTGCCGCTCCATCACCGGGATGACATGCTTCATGGCAAGAAACGCCGAGGTGAGATTGACGCTCATCACCCGGTTCCACTCATCCTCCGGCAGATCGACGACGCCGCCGACCTCGGCGATGCCGACGTTGTTGTCGAGCACGTCGATGCGGCCGAACTCGCGCGCGATCTCGGTAACGAGCGCCTCGACCTGATCGGATTTGGTCACGTCGCATCGGCGGGCGATGGCCTTGCCGCCGCGATCCGTCACCAGACCGGCGGTTTCCTCGGCAGCGGCCAAGTTGTAATCAACCGCGACGATGCGCGCGCCCTCTTCAGCAAAGCGCACGGCGGTCGCCTTGCCGTTCCCCCAGCCGGGCCCCGAGGAGCCGGCTCCCATGATGATCGCAACCTTGCCGGCGAGACGAGCAGTCATCCTAGTTCTCCATAGAATTAGATTGGGTCGCGGACGCCAAGGTCAACCGGCAAGTCCCACCGGCAAGTCCCCCAACCGGCAAATCTCAACCGCTGTGCATCCATCTCAGATGC
>JAVTWI010000103.1:4308-14960 GCA_032229845.1 Rhabdaerophilum sp.
ACCGGCAAGTCCCCCAACCGGCAAATCTCAACCGCTGTGCATCCATCTCAGATGCACCGGAAAGCCCGTGCCTTCAAGCAGGCTTGCGGTTTCATAGAGCGGCAGGCCAACGATGGCACTGTAGGAGCCGATGATCTTGGTGACGAAAGCGCCGGCGATGCCCTGGATGGCGTAGCCGCCGGCCTTCCCGCTCCATTCGCCGCTGGCGAGATAGGCGTCGATCTCGGTGCCCGAAAGCCGCTTGAACCGTACGCGAGCCTCGACAAGGCGCTGGCTCTGGCGGCTGTCCGGCAGCATCACGACCACGCTCGTATAGACGCGATGCGCCCGCCCCGACAGCAGGCGCAGACAGAAGGCGGCCTCCGCCGCCGTCTCGGCCTTGGGCAGGATGCGCGAACCGAGCGCCACAACCGTGTCGGCAGCAAGAATATGCGCAGCGGCCAAAGTCTCGTCGTGTCGTGTCGCCTTGTGGGTCGCCGCCGTCTTCTCGCGCGCGATCCGCTCGACGTAAACGCGCGGCCGTTCGCGAACACGGGGCGTTTCATCGATCGAAGCGGCGATGACATCGTCCGGCGTGATGCCGATCTGCTGGAGAAGCTGAAAGCGGCGGGGCGATGCCGAGCCGAGAATAAGCCGGCCGATGCCGATATCGCGCCTTGTCATGAACCGCCTCCGGGGAACCTGACCCTAGCTTCTAGCGGGACCGCCGGTTCGGCACAACAGCCCGCGAACACGCGGCCGCCCTTGCATCACATATTAGATTTACCATAGTTTTATTGGTAAATGAAAAATATAACCATAATAATCATTTTTCTCTGTCGTGTTTTTATTTACCGCAAATGAATCAATTTTTATTCTTCTTTTGCCACCAAGCGCTGTTCGACATATCGTGACCACTCCACATTTCGTATTCGAGGTTGTCTCATGGTCGACAAGGTTTTCGAGAACTGGACTGACGAGCTTTCCGCCGGCTGGCGCACGCGCCCGGTGCTGGCGCAGCATAACCTGCACCGCAATCCGCTGTTCTCCCGCGAGACCCTCGCGCGGCTCATCGAGAGCTACCCGCTCGATCATCATGCGCTCGTCCACGTCAGCCACCGCGCCGACAAGACCCGCGTATGGCGCGAGGGCGAGATCGGCGAACTTTCCGGAGAGGAAGTGATCGACGCGATCGCCGCCGGCAAGCTCTGGCTCAACCTGCGCAACGTGCCGGAGGTCGACAGCCGCTACCGCGACCTGATCGACGGCATTTTCGCGGAGCTGCAGGGCTACATGCCCGACTTCGAGACCTACGACCGGACCATGGGCATCCTCATCTCCTCGCCCAACGCCTCGGTGCCCTACCATTCCGACCTGCCGGGCCAGTCGCTCTGGCAGATCGCCGGCTCGAAGCGCCTTTATCTCTACCCGGCGCAGGAGCCTTACCTGCCGCAGGCGGAGCTGGAGCGGATCGCGCTCTACGGCATCGAGGTCAACATGGGCTACGATCCGACCTACGACCGCGAGGCAATGATCGTCGATCTCCAGCCGGGGCAGATGATGACCTGGCCGCTTAACGCGCCGCACCGCGTCGAGAACCACGATTGCCTCAACATCTCCATGACCTCCGAGCATTGGACCGCTGAGATCAAGCGCACGCAGCAGATCACGATGGCCAACGGCGTGCTGCGCAATATGTTCGGCTGGACGCCGCGTTCGCGCCGCATCTCCGGCCCGGAATACGTGGCGAAGGCCGCACTTCAGGCGCTGGCGCGCCGCTCGCCGTGGGTCAAGCGCGCCCGCCGCGTTCGTCGCCCGATCGATTTTCGCCTCGTGAAATCGCAGCCGGGCGTCATCCAGGACATTCCGGCCTACACGCGCTGAAGCCGCAGGAAACCGCTCAATGCCCCGGACCTATCGCGCCCGCCTCGCCGCCTCGCCGGAAACGTTCGTCGAACGCTGGACGGCGCTGGATCCGGGCGCGACGCCGTTCCAATCGGCGCATTGGCTTGCCGCCTGGTACCGGCACTTCGGGACGACCGATGACGGGATCAGCCCCGTGCTGGTCGAAATCGAGGAAACGACGAGCGGGACGCCGGCGATGGGCCTGTCGCTCGTGCTGGACCGTCGCGGTCGGCAGGCCGTGATCCGCTTCGCCGATCTTGGCGTCAGCGATTACAATCTGCCGCTGCTTGGCCCGGCCGCGCCCGGCACAATCGAGGATGCGCACGCCGCATGGACGGCGGCCCGTAACGTGCTGCCGCGCGCCGACCTCTGCCAGTTCGAAAAGATGCCCGAGACCCTGCGGGAACGCCGGAATCCGCTGCTGCTCGCGCTTGGCGGGCATCGCTCGCATCTGAGCGGCGGGCTGGTCCGGCTCGGCGACGATTACGAAGCCTGGCTCGCCGCCCTGCCCCGTCACGACCGCAAGGAAATGGGCCGATTCTGGCGGGTCTTCACGCGTGGCGGCGACGCCCGCTTCATCCGCGCCCGCGATGCGGCGGAAGGCCGCGCCATTCTCGGGTGGCTCGAAGCCTCGCAGGATGCCCGCGCCGACGAGATGGGCTACGAATACCTTCTCGATCGTCCCGCCTACCGCGATCTCTACCGGTCGCTGGCGGAAGGCGGGATCGAGCGCGGCGATATCATCCTGACCGCGCTGAAGGCCGGAGACGAGTTCGTCGCCGCACTCTTCTGCATCGCCCACAAGCCGCGCTACACCATGGTCCGCATCGCGACGGCGAGCGGCGAATGGTCCAACTGTTCGCCAGGTCGCCTCATCATCGAGCGGACGATGGCCGAGATGCACGGCGAAGGCTATCGCGAGATCGATTTCGGCATTGGCGAATTCGCCTACAAGCGCCGTTTCCATCCCGAGAGCATTCCGCTCTTTGATGCCACGGTCGCCACCTCGGTCTTCGGGCTGCCGCACAAGGCGATTCACGAGGCCAAGGCCTACGTGAAGAGCCGCCCCGCCCTCGAACAGGCGGCACGGCGCGCCATGGCCTGGCGCCGCGGCAAGGCCGCCTGATCCTTCCATCGCCGCATCCGCTTATCCGCCAACCGGTGGCCACTTGGCGGGCGGATGCTTAGGTCAGCTTGCCGCGCGCCTCGACCTCGCCGGTGCCGATGATTTCTTCGCCGCGCACGAACACCAGCGTGCCGACGACGTTCACCACCGGGCAGATGTGGTTGGGGATGACCCGCACCACATCGCCGACCTTCGGCCGATCATTGCAGCGCGCGAGATCGAGAATGCCGTGCTCTTCCGAGAAGCGCGCGATCTCGGCCTCGGGGTGTTCGAGAATAAGGCCGTGGCCCTTGAGGCCCCAGCCGGTCTCGGTTGTCAGGGTTTTCGAGCCGGCGTCGAGAATACCGCGCTCCGGCGCGCCACGGCTGACGACGGTGGTGTAGACGCGCAGCGCGCAATCCTCCTCCTTCGCGTAGCCAGCGGCCATCATCATGCGATCGTTGAAGATGGAGGTGCCGGCGCGGTGCTCGGTCGCCCCGGCGATCTGGCCGAGATTGAGCAGGTTCGGCGTGCCGCCGGTCGAGATCGAAGGGATACCGATACCCGCCTCGACCAGCCCGGCGCGCACATCCGCGACGAATTTGTTGGTAATCTCGGCGGCATCTTCTGGCGGATAGAGCATCAGCCCGTCAAAGACGAGGCCCGGCGTCGCGACGATCATCTTCGCGAGCGCGATCGCCTCGGCGGGCTTCTCCACGCCCGCGCGCTTGCGCCCGGTGTCGCATTCGACGCGGACCAGCAGATCGCGGCCGGCTAATGCGGCGGCCTTGGCGAGGTGCTCCACGACCGTGGGGTTGTCGGCGGCGACGCGCATCGTCACCTTGCCCATCAGCGCAGCGAGCCGCGCCATCTTCTCCTCGCCGAGAAGGTTGTACGAGATGAAGATATCATCGGCGCCGCCCTCCGCCATCACTTCGGCCTCGCCGAGCTTCTGGCAGGTGATGCCCTTGGCGCCGGCGGCGAGCTGCATCCGCATCAGTTCGACGGACTTGTGCGTCTTGATATGCGGGCGGTTGGCGACGCCGGCCGCATCACAAAGCGCCTGCGTTTTGGCGATATTGCGATCGACGGCGTCCATGTCGACAACGAGCGCCGGCGTGCCGACCTCGCGGGCGATGCGGGTTTTCAGCTCTGTCATGGTTGCCGGCCTTTCATGGCTTCACCAGGAAAATGGCTTCGATCTCGACCGCCATGCGGTTCGGCAGCGACCCCATACCGACGGCCGAGCGCGCGTGTCGACCGGCCTCCCCCAAAACCTCGACGAAGAGATCCGAGCAGCCGTTGATGACCTTGGGGTGATCGGCAAAATCCGGCTCGGCGTTGACCATGCCGAGCAGCTTGATCGTCGCCTCGATGCGCGAGAGTTCACCAAGCGCGGCCTTCGCGGTCGCGAGCAGTTGCAGGCCGGTGAGGCGCGCCTCCTGATAGGCGTCCTCGATCGAGATGTCCTTGCCAAGCCGCCCTTGACGATAGGTTCCGTCAGGCTTTTTCGGCCCCTGTCCGGAGAGATAGAGCAGGCTGCCGGCGAAGCGGAACGGCACGTAATTCGCGACCGGCACCGGAACCGGCGGCAGCACGATGCCAAGCTGTTCGAGGCGCTGTTCGGGCGTCATGCCGACACCTTCGGGAAACGGGACGTGCGTTTCGGATGCCACCATTTTCCTTTCAGAACAACACCTTCCGAGACGATCTTCTTGTCACCGATGAGGTGCTCACCCACTACGTCGACATAGTCGAACTTGCCTTCCTTCACGGTGAGGATCGTTGCGTCGCCGAGCGAACCGACCTTGAGCGAGCCGTACTCCGGGCGCTTGAGCATCAGACCGGCGTTCACGGTCGAGCATTTCACCACATCGTAGAGCGGCATGCCCATGCAGAGGAACTTCGACATGGTCGTGACCTGATCGAAGGCCGGGCCGTTGATGCAGAGCGCGTGCACGTCGGACGAGATCGTGTCCGGCTCGAAGCCGTTGGCGAGCATCGCGCGCGTGGTCTTGAAGGCGAAGGAACCCTTGCCGTGGCCGATGTCGAACAGAACGCCGCGCTTGCGCGCCGCCAGAACCGCCGGCTTGACGGTGCCCTGCGCGGTCGCGGGGGAATTCGGGAAGGGGCGGAAGGCATGGGTCAGCACGTCGCCGGGGCGGAGCATATCCAGCACCTCCTCGTAGGACGGCGGCGGGTGGTCGATGTGGCACATCAGCGGCATGCCGACTTCCTCGGCGACCTGAAGGGCGATGTTGAGCGGCGCCGAGCCCTGCTCTCCCGAGGCGTGCAGCCCGACGCGGACCTTGATGCCGACGATGAGATCGCGGTTGGCGTCCGCGACCTCCGCGCAATCGATCGGGTTCATCATGCGCAGATCGACGCTCTCGCCGACCATCACGCGCTTGTCGAAGCCGTAGATGCCGGCATGGCTGACGTGGAGATAGGCGAGAATGCGGGCCTGGCTGTGTTCGATCACGTGCTTGCGGAAGCCCGGCCAGTTGCCGGGCCCCGCCGAGCCGGTATCGACCGAGGTCGTGACACCCGACATGCGGCAGAACTCGTCGGCGTCGATGCCGAGCGAGGTGCCGCCCCAGTAGACGTGCGTGTGCATATCGATGAGGCCCGGCGTGACGATGTAGCCGGAAACGTCGCGGATTTCCTTCGCGCCCTTGAGGTCCTTGCCGAAGCCGGACACCTTGCCGCCGGTGAAGGCGACATCAAGGATGCCGTCATGCTTCTGGCTCGGATCGATGACCCGGCCACCCTTCAGGATAAGATCGTGCATTTGGTGCTCCTGTAACCCGTTATTCGGGAAGAACCGCGCCCTTGCGCTCGACGATCATCCGGTATTGCTCCGGCTCGCGATGGCGGGCGAAATTGAAGGTGGAATTCTTGTAGCTCTGGCCGAGATCGAGATCGCAGCGCGCGACGACCAGTTCATCCTCGCGGGTGATCGCCCGCGCGACGATCTCGCCGGTGGGCGCGGCGATGCAGGAGCCGCCGATCATCTCGCAGCCCTCCTCAAGTCCGCACTTGGCGACGCCGACGACCCAGGTCGCGTTTTGGTAGGCGCCGGCCTGCATTACGAGGTGGTTGTGGAAGTCGCCGAGCCGGTCATGCGCCGGCGCGGGCGGATTATGCACCGGGGTGTTGTAGCCGAGCAGGATCATCTCGACGCCCTGCAACCCCATCACGCGATAGCTCTCCGGCCAGCGGCGATCGTTGCAGATCATCTGGCCGAAGAGGCCCGATTGCAGGTCAGCCGGCGCGCGATTGACCGGCCAGGAGAGGTTCCCGACCTCGAAATAGCGCTTCTCCAAATGCTGGAAGGCGCGCCAAGGTTCGTGCTCGCGATGGCCCGGCAGATGAATCTTGCGATACTTGCCGAGGATCTTGCCGTCCTTGCCGACGATGACTTGCGTGTTGAAGCGGCGGGTTCGCCCTTCCTCCTCGGTCAGTTCTGCGAAACCGAGCGAGAAGGCGATGCCGAACTCGCGCGCGGCGTTGAACAGCGGCGCGGTTTCGTTCGAGGGCATCTCGCGCTCGAAAAAGGTGTCGATCTCGGCCTGATCTTCCATGAACCAGCGCGGGAAAAAGGTCGTCAGCGCGAGTTCCGGAAAGGCGACAAGATCGCAACCATTGGATTTGGCTTCGCGGAGAAGTTCGATCATCCGGGCGACGACCTTCGCGCGGCTGTCCGCCCGCTGAATGGCGCCGAGCTGCGCAGCGCCGACGGTAATGACACGGCTCATGCCTCGACCTCCTCCGGCGTCCTGCCGACAAGCTGGGTGTAGAGCGCCGGATCGGTCGCGCCTTCGGTGCCGATCAGCAAGATGCGCGCGCCGGTGCCGAGCCCGAGCGCGGCGCGCATCGAGGGGTTCGCGGCGGCCTTCAGAAAGCCCGCCAGCCCCGCGACGCCGGATTCGCCCCCGACGACATGGGATTTCGCCAGCAGCCGCATCGCCGCGATCGCGTCCTGATCCTTGACGGTCATGAAGGCATCGGCGCCCGGCCCGAGCAGTTTCCACGCCAGAATGGAGGGTTCGCCGCAGGCAAGGCCGGCCATCACGGTATCGAGATCGCCGCCGACGAACTCGACCTTGCGCGCTTTCGCGCTTTCGAGCAGGCAGGCGGCCTTGTCCGGCTCGACGACGATGAACTTGGGCCGGTTTTCGCCGAATTTCTCCCAGTAATAGGAGAGCATCGCCGCCGCGACACCACCCACACCGCCCTGAATGAAGACATGCGTGGGCTGGGCGCCCTGCTCGGCAGCCTCCATCGCCAGCACGGCATAGCCCTGCATCACGTCGCGCGGGACATCCTCATAGCCCGGCCAAGAGGTATCCGAAACGATCTGCCAGCCGTTGCGCGCCGCCGCTTCGGTGGAGGCGCGGACGGAAGCGTCGTAGTTCGAGCCTTCACGCACCACCTCGGCCCCGAGCGCCCGGATCGCCGCGGCACGGCCCTCGCTCACGCCTTCGTGGACGTAGATGACGGCCCGTGCCCCGGCACGCGCCGCGCCCCAGGCGACCGCCCGGCCGTGGTTGCCGTCGGTCGCGCAGGTGACGGTGAGCCCTGCGGCGCCCTTCTGCGCGACCAGCCGGTCCACCGCATAGGCGCCGCCGAGCGCCTTGAAACTGCGAAGAGCGAAACGCTTGCCCTCGTCCTTGTAGAGCACCTGCGCGACGCCGGAATCGCGCGCGATCGCGGTCAGGTCGCGCAGCGGCGTCGGCGCATAGCCTGCCCAGGCCGCGATATGGGCGCGGGCCTCCCCGGCTTTCGCCAGAGAAAGGATCGCCTGCAAGTCCCCGCCATAGGCCATTCCCCGTTCGAGCGCGGGGTTTAGGATGAAGTCATCCATTCTTCTTGTTCTCTTTCAAGATCGGGTTTTCGGCGGCCGGCAGATCGTGGAGATGGCAGGCCGCCTGATGCTTCTCGCCCATCATGCGAAGCGCGGGCTCCTCCGAGCGGCAGCGGTCGAAGGCGTGCGGGCAGCGGGTATTGAACCGGCAGCCCTTCGGCGGGTTGATCGGGCTCGGGACGTCGCCGGTCAGCAGGATGCGTTCGCGACTGGCTTCCGGGTCCGGGATCGGCACCGCCGAAAGCAGCGCCTGCGTATAGGGGTGCATCGGCGCGGAGAAGATGGCGTCTCGGGTGCCGATCTCGACGATCTTGCCGAGATACATCACCGCGACGCGGTGCGTCATGTGCTCGACGATGGCGAGGTCGTGGCTGATGAACAGCAGCGCGAGGCCGAGTTCCTGTTGCAGGTCGCACAGCAGGTTGACGATCTGCGCCTTCACCGAGACATCGAGCGCCGAGACCGCCTCGTCACAGATGATCACATCCGGCTCGGCGGCGAGCGCGCGGGCGATGCCGATGCGCTGGCGTTGCCCGCCGGAAAACTCGTGCGGCCAGCGATCGACCGCATCGCGCGGCAGGCCGACCTTGTCCATCAGCCTGGCGAGACGCTCGTCGATCTCGGCCTTGTTCTTCGCCAGTCCGAAATTGGTGATCGGCTCGGCCAGGATGTCCCGCACCCGCATGCGCGGGTTGAGCGAGGAGAACGGATCCTGAAACACCACCTGAATGCGCTGGCGCAAGGGGCGTAGCTTGGCGTTCGAGAGCTCGTCGATCCGCTCACCGTTGAGCACCACCTGTCCGTCCGTGATCGTGAACAGGCGCAGGATCGCCTTGCCGACGGTCGATTTGCCGCAGCCGCTTTCGCCGACGAGCGAGAGCGTCTCGCCTCGCTCGATGGCGAAGGAAACACCATCGACCGCATAGACATGGCCGACCACGGTCGAGAAGAAGCCGCCGGTGATCGCGAAATGCTTCTTGAGATCATTGACCTCCAGCACCGGACCGGAATGTCGATGGGGCGCATTCATGCTGGAGCGAGCTCCTTCTCGGCGTGATGGCAGGCGGCGATCTGGCCGGGCGCCTTTTCCTCGAGGCCGGGCGCGAACTTGCGGCAGATGTCGGTGACCTTCGGGCAGCGGCCGGCGAAGACGCAGCCTTCGATCCGCTTCTTGAGGCTCGGCACGAGGCCCGGAATCTCGGCGAGACGCGTCGCGGTTCCTGTCTGCGAAGAGCCGAGACGCGGCACCGCGCCGAGCAGGCCTTGCGTGTAGGGATGCTTCGGCGAGCGGAAGAGCTGCTTGACCGGCGCTTCCTCGACCTTGCGGCCGGCATACATCACGACGACCTGATCCGCGACCTCGGCGACGACGCCGAGATCGTGCGTGATGAGCATGATCGCCGCGCCGACCCGCGCCTTGAGATCGCTCATCAGATCGAGAATCTGCGCCTGAATGGTAACGTCGAGCGCGGTCGTCGGCTCATCCGCGATCAGGAGCTTGGGCGAACAGGCCAGCGCGATGGCGATCATCACGCGCTGGCGCATGCCGCCGGAAAGCTGGTGCGGGTATTCGTCCACGCGCCGCTCCGGCGCCGGGATGCCGACGAGCCGCAGCATCTCGACCGCGCGGGCATGGGCTTCCTTGGCGCTGAGATTCTGATGGAGCTGAAGCGATTCCCCGATCTGCCGGCCGATGGTCAGCACCGGGTTGAGCGAGGTCATCGGCTCCTGGAAGATCATCGAGATCTCGTTGCCGCGGATCGCACGCATTTCATCCGGCGTGCATTCGAGCAGATTGCGGCCCTGAAAGCGGATTGCGCCCGCCATCTTGCCCGGCGGCTCCGGGATGAGGCGCAGGATCGACATCGCGGTGACGGACTTACCGCAGCCGGACTCGCCGACCACGGCCAGAGTCTGCCCGGCCTCGATGGAGAAGGTCACGCCATCGACGGCGCGGTTGATGCCATCCGGCGTGCGGAAGTGCGTTTGAAGCTGTTCGATTTCGAGGAGTGCCATTCTTCCCTCCCCTCAGATCTTCTTGGCCATGCGGGGGTCGAGCACGTCGCGCAAGCCGTCGCCCACGAGGTTGACCGCAAGAACGGTGATCGACAGGAAAATCGCCGGGAACATCACGATATGCGGCTTCACCTGCCAGAGCGTGCGGCCGTCGGCCATGATATTCCCCCAAGAGGGAATGGTCGGCGGAATGCCGGCGCCGATGAAGGAGAGGATCGCTTCCACGATCATCGCCGAGGCGCAGATGTAGGTCGCCTGCACGCTCATCGGCGCGAAGGTGTTCGGCAGGATATGGCGCAGGATCAGCATCGGCGTGCGCGTGCCGGCGGCGATGGCCGCTTCGACATACGGCTGCTCGCGTAAGGTGAGCACGACGCCGCGCACCAGACGCGCGACACGCGGGATTTCCGCAATGGTGATCGCGATGATGACGTTGCCGACCGAACCGCGCGTGAGCGCCATCAGTGCGATGGCGAGCAGGATCGGCGGGATCGACATCATGCCGTCGATCACGCGCATGATGAGGCTGTCGGCCCAGCGCACCATGCCGGAAACGAGGCCGATCACCAGCCCGACGACCGAGGCGAGGAAGGCCACCGCGAAGCCGACGATCAGCGATATCCGCGCGCCATAGACGACGCGGGAATAGATGTCGCGACCGAACATGTCGGTGCCGAACCAGTAGATCGAGGACGGCACCCGGGTACGTTTCGACGGCGCGAGCGCAGTCAGGTCCACGGTCCAGAGATACGGCGCGGCGACCGCCATGAAGAACATCAC
>JAVTWI010000104.1:0-2684 GCA_032229845.1 Rhabdaerophilum sp.
GCCTGCCGCCGCCGTTCTGGGCCTTCGCCTGGGCCGGCGGGCAGGCGCTGGCGCGCTATCTCCTCGACAATCCCGCCATCGTGAAAGGCTGCCGCGTGCTCGATTTCGCGAGCGGCTCAGGCCTTGTCGCCATCGCGGCGATGAAAGCGGGCGCGTCCTCGGTTGAAGCGGCGGAGATCGATACGTTCGCGGGGGTCGCGATCAGCATCAACGCTGCCGCGAATGGCGTCGCTGTCGCACCCCGGATCGACGATCTCGTTGGGCAGGACGAGGGGTGGGATACGGTTCTCGCGGGGGATGTCTGCTACGAACAGGGTATGGCGGGCCGGGTGATCGCGTGGCTTGGTGCCCTGCAGGCGCGCGGCGCGCGGGTGCTGATCGGCGATCCCGGCCGGAGCTATCTGCCGAGGGAGCGGCTCGAGGCAGTCGCGACCTATATGGTGCCGGTGGTCGGCGCGCTCGAGGATAACGAGATCAAGAAGACCTGCGTCTGGCGGCTGAAATAAAAAAGGCGCCCGAAGGCGCCTTTCCGGATCGGCAAGGCGCCGGCCGGTCACTCGCCCTTGCGGCCATCCACCGACCAGGCACCCGCACCGGCGGCGAGCAGCGCGAGGAAGCCGCCGGCGATCGAGACGTTCTTCATGAAC
This sequence comes from Rhabdaerophilum sp., assembly GCA_032229845.1. Classification (GTDB taxonomy): domain Bacteria; phylum Pseudomonadota; class Alphaproteobacteria; order Rhizobiales; family Beijerinckiaceae; genus Rhabdaerophilum. The sequence goes on from JAVTWI010000104.1 coordinate 648, forward strand.
TGAAGGTACTGTGCCGGGTCGCCGAGCTTGTTGTGGAACAGCAGGGCCGAAAGCAGCGTGAAGCCCGCAAGCAGGAACGCGCAGAGGCGCGTCTTGAACCCGATCAGCACCATCAGGCCGAAGCCGAGTTCGGTGATGATGACGAGCGGCAGCAGCGCGCCGGGAACGCCCATGGCTTCCATGTATTTCTGCGTGCCGCCGCCGGAGAAGCCCTTGAGCTTGTTGAAGCCGCTGAGAATGAAGATTGCCGAGAGCATGATGCGTCCGGCGAGCAGCGAGAGATTCTGGATGACGGGATTGGTGAACATGAACGCCCCTGATTGTTGTTTAGACCAAAGTCGAAGTCCCTTATTGCAAGTTATGCCTACAGTCGACGGGCAGTTTATTGCAATCATGCAATTTCGCTTGGGATAGATCGACTGAACCCTCGGGATTCTGCTCCATTCCTGGCGGCTGTGCGCCTTTCTGGGTTCATGAGACCGCGATCAAACAGACGTGTGTTTGGCTTTTGCACGAATGCGATAAGCCATGAGAACGTCAGGTGAGGAAATGCGATGCGCAGGTGGGCTGTCGGGATTGCTCTGTCCCTGATGATTACGGATGCTTCCGCGCAGGATGTGCTGCGAGGGACCAAGGCCGCCGGCGAGCAAACCGGCGATATCCGGAAGGCCTGGCTTTCCGGCGAAACCGGACGCTACCCGCATTTCGTCCTCGGGGGCGAATATGAGGCCGCGAGCGTTTTCGTCGAGGATGCGGCGGGCCGACGACATCGGCTCGATGCGCCGGCGGATGCCGTTTTCGAAGACCGGCAAGTTCGGCTGGTCGATCTCGACCAAGATGGGAAAAGCGAAGTCGCGGTTGTGATTTCCCGTCGCACCAGCGGTTCGGCTTTGGCGCTGCTCGGCCTGCGGGAGGGTAAACTCGCAATTCTCGCCGAGTCCGAGCCGAATGGCAGGCCCAACCGGTGGCTCAACCCTTCCGGTATCGGCCGCTTTACCGGGACAGGCGAGCGGCAAATCGCCATCGTGCGCACGCCGCATCTCGCCGGTGTTCTGGAGATCTATGCGTTCAACGGCAACGCGCTCCAGCGTCGCGCGCGGCTGGAGGGCTACTCGACGCACAAGCTTGGCTCGCGCCATCAGGGGATGTTCGCGGTGGTCCCGAAATCCGGTGGAGGCGATTTGTTGATCGTACCGGTGCTCGACCGCCGATCCGTGGCTGTGCTCGATTTTAATCGCGCGAAGCCCGAGATCACGCGGATCCCGCTCGGCGGTGCGGCGGATGGCATGTTCAGTGTCGAGCGGAAGGGGGCTGGCGAAGTCTTCGTCAACGTTCCACTGGAAGGCGGGCGCAGGGCGCGTTTCGCGGTGCCGCGCGCGGCTGGCGCGCAATGAAAAAGGCCCGGATTGCTCCGGGCCTTTCGAGTTCTGGGGACGCGTCGGATTTCCTTAGAAATCCATGCCGCCCATGCCGCCGCCGCCCGGCATCGCCGGCATCGGGGCATCCTTCTTCGGGGCTTCCGCGATCATCGCCTCGGTGGTGATGAGCAGGCCCGCGACCGACGCCGCATCCTGGATGGCGGTGCGCACGACCTTGGTCGGATCGATGATGCCGGCCTTGACCATGTCGACGAATTCGCCGGCCTGGGCGTTGTAGCCCTGGTTGTAGTCCTTGGCCTCGGCAAGCTTGCCGACGATCACGGCCGCGTCGTCACCGGCGTTGTCGATGATCTGGCGGGCCGGCGTGGTGAGCGCCTTCTTGACGATCTCGATGCCGATCTTCTGGTCCTCGTTGGCAGCCTTGAGCTTGCCGATCGAGGCCGCAGCGCGCAGCAGCGCGATGCCGCCGCCCGGCAGGACGCCTTCTTCCACCGCGGCGCGGGTGGCGTTGAGCGCGTCGTCAACGCGGTCCTTCTTCTCCTTGACCTCGATCTCGGTCGAGCCGCCGACGCGGATCACCGCGACGCCGCCCGCGAGCTTGGCGAGGCGCTCCTGGAGCTTCTCGCGATCGTAATCGGAGGTGGTCTCCTCGATCTGG
>JAVTWI010000105.1:0-2667 GCA_032229845.1 Rhabdaerophilum sp.
TGGCCGAGCAGAACACCAACATGGCGCTGAAATACGCGACCTACGGCTACATCATGGAAACCGGCCGCATCGTCATGGACGGCGATGCGAAGTCGCTGCGCGAGAACGAGGACGTCAAGGAGTTCTATCTCGGCGTCTCGGAAGGCGAGAAGAAGTCGTTCCGCGAGGTGAAGAGCTACAAGCGCCGCAAACGCTGGCTCGCGTGATGGTTCGACCCGCCCGACGTCCGGCGCCTGTCTTCTTGTTTTGTCGCATCATCTTGTCATCAACCGGTTCCCACTTGATGGGATGATGCTCTACCGCAAGAGCTGGGTCACCCATGCCGCGAGAAACGGCAATGGCAGCGAGACGATCGCTCGCAGGACGACGAGCCGGCCCGGCATGCTCGGCATTTCCCAGGTCAGCATCCGGTTGAAGGTCAGCAACGACCAGGCGGTGACATAGGCGATGACCTGCGAGAAATCGGCGCCGGCCTTGAGCGCCGCCGCGCCGAGCGCGTAACCGACCACGGGGCCGCCGGGCGTCAAGGCGCCGGCAAGGGTGGCGAGCGCCGTGCCCGCCAGCCCGGAATTGGGGCCGAACCAGGTCAGGACGGTTTCCTTCGGCATCAGATGGGCGATGAAGCCCGAACCGAGAATGCCGATGGTAAGGCGCGGCAGAAGGTGCATGAACTGGCCGCGCGCATCGGCGAGCGCCTTGGCGAAGGTCGATTTTCCGCGCCGGAGGGCGACGTAGCTCAGCCCCGCGGCGATCACCGCCAGCAGCAGGGTGAAGAACAGGACGATCATGGTCCGTCATCCCGGACCGGAATGTTCGGTGACAGGCGGTCGAACAGCGGCAGGCGGGCCCAGAGGCCGAGCAGCACCGGCATCGGCAACGAGATCAGGAAGCGGAACAGCACGAAATCCGCGCCGAAAAACGGCATCTCCCAGATGATGGCGCGGTTGATGCCGATGAGCAGCCAGGCGCTGATGAAGGCGATCGCCGCACCGCGATCCGCGCCGCTCGCCAGCAGCACCACCGCAAGCGGAAAGATCGTGAAGGGGCCGGCCGGGAACAGCATGCCGATCAGCGCGGCGATGACGAGGCCCATCAACCCCGAGCCTTCGCCGACGAAGCGCTCGATCATCTCGCGCGAGATCAGGAGCCGGATCAGGGCGCCGATCAGGCAGCCGAGCATCACCTTGGGAAGAATGGAGACATAAAGCCAGAGATCTTCGGTCAGAAGCTCGCGGGCGACATCAAAGCCTTCGGTCGAGAGGACGCGCACCATCGCGCCGAACGAGAGGCCAGCAACGATGGTCAGCCCCCAGTCAAGCTGTTTCAACCAGCCGAGAATGCGTCGGAAGGGTGAGTTACTCCCGGTTGGCAAGCAGTCTTTGTTCCTATTGCTTGGCGGAATTCGCCGCAGCGTCGATATGCGCGATCAGACCCGGTTCGAGGCTGAGCGCGGAAGCGAGCGCGGCGAGGAAATCCTGCTCCTCGCGCGTGTCGGGGTCAATGGCCAGTCTCGCGGCCGCGTAGACCTGCGCGGCCTCGTCTGGCGAAGCGATCCCTTCCACGAGGGTCGAAATGTCGGCCGGGTTCGCGAATTCCTGCGTGATGAACTGCGAGGCCTCGTCATCGAGACCGCTGGCGCGGAGATTGCCGGCGATCGCGGCGCGCTCCTTGTCATCGACGATGCCGTCGGCAGAGGCGGCAGCGATCATGGCACGCACGAGGCGCAGGGCATGCTGCTGCTCGTTGGCGGGCGCGGGGAGGGCGTTCTGCCCTGTGATCTCGCTGGCGACCGACTGCAGATCGAGCAGCGGCTTGCCGGCCTGATAGTTCTGGAACGCCTTGTAGGCGAGCCCACCGATCAAGGCCATACCGCCGAGTTTGGCGGCCGAGCCGGTGAGTTTGCGTCCCGCGCCGGTGCCGAGCAGGATGGCGGCGAGGCCCCCGAGCGCCGCGCCGGTCGCGAGCTGGTTCTTGCCGGCGAGTTCCTTCGCCTGCGTCAGGAAATCCGTCGGCGACTTGCCGGTTGCGCCCGCGACCATCTCGCCGAATTTACCGGAAGCACCGGTGCGCGCGTCGAGTTCGCTCGCCCCCTGCTTCACGCCGGCGGTCGCCTGATTGAGCACCGAGCCCACGACCGAACCCACCTGTCCGAGGACGGACCCCATGCCCTGCCCGGCCGAGGCGCCGGAACCGGACTGGACGAGGAGATCGAGCAGTTTCTTGGCGTCAAACATCGGGCACTCCTTCATGCGTTCATCGACCGGCTGTAGATGGAGCCTCCGTCATGGCAATTCCATGACGCGGCGCAAATTTCACCGGCGCAAAATCCGTCGCCGGAAATCAATCCCGGAGGAGGTCGTTGATGCCGGTCTTCGAGCGGGTCTGCGCGTCGACCGTCTTGACGATCACGGCGCAGTAGGTCGAGGGGCCCCAGTTCTCGCCCGGCAACGGCTTGCCGGGCAGGTTGCCCGAGACCACCACCGAATAGGGCGGCACATAGCCGACGTGCACCTTGCCGGTCGCGCGGTCGACGATCTTGGTCGAGGCCGAGATGAAGACGCCCATCGCGATCACCGAGCCTTCACCGATGATCACGCCTTCGACGACCTCCGAACGCGCGCCGATGAAGCAGTTGTCCTCGATGATGGTCGGGTTGGCCTGCAGCGG
>JAVTWI010000106.1:0-2651 GCA_032229845.1 Rhabdaerophilum sp.
ATCCTGCACGGGCGCGTTGGCCGCACCTTCATGGCGGTGCGCGATATGGATATCGCCGCCGAGCTGATGGGCATCCGCCTGCTGCCGGCAAAGCTGCTCGCCTTCGCGCTGTCGTCATTCTACTGCGGCGTCGCCGGCGCCTGCATGATGTTTCTCTGGTACGGTGGCGGCGAAGCGTCGGACGCCTTCAACATCAACCAGAGCTTCAACATCCTGTTCATGGTCATCATCGGCGGCCTCGGCAGCCTGATCGGCTGCTTCCTCGGCGCGGCGCTGCTCAACATTGTGCCGGTGGCGCTGAAGTTCGGCTTGCCGTCGCTGGGCGTTCCGATCGGTGGCGCGACGGCCGAGCACATCAACCTGCTGATTGTCGGCGGCCTCATCATCTTCTTCCTGATTGTCGAGCCGCATGGTCTCGCGCGCCTGTGGCAGATCACGAAGCAGAAACTCAGAACATGGCCCTTCCCTTACTGAGGGGCGGACCGGACGATCTTGTTTTCGCCCGCCGGGCGCGCAAGATCACGACAAGAACCTTCAAAAGGGTTCCGAGCAAAGGAGGAAATGCTCATGAAACGCAAACTGGTACTCTCGGCTCTGGCTGCGACGGCGATTGCCGCATCGGCCTTGCCCGCTTCGGCGGAAGACACCGTTTTCCTGCCCCTGCTGACCTATCGAACCGGTCCGTTCTCGGGTTCGGGCGTGCATATCGCCAACGGCATGCATGACTATCTCCGCATGCTGAACGAGCGCGATGGCGGCATCGGCGGCGCCAAGCTCATCATCGAGGAATGCGAGACCGGCTACGACACCAAGAAGGGTGTCGAATGCTACGAGTCGACCAAGACCAAAGGCGCGGTGATGTACAACCCGTATTCGACGGGCATCACGCTGCAGCTCATCCCGAAGGCTGCCGTCGACAAGATCCCGATCCTCTCGATGGCGTACGGCCTTTCGGCCTCGGCCGACGGCTCCCGGTTCCCCTGGGTGTTCAACCCGCCGGTGACCTACTGGGATGGTGCCTCGGTTTTCATCCGCCACGTGCTGACCGAGGAGAAGGGCAATCTCAAGGGCAAGACCATCGGCCTTGTCCATCTTGACGCCCCGTTCGGCAAGGAGCCGATCCCGGTTCTCGAGGCGATGGCGAAGGAATACGGCTTCAACCTGAAGCTCTATCCGATCCCCGCCGCCCAGATGCAGAATCAGGGTTCGACCTGGCTGGCGATCCGCCGCGACCGCGTGGACTGGATCTACAACCAGGGTTGGGGCGCCATGAACCCGACGGCGGTGAAGGAAGCCGTCAAGAACGGCTTCCCGATCAACAAGCTCGTCGGCGTCTGGTGGGCTGGCGCGGATGACGACGCCCGCGCGGGCGGTGCCCAGGCCAAGGGCTACAAGTCGCTCAACTTCCACAACACCGGCGCCAACTTCCCGGTTATCCAGGACATCAAGAAGTACGTTCTCGACAAGGGCTTCTCGAAGGCTGAAGCCTCGCATCTCGGCGAGAACCTCTACAACCGTGGTGTCTACAACGCGATGCTGATGGCGGAAGCTGTGCGCACAGCACAGAAGATCACCGGCAAGAAGGCGGTGACGGGCGAGGATGTCCGTCGTGGTCTCGAAGCGCTCAACATCACGGAAGCCCGCTTCAAGGAAATGGGGATGGAAGGCTTTGCCGCGCCGGTGAAGGTGAGCTGCACCGATCACAACGGCCACAACAAGGTCTTCATCTCGCAGTGGGACGGCACCAAGTACGTGAAGGGCTCGGATTGGATCGAGCCGCTCAAGAACATCGTGCGCCCCCTCATCGAGGAAGCCGCGAAGGACTACGAGGCCAAGAACACCGGCTGGCCGAAGCGGACCGAAGCCTGCGACAAGGCGGCCTGAGCGCCGCACCGAAACGGGGATGGGCATCGAGCCCATCCCCTCTCTTGCCGAACATCCGTCACCCGGAGTCCCGCCATGTCGAATGCCGCCACCACGATGCCCGAAGCCATCCCGGCCGAGCCGATCCTTTCGGTCAACAACATCGAGGTGATCTACGATCACGTGATCCTCGTGCTGAAGGGCGTGTCGCTCGCGGTGCCGCGCGGCGGCATTGTCGCGCTGCTCGGCGCGAACGGTGCCGGCAAGACGACGACGCTGAAGGCGGTTTCCAACCTGCTCAAGGCGGAGCGCGGCGATGTCACCAAGGGGTCGATCGTGTTCGACGGCGAACGCGTCGATGCGATGAGCCCGGCTGATCTCGTGCGGCGCGGCTGCATTCAGGTGATGGAGGGCCGGCACTGCTTCGGCCATCTCACCATCGAGGAAAACCTTCTCACCGGCGCCTTCACCCGGCGCGACGGCGGCGCGGCGATCAAGCGCGACATGGAAATGGTCTATACCTATTTTCCGCGCCTCCGGCAGCGCATGAAGTCGATGGCCGGCTATACCTCGGGCGGCGAGCAGCAGATGTGCGCCATCGGTCGCGCGCTGATGAGCCGACCCAAGATGATCCTGCTGGACGAGCCGTCGATGGGTCTTGCGCCGCAGGTCATCGAGGAAATTTTCGAGATCGTGAAGGATCTCAACGCCAAGGAGGGCGTGTCCTTCCTGCTGGCCGAGCAGAACACCAACATGGCGCTGAAATACGCGACCTACGGCTACATCAT
>JAVTWI010000107.1:0-2641 GCA_032229845.1 Rhabdaerophilum sp.
GGGGGCGGTACCCGGCGCCTCCACCAAACTTCAGGGTTGCAGCCTTCAGGCCGCGGCTGAGGTTTGGCGGGGGCGAAATAGGATCGACGAGGGTGTAAAGGGTGGACTTTTGCCCGGCATGATACCGCCGTTATCGGGTCAAACCTATAGTTGCGAATGACAACTATGCTCCGGTTGCCCAGGCTGCGTAAGCAGTTTGGAATTCCGAACCTAAGTCCTTGCGGGTAGCACTGTAAGGCGGGGCCGGTGGGCGCCTGGCAACAGAAGCCCACCACTTTTCCACCAGGGCACGGGGCGTTCGGTTTTCGGCTTTTCACGGGCTACGAATCGGTCAAGAACGAAACAGTGCCGCGAGGGAGCTGCGACGCGACGTCATGACCGAAACGCCGACCGAAGACCTCATCCGCTACGATGTCATGGTGCAGGAAGCCCTGCTCGGCGTCGTGCGCAAGGTCTTGCAGGATGCGGCGCGGTTCGGCCTTCCGGGCGAGCACCATTTCTACGTCACCTTCCGCTCGCAGGGCCCCGGCGTGAAGATTTCCTCCCGCCTCCGCGAGAAATACCCGGACGAGATGACAATCGTGCTCCAGCACCAGTTCTGGGATCTCGTTGTCGGCGATACGCATTTCGAGGTGGGGCTCTCCTTCGGCGGCGTGCCCGAAAAGCTGATCGTGCCTTATGAGGCGCTGACCGGCTTTTACGATCCTTCGGTGCAGTTCGGCCTCAAGTTCACGCCGGACGAGGCGCAGGCTGACAACGATGCCGGCGAGGACGCTCCGGGCGACGTGAAGACCGATCTCGAAACCATCGCCAAGCGCGAGGGGAAACCGTCCCGCAAGGCCTCGGCCAAGAATCGCGACGACCAGCCGGTCGCGGAGCAGGAGGCGCCCGCCGCCGAGACTGCAACCGGCGAGACGGCGGAAGCCGACGAAGAGAAGCCCGTCGCCGCCGGCGCGGAGGTCGTGAGCCTCGAAGCCTTCCGCAAGAAGAAGTAGCGGTTGCGTCCTGCCGCAACAGCAGGCGCCGGCGTATGATCGGGGCATGATCGAACCGGATCGGGATCCGGAACGGCGCGCGCATGACGACTCGTGCATAACAGTCTTGGAGTTGACGATGACCCAGACAATCGATCCGCTCGTCCGCGATCTTGTTGCTTATTGTGCCAGCGAGCCCCGTCCGCTGCGGGACATTCTCGAGAACTGGCGCACATCCTGTCCGCGCCTCACCATCTGGGAAGATGCCGTCGAACTCGGTCTGCTCGAACGCCATTTCGGTGAGAACGGCACCGAGGTCAGGGCAACGGCGGCGGGACGGGCCATTCTCTCCTGAGGCGATACGCCCGCCGGCGCCGAAAGCGGTGCTTTCGATCCGCCTTGCCGGCTTCTGACCGGTTTCTGTCCGATATTTAACTGTAGGGCGGAAGCCGAACCCTCTATTGTTTTCTCGGGGCGACGAGCAGCAACAAGGTCCGAAAGGACCGCGCGATCAAGGTTCGTCATGAATAATCCAGAGATCTTCACGCCTCCGCGCGGCACACCCGCGACCGATATCCGCGCGCCTTCCTTCGATGCCCTCCGAACCTGGTCGCTGTTCGCGGCGACCGTCGCTCTCGGTCTGATCGCGGGTTTTTTCTACACTTATGAAGTCTCGGTGATGCGGGGCTTTGCACGATTGTCCGATCCCGACTTCGTCTCGGCGATGCAGGCCGTCAACGCCACGATCCGCAATCCGGCCTTCGGCGCGAGCTTCTTCGGGGCGGCGCTCTTGTCGCTGCTGGCGGCGGGCCTGCACATCCGGCAGGCAGGAAGCGCCAAGGGCGCGCTGATCCTTCTCGCCGCCGCCACATACCTGCTTGGCGGCCTCGTGCTGACCATGACGATCAACGTTCCGCTCAACCAATGGCTCGCTGCGCAAGGTCCCGCAGCCCTGATGGCGGACGCAGGCGCTATCCGCGTCCAGTATGAAGGCGATTGGGTGTTCTGGAATCTTGTCCGCAGCTTCGTGTCGCTCGCCGCCTTCGTGATGATGCTGGCCGCGCTCTGGCTCGATGGCCGGCGTGTGTAGTTTGTTGGGCCGCATGTCCCGTGCGATCAGGCGGTTTCTACCTGATCGCGACAGGCTGTTCCCCTTCCGTCGCGGTTGATGCCGCTCGCCCCGCGTGGTAGCCAGCGCGGGAATTTTCCGCACCTGCGAAGAGAGGCAAGCGCGATGGCTACCCGTACCGAAACCGACACCTTCGGCCCGATCGAGGTCGACAGCGCCGTCTACTGGGGCGCTCAGGCCCAGCGCTCGCTCGGCAACTTCAAGATCGGCTGGGAAAAGCAGCCGGCACCGGTGATCCATGCGCTCGGCATCGTCAAGCGCGCGGCGGCAGAAGCCAATATCGAACTTGGCAAGATGGATCCGAATCTCGGCGAGGTCATCATCAAGGCCGCGCAGGAAGTGATCGAGGGCAAGCTCGACGCGCATTTCCCGCTGGTGGTGTGGCAGACCGGTTCGGGCACCCAATCGAACATGAATGCGAACGAGGTGATCTCGAACCGCGCCATCGAAATGATGGGCGGCGAGATGGGCTCCAAGAAGCCCGTTCATCCGAACGATCACGTCAACATGAGCCAGTCGTCCAACGACACCTTCCCGA
>JAVTWI010000108.1:0-2620 GCA_032229845.1 Rhabdaerophilum sp.
GTCGTGGCTGACGGAGCCTTCAAGCCCGTGGCCGTCCTCCTGCTCGCCGCCGCCGTGTTCGAGCGAGCCGAGCACGCCGAGTTCGCCTTCCACCGAGGCACCGACCCAATGCGCCATATCGACGACGCGGCGGGTGATCGAGAGGTTGTAATCGTAATCCGCCGCTGTCTTGCAGTCGGCCTTCAACGAGCCATCCATCATCACCGAGGTGAAACCGTGCTGGAGCGCGGTCGCGCAGGTCGCTTCCTCGTTGCCGTGGTCGAGATGGAGGCAGATCGGAATTTGCGGATAGATCTTCTCCGCGGCATCGACCATCGCGGCGAGCATGATGTCGTTGGCGTAGGAGCGGGCGCCGCGCGAAGCCTGCAGGATCACCGGCGCGTCACAGGCCTTCGCTGCTTCCATGATGGCAAGAACCTGCTCCATGTTATTGATATTGAAGGCCGGGACGCCGTAGGAACGTTCGGCAGCGTGGTCGAGCAATTGGCGAAGCGTGATGCGGGCCATGGGTTTTCTCCTCAGGCGATGAGCTGGCGGGCCTTGGCGATGACCGCCTCGACCGTTAGTCCGAAATGCCGGTAGAGATCGGGCGCGGGGGCGGAGGCGCCGAAGCCCTCCATGCCGATGAAGGCGCCGTTCCCGCCGATCCAGCGATCCCAGCCGAGCCGCGCGGCGGCCTCGATGCCGATGCGCGGCGCGGTGCCGAGCACGCGGGCGCGATAGGTCTCGTCCTGCCGCTCGAACAGTTCCCATGACGGCATCGAGACGACCGCCACCACCTTGCCGATCTCGCCGAGCCGCCGCGCGGCATCGACCGCCATTTCGACCTCGGAGCCAGTGGCGAGCAGCGTCAGATGGCGGGGCCGCGACGGTTCCACGAGGAGATAGGCGCCGCGCGCGGTGAGGTTCGTCCGCGCGTCGCCGCGCAGGGCAGGGAGATTCTGGCGCGACAGGCAGAGCACGGAGGGCGTTTTCCGGTTCTGGAGCGCGATCTCCCAGGCTTCCGCCGTTTCGAGCGCATCGCAGGGGCGGAATACGTTGAGGTTCGGCGTCGCGCGCAGCATCGCCAGATGCTCGACCGGCTGGTGCGTCGGCCCGTCCTCGCCAAGACCGATGGAATCGTGGGTCAGCACATAGATGACGCGCTGTTCCATCAGCGCGGAAAGCCGCATCGCCCCACGCATGTAATCGGAGAAGACGAGAAACGTGCCGCCGTAGGGGATGAAGCCGCCGTGCAGCGCGAGGCCATTCATCACCGCCGCCATGCCGTGCTCGCGGATGCCGTGGCGGATATAGGTGCCGCGGAAATCACCGGCCTCGACCGACTTCTGCCCCTTGGTGATCGTGAGGTTCGAATGGGTGAGATCCGCCGAGCCGCCGGCCATGATCGGCACCGAGCGGTTGATGACCTCGAGCGCCATCTCGCTTGCCTTGCGGGTCGCAACTTTCGGGCGGGTGTTGACGAGGCTGTTCTTGAACGCCGTCATGTCGATGGAGAAGCCCTTCGGCAGATCGCCGGAAATCGCCGCCGCGAACTTCCGGCGGCGCGGGCTTTTGGCGAGCCGCTCCTCCCAGGCGGTCCGGGTGCCGGTATGCCGCGCGCCGGCCGCGCGCCAGGCGGCGAGAATATCGCCGGGAACCTCGAACGGGGCGGCGGTCCAGCCGAGTTCGGCGCGGGCAGCCTCGATCTCCGCCGCGCCGAGCGGGGCGCCGTGGGTTGCCTCGGAGCCCTGCTTGTTGGGCGCGCCCTTGCCGATGATCGTGCGGCAGGCGATGAGGCTCGGCTTGCGACTGCGCTTCGCGGCCGCGATCGCGGTTTCGATCGCCGCCATGTCGTGTCCGTCGATCACCTGCACGTTCCAGCCTGCGGCGCGAAACCGCGCCATCTGATCGGTCGAGGTCGAGAGTGATGTGCTGCCGTCGATGGAGATGCGGTTGTCATCCCAGAACAGGACGAGGCGCGAGAGGCGCAGATGTCCGGCAAGGTCGATCGCCTCGTGGCTGATGCCTTCCATCAGGCAGCCGTCGCCGGCGATCACATAGGTGTGGTGATCGACGAGGCGGGAGCCGAACCGGGCCTGCATCATCCGCTCGGCGAGCGCCATGCCGACGGCGGTGGCAATGCCTTGGCCAAGCGGCCCGGTGGTGGTCTCGATGCCGAGCGCATGGCCGTATTCCGGGTGGCCAGCGGTTCTGGCGCCGAGCTGGCGGAAGCGCCGCAATTCGCTCATCGGCATGTCGGCATAGCCGAGAAGATGATGGAGCGCATATTGCAGCATCGAGCCGTGCCCGGCCGAGAGCACGAAGCGGTCGCGATCCGGCCAGTCTGGGCGCGACGGGTCGATCTTCAGGAACTTCGTGAACAGGACGGTTGCGACATCAGCCATGCCCATCGGCATGCCGGGATGGCCGGATTTCGCCTGCTCGATCGCATCCATCGCTAGAACGCGGATCGCGTTGGCCATCATCGCAGGCGACACACCGGTGAGGGGCGGGGACTCGTGACGAAGGGGCTTGTTCATGGTGTTTCTCCCGGGGTCAGAGCGCACGGCGGCGCCGCTCCACGAGCTGGAGGATCATCGGCGTGAGGATGAGCTGCATGGCGATGTCGAGCTTGCCG
>JAVTWI010000109.1:0-2618 GCA_032229845.1 Rhabdaerophilum sp.
GCGAGGCCTCCGAATAACGAACAGCGGCTGCCGCTCCTTCCGGCGCGGCAGCCTCTTTCCACGAACGTACGAGCCTGACGATGCATCTTCTCGTCGGCCTGGGGAACCCCGGCGCCCGTTATGCCGGCAACCGGCACAATATCGGCTTCATGGCCCTCGACGCCCTTCATCGGCACTGGCGGGGAACGCCGTGGCGCGCGCGCTTTCAGGGCGAGGCCAGCGAAGCCGTTGTCGGCACCGGCAAGGTCGTGCTGCTCAAGCCGCAGACCTTCATGAACGAGAGCGGCCGTGCCGTGCGCGCGGCGATGGATTTCTACAAGATCGCGCTCGATGACGTGCATGTCTTCCACGACGAACTCGACCTGCCCCCGGCGCGGCTGCGGGTGAAGAAAGGCGGCGGCAACGCCGGCCATAACGGCCTGCGCTCCATCACCACGCATTGCGGCAACGACTATCCGCGCGTGCGGCTCGGCATCGGCCACCCCGGTGACAAGGCGCTGGTGCATTCGTACGTGCTCAACGATTTCGGCAAGGGCGAAATGCCTTGGGTCGAGGACCTTACCGACGCGGTGGCCGAGTTCGCCGATCTGCTCGTCAAGGGCGATGCCTCGCATTTCCAGTCGAAGGTGCTTCTGAAGATGGAAGCGCGCGGCCACGGCAAGGCCGAGCCTGTTACCAAAGCTGCCGACAAAAAGGACTAGGATTTCAAATTTGACGCATTTTCTTTCGATCAACCGGTATCCACCTGATCGGAAAATGCACTAGACAGGCTCCGGCCTGCGGCCGAAAACGCCGCCACAGCAACACACGAAAGACGGAACGGACGATCATGGGCTTCAAATGCGGTATTGTCGGGCTGCCGAACGTCGGCAAGTCGACCCTCTTCAACGCACTGACCCAGACCGCCGCCGCCCAGGCCGCGAACTACCCGTTCTGCACCATCGAGCCGAACGTCGGCGATGTCGCGGTGCCGGACGAACGGCTCGACATGCTCTGCCGGATCGCCGGCTCGAAGGAGATCATTCCGACGCGCCTCACCTTCGTCGATATCGCCGGTCTCGTGCGCGGCGCGTCGAAGGGCGAGGGCCTCGGCAACCAGTTCCTCGCCAATATCCGCGAATGCGACGCCATCGCCCATGTGGTGCGCTGCTATGAGGACCCGGACATCACTCATGTCGAAGGCAAGATCGACCCGGTCGCCGATATCGAGACCATTGAGACCGAGCTGATGCTCGCCGATCTCGAAAGCCTCGAGAAGCGCATCATCCCCATCGAAAAGAAGGCGAAGGGGCAGGACAAGGAAGCGAAGGAAACCTTCGATCTGATGAGCCGTGCATTGACCCTGCTGCGCGAGGGCAAGCCGGCCCGCCTGGTCGAACTGAAGGCCGGCGAGCGCCGTGCCTTCGAGATGCTCGGTCTGCTGACCTCGAAACCCGTCCTCTATGTCTGCAATGTCGAGGAGGCCGCCGCCGACAAGGGCAATGCCTTCTCGGAAAAGGTCTTCGTCCGCGCGAAGGAGGAAGGCGCCCGTGCGGTCGTCGTCTCCGCCAAGATCGAGAGCGAGATCGCCGTGCTCTCGGCCGAGGAGCAGAAGGAATATCTCGAGGCGATCGGGCTTGCCGAGCCGGGCCTCAACCGCGTCATCCGCGAGGGTTACGCGCTGCTGGGGCTCATCACCTATTTCACCGTCGGCCCCAAGGAAGCCCGCGCCTGGACGATCGAGCAGGGCACCAAGGCCCCCGCCGCCGCCGGCGTCATCCATACCGATTTCGAGAAGGGCTTCATCCGCGCCGAAACGGTGGGCTATGCCGATTACGTCGCGTTCAAGGGCGAGGCGGGCGCGCGCGAGGCCGGCAAGTTCCGGCTCGAAGGCAAGGAATATGTCGTCGCGGATGGCGACGTGCTGCATTTCCGCTTCGCGAACTGAACGGTTAATTTCGCGCCTTTTCATTAGCGGATTAGACTTTAGTATAGGACCCTCATGGAGTGACAGGAGGGTCGGATGTCCGAATTGGCTGTCCAGATGCGTTCGGTCTATTACCGGGTGCTGGTTGTCCTTCTTTTTCCGTTCGTGTTCGTCGCCACCTATGTCGAGCAGGTCGCGCCCGGCTGGCTCGGCGGCTTCGCGCTCGGGTTCAAGTTCTCTCTCGTCCTTTCGGCGTTTGTGTCGGTCGTCCTTCTGGCTTCGGCCGGATTTTTCACGGCCACCTGAGAGGAAGGCCCCGTCTCACGCTTGCACCGCACGGGTCGATCCCGCATGGTGCGGCTCCAGTGCGGCCACCGGCCGTTAGCGGAATTGCTGCGGTTTCTCATGCTGTATTTCGAAGATTTCGCCGTCGGACGGACCGAGCCCTACGGCGTTCTGACCATCGACGAAGCGGAAATGCTGGCCTTCGCCCGGGAATTCGACCCGCAGCCGATGCATCTCGACCGCCAATCGGAACAGGCGCGCCTGATGGGCGGTTTGCTGGCTTCGGGCTGGTTCACGGTGTCGGCCAACATGCGGCTGATGGTGGACGGCTTTCTCGGGCAATCGTCGAGCATGGCCGGCCCCGGCGTTTCCAGCGCGCGGTGGGCGAAGCCGGACGACTGCGCCGCCTGACGCCGTCACCCCAGCA
>JAVTWI010000110.1:0-14429 GCA_032229845.1 Rhabdaerophilum sp.
CCAGCCGCGCGGATCGCGGGGCGGCGCGCCGGGCGATTTCGATTTCTACGTCCTGTCGCTGTCGTGGTCGGCGACCTTCTGCGCCACCGATGGCCGCGACCGAAACAGCCGCCAATGCGATGCCGGGCGCAACCCCGGCTTCGTGGTGCACGGCCTCTGGCCGCAGTTCGAGCGCGGTTATCCGTCGTTCTGCGGCCCCTCGGGCCGCAACCCGAGCCGGGCCAATATCGACGACGCGCTCGAAGTGCTGCCTGATGCCGGCCTCGCGCGTCACCAATGGCGCAAGCACGGCTCCTGCTCGGGACTGAGCCCCTCCGGCTATTTTTCAGAAATCCGCAAGGCCCGCGCGCGCGTTTCAATCCCGCCGCCTTTCGTCGCGCCCCGCAACGGCGCCCGCTGGGCAACACGCGAGATCGAACAGGCCTTCGTCGCGATCAATCCTGGCCTGCGTCCGGACATGATGGCGGTCACCTGCAAGCGCGGCATGCTGGAGGAAGTGCGCATCTGCATGACGCGCGACCTGCGCGGCTTCCGCCCCTGCACGGAAGTCGATCGCGATTCGTGTCGCGCGCCGGATGTCATGATTCCGCCGGCACTGTGACGGCGGGCGGCGCGGCGTGAACTACCGCCACTCGTTCCATGCCGGCAATTTCGCCGATATTCTCAAGCACATCGTGCTGATGCGCATCCTCGCGTATCTCGCGCAGAAGGAAACGCCGTTCCGGGTTATCGATACCCACGCCGGCGCCGGGCTTTACGATCTCTCCGGAACGCAGGCTTCGCGAACGGGCGAATGGATTGACGGAGTCGGCCGGCTCGCCGGTTTCCCCTTCAGTCCCGCCGCCCGCGCGATCATGGCGCCGTTCACGGACGCGCTGACCGCCCTTTCGCAGGGCGGGCGCCTCTATCCCGGCTCGCCGGCGCTGATCCGGCACGCGCTGCGGCGGCAGGACCGGGCCGCTTTCAACGAGCTGCACCCGGAGGATTTCGGCCTCCTCCGCCGCCTCGTTGGCCGCGACGAGCGCGTGGCATTGACCCAGCTCGACGGCTACACGGCCTGGAAGGCGCAGATCCCGCCAGCCGAGAAGCGCGGCCTCGTTCTGGTCGATCCACCCTTCGAGCAGGAAGACGAGTTCGCAAGGCTGGCCGAGGGCTTCCGACTGATGGCGCGCAAGTGGCCGAACGGCGTCGCGATGCTCTGGTATCCGCTCAAGAACCGCCACGCCGTCTCGACCTTCGAAGCGCATTGTCGCGGGGCCGGGTTCGGCAAGGTGCTGGTGCTTGAACTGCATGTCGGCGAGATCGGCCCCGACGGACCGCTTGCCGCCACCGGCCTGATGCTCGCCAATCCGCCCTGGACGCTGGCCGACGAAATGACAGCGCTGCTGCCGGAGCTTTCCGCCTGCCTCGCCCGGGGAGAAACCGCGCGCTGGCGCGCCGACTGGTTGTGCGGCCCCTGATTTGTCCGGCAGCCACACCGTTCTGTGACTTGCGCCGCCCCCGCCGCCACGCGAAAGTGCGGGCCCATCCGCCGGGCATCGAGCCTGGCACTCCAGCCAACCAGACGGACTGACCGATGCTGAAGCTTCATTCCTCGACGACCTCGCCGTTCGGCCGCAAGGCCAAGGTAGCGGCCCATTTCACCGGCTTTACGGACAAGATGCAGGTGCTCTCGGCCGATACGATGGACCCGGCCGATCCGCTGCGCAAAGACAACCCGCTCGGCAAGATCCCCTGCCTTGTGTTCGACGACGGGTCTTCGCTCTACGATTCGCGCGTGATCGTCGAATATTTCGACCATGAAGCCGGTGGCGGGAAGATCATTCCGAAGGACTGGAAAGCGCGCCTTGCGGCGCTGAAGCTGCAGGCGCTCGCCGACGGCATCATCGACGCGGCGATCCTCAAGCTTTACGAGGGCCGGTTCCGGGCGCCGGAAAAGCATGAGCCGGCCTGGATCTCCCACCAGATGGGCAAGGTCGAGCGCGGCCTCGCGGTGCTGGAGGCCAATCCGCCGGTCGCCTCCACCAACCCCGACATCGGCGTCATCGCGGTCGCCTGCATGCTCGAATGGTACGAATTCCGCTTCCAGGGCCTTTCGAGTGGGCAATATCCCAAGCTCGCGGCCTTCGTGAAGGACTTCAACGCGATGGTGCCGGTTTTTGCCAAGACCAAGCCGCACGCCTGACATCTCGGGACACTGACAAAAAAAGGGTCCGGAAACCGGACCCTTTTTCGCCCCCCAGCGACGGTAGAAACATTTTCGAGCGAAGTGGATACCCGTTCGCCTGAAGAACCGAAGGTCCGCGCAAGCGAAAATGCGATAGAGATCCTTGCCGTTGCCGAACCGGCTGCCGCGCGGCCGAAACCGCGCGGCAAGATGAAGCGGCATCAGAACTTGTAGTTCAGGCCCGCGCGAACAACGCCGAAGTCGTTGCCGTACTTGCGGCCGCCGGCGACGGCCTTGTCGGCGAGATTGACGTAGAGGCCCTCAACCTTGGCGGTGATGTTGTTGGTGAAGGCGTATTCCACGCCGCCGCCGATTGTCCAGCCGTAGTTGACGTTGTCGGTCTTGCCGACCGCCCCGGTCACGACATGCGAGCCGCCGTAGGCGAAACCGCCGGTGACGTAAGGCATGAAGCGGTCGATCGCATAACCCGCGCGAGCGCGGACCGTGCCGAAATACGGGATGCGGCTCTTGTCGCCGGCAGCACCGGCGCTCGACTGTTTGCCGCTCATGCCCGTGCCCTGCAGGTCGGTCTCGATACCGAGAACGAACTGGTTGAACTGCTGATTATAGCCGATCTGGCCGCCGCCGACGAAACCGTTGGTGTTGTCCCAGATGGCCGAGCCGGCACCCTTCGGGTTGCCGAAGCCGTAACCGGCGTTCACACCGGCGTAGAAGCCGGTCCAGGTAAACACGGGCGCGGCCGTGAAAGCCGGCGCGACCGGGGCCGTGCGGCGCGGCAGGTCCGCCGCCACCGCAGCCGAGGCGATGAGCGCGAGGCCGGCACCGGCGGCAATCGAAAACTTGTTCATAGCTAACTCCTGATCATTCCTGAATTCGCGACCCCCTGCCTCTCCCGGACCGGTATCGCATCCCCGCCTTCGCGAGTTCGGACGCAACAGTTGCCCTTCATGGGTCCGTTGCAGCCATCGCCGTCGTTTAGCGGGGTCGTTCTGTCCATTTCATGGCAGATTGTTTCGTATTTCTGCCTTATTCTGCCCTATTCGGCCACATTGTTCCGAGAAGAGCTTTTATTTACCAGAAATTCCCAATCAGAACCGATAGTTGAGCCCAACCCGTAGCTCATTTGTCACAATATTCGCATTTCTAGCAGCCGGGAGGACATTGTAGGTTTCCGACCCGAAGCGATAATGAAGGAACTGGAGACTTGCCGATACCTTGTCGGTGAGCATCATTTCACCGCCGATACCAATGACATAGCCGATATGGGCATTCGATTCCTTGACACCGCCCGCCTTCATGGTGGCGTTCGAGAAGGCAAGACCGCCTGTCACGAACGGCAGGAACCGCTCGAAGGCATAGCCGACGCGCACCCGGCCGGAACCGATCCACTTCTGCCGGAACGTCTCGGTGAAGGCGCGGTAATTGATGTTGCCGTAGCTCAGATCGCCTTCGAGACCGTAGACGACCGGGCCGGACTGGAAGTTGTAGCCAAGCTGCGCACCGCCGAGAAAACCTGAAATATCCGCCGAGCGCGAGCGCCCGAATCCATAGCCGAGATGGGCGCCGCCGTAGAGTCCGGCCCAGTTGGTCGCCATGACCGGCACCGCGCCGCCATAGCTCCGCCCCGGAAGATCGGCCGCACGCGTTTGAATCGCAAAAGAAACACTGCCGATTGCAATCGCCAAAGGCAGGACGGATTTGACAAGGCGCTGCATTTCTTACTCCAAAACTCAGGAATAATTCTATAATTCTTCTGAACTGACGTGATTAACATTTACCATGAACGCCGGTTAAGCCAAAGGAGAGGGTGAAATGAAGGGAAAAAATTTATTAATTGCAGAAAATTACTATTAATATTAATGAAACGCTACCGGAAGATGCCCGGCGCCGCCCCGACCTTGTCAGCCCTGCCGCGCGATGCGATGAAACGTGCATCGTCCCGCTCCCACTTCCGGCCCACCGTGCAAAAGCCCCCGCTCTCGATCTTCGTCATCACGCGCAACGAGGCCGACCGGCTGCCGAAAACGCTCGATGCCGTGCGCGATCTCACGGATGATCTGGTGGTGGTCGATTCCGGCTCGACCGACGACACCGTCGCGCTCGCCGAGCAGCGCGGCGCCCGGGTGACCTTCCGGGCCTGGGAGGGCTACGGCCCGCAGAAGCGCTTCGCCGAGGACCTGTGCCGCAACAACTGGGTGCTGAACCTCGACGCCGACGAATGGATTCCGCCGGAACTGGCGGATGAAATCCGCACCCTGTTCCGAAACGGCGAGCCGGCGGCGGACGCCTACGAAATCCGCATCGCCGAGGTCTTTCCGGGTGAGGGCGCCCCCCATCCTCTTGCCTATGCGCTGCCGCCTGTCCGGCTCTACCGGCGCGATCGCGGGCGCTATTCGGCTTCGCCGGTGCATGACCGGGTCGACCTTGCCCCCGGCGCGAAGGTGGCGCGGCTCAAGGGCATCATCCATCACTTCTCGGTCCGTTCGATCGGCGATCAGATCGCCAAGCTCAACGCCTATTCCGACCAGCAGGTGGACGATCTCGCTGCGCGCGCTAAATCCATCGCCACCTGGCGGATTTTCACCGAATTTCCCCTCGCGTTCCTGAAGGCCTACATCGTCCGCCGTCATTGCGTGCGCGGCATCTACGGCTTCATCACCGCGATGAATTTCGCGTTCTTCCGCTGGCTGCGCGTCGCCAAGGATTACGAGCGCCGCGCCATCCGACGGGAGCAGGAGAGGCGGAAACGGTGAAACCACGCGTCGCGCTCGTGACCGGAGGCGCCCGGCGCATCGGCGCCGCCATCTGCCGACGGCTCGCGGCGGCGGACATGAAGGTCGTGATCCATTGTCATCGCTCACGGTCGGAGGCCGAGGCGCTCGCAGAGGAACTGGGCAATTCGGCAGTCGCAACCGGCAATCTGGCCGATCTCGGAGCGATCGAGCAGCTTTACGCCGAGGCCGCCCGCCTGTTTGGCCCGCCGGACCTGCTCGTCAACAACGCCTCGATTTTCCTCGACGACCGTGCCGATACGCTGACACCGGCACAGCTTGAAGCCCAGTTCGCGATCAATCTTCATGCGCCGCTGCTGCTGGCGAAGGCTTTTGCAAACGCCCTGCCGCGGGAGAGCGCCGGCGCCATCATCAATATCGTCGATCAGCGCGTCCTTCGGCCTAACCCGCAATATTTCAGCTACGCGCTGACCAAGTCCGCGCTTTTCGCGGCGACGAGGACCATGGCGCAGGCCTATGCCCCGCGCATCCGCGTCAACGGTGTTGCCCCCGGCCCGACGCTGCCAAACCCGCGCGACGGCGACGAAGGCTTGCGCAGGGAAGCCGGCGCGACCCTGCTCAAGCGCGTCATCGCCCCGGAAGAAATCGCGGAAGCGGCGCTGTTCCTTGCGAACGCGCCGAGCGTAACGGGGCAGATGATCGCGGTCGATGGCGGCCAGCACCTCGGCTGGCGCACGCCGGATATTCTCGGCTGACGAACTAGAAGATACGAAAGAGCGTCAGCCCAAGCGCGAATGCGCGTCCGAGCTTATGCGAGGGACTGGCCCGAAAATGACCGGCTGGTCATTCCTGAGGGCCACTGATGTTACAGCCGGATGGCAGCGATCAGCCGGCCGTAATCCGGCTCATTCCGGTGGGTCTTGCGGCGGTAGGAATAGAACCGCGCCTCGTCCGAATAAGTGCATAGCGCGAGATCTTCGATCCGCCCCGCGCCTGCCGCCGCCAGCCGATGGGCGATATAGCCCGGCAGATCGAAATGCGGGTAGCCCGCGCGTGCACCCGGCCGGAAGAAACGGGCATTGCCCGGATCGGCGGCAAGGAACTGCGCCTCGAATTCCGGGCCGACCTCGTAGTTCTGCTGGCTCAACATCGGCCCCAGCGCGACGATCGTCCGCGCCCGTTTCGCGCCCAGCGCTTCCATCGCGTCGAGCGTGGCTTCGAGCACACCGCCGAACGCTCCCTTCCAGCCGGAATGCGCAGCGCCGATCACTTTTGCCTCCGGGTCCGCGAACAGGATCGGCCCGCAATCCGCCGCGCCCACCCCGAGCGCGATTCCCGGCGTCACCGTCACCATCGCATCGGCCTGCGGCCGTTCCGGCGATGCCCACGGCGCCTCGGTGACGGTCAGCACCTTCGGCGAATGGATCTGGTAGAGCGATAGCAGGTGCGTCCGCGGCACGCCGAGATGATCGGCCATCCGCCCGCGATTTTCCGCGACGTTCACAGGATCGTCGGCCGAGCCGATACCGCCGTTCAACCCCTCGTAAACCCCGGTCGAAACACCACCCTCGCGCGTGAAAAAAGCGTGACGGATGCCGACTTCCGTCAGCGCGGACGACAGGACTGGCGAGAGGGGCGGATTGACCATCGCGGAACTCCTAAGCACCCAGATGCGGATCGGGTGTTTCGAACCCCGCCGGCGGGCCGAGATCGGCGCTCGTCACCGCCAGCGCCTTGAACAATTGCCCCATGCCGGCCTTGTCCCGTCCGGTCAGGCGCTCGACCGCACGGTCGATCTCGCCGGGGTCCTCGGCCTTGCGCTTGAGAATCGCGGCGCGATGGCCGATGCCGAGCCGTTCGAGCAGGCTCGCCTGCGTCAAAATCGGATGCGGCACCGCCCCACCCCGCCGCGCGGCAATCGCCAGGGACGAGAAATCGACATGAGCGGTAATGTCCGCCTCGCCGGGGTTCGCGAGCACCGGCGCGAACTTATGCTTGCGCACCGCCTGCAGCGTCTCCCCGAAAGCAAAATGCGAATGGCCATAGTCGATCGCCAGCAACAGCCCGCCGAGATGCTTCAGCCGTTCGGCGAGCCGCCGCATGATGTCGAGCGAGATCGGCGAGGTCTCGAAGACCGCGCCTTCCGGCCCTTCCAGCGTCAGCCCCTCGGCGATATTGCGGTCGAGCCCCAACGCCAGCGCGCCGTCGGCGCCGATGCCGACGAGCCGCTCGCGCCATTGCCCCTGATGGCGCTGGAACTGCCGCACCGGAAGCGCGTCGAAAAACTCGTTGGCAAGAATGAGCAGCGGCCGGTCATCCGGCAGGGTATCGACGGAGGCGTGCCACTGCGGGTGCTTGCCGCTGTCCTTCAGCTTGTCGGCCTGCGCGCGCTGGAGGACGGGACTCATCTCCACGAGATGCACGTCGAGGCAGGAGAAAAATCCGGGCAACGCCTTCGTCGCGCGCAAGGCGTCGGCCATCAGTGTGCCGCGGCCCGGTCCGAGTTCCACCAGCGCCACTTCAGAGGGCTCGCCCAGCGCCTGCCAGCTCATCGCCGCCATCAGCCCCAGCAGCTCGCCGAAGATCTGGCTGATCTCCGGCGCGGTGACGAAATCGCCCGCCATCCCGAACGGATCGCGCGTCATGTAGTACCCGTGACGCGGGTGGCCGAGCGCCAGCGCCATGAAACGGTCGATCCCCATCGGCCCGTTGGCGGTGATTTCAGCGGTGATCTCGTGTTCGAGGTCGGTCATGCCGCCACCTTTGCCGCGACCTTCCGCGGCCGCAGAGCGAGCCAAAAGCCGATCAGGAACATCGGGATCGAGAGCGTCATGCCCATCGTCAGCCAGCCGCCGGCGAGAAAGCCGAGGTAGCGATCCGGCTCGCGGAAGAACTCGACGAAGAACCGCGCAGCGGCATAACCCATGCCGAAGACCCCGGCGATCAGCCCTGGCCGGTTGAACCCGATCCTGCGAACGAGAATGCCGAGCACTGTCAGCAGCAGCAGCCCTTCGAGCCCCGCCTCATAGAGCTGGCTTGGATGGCGCAGCTCGGGGCCGGCATCCGGAAAAATGAAGGCCCAGGGCACATCCGCCGGTCGGCCCCAGAGTTCTCCCTTGATGAAATTCGCGAGCCGCCCGAGCAGCAGCCCGATCGGCGCGACGACGCTGGCGAGATCCATCATCGCGAACGGATTGAGCCCGCGCTTTTTCGCGAACAGCGTCACTGCGATCGCGGCGCCGAACAGCCCGCCGTGAAAGGACATGCCGCCCTTCCAGGTCTGGAAGATTTCGAGCGGATTGGCGAAGTAGAACCCCGGCTTGTAGAACAGCACGAAACCGAGCCGGCCGCCGACCACGACACCGAGTGCCGCATAGACGAGGAGGTCGTCGAGTTCGAGCGGCGCCGGCGCGCGCACCGACCCCCAGAGCGCGGAATTCGCCGCGAGACGGCGCGCGTAGAGCCAGCCGACGACGAGACCGACGATATAGGCAAGCGCGTACCAGCGGACGACGAGCGGCCCGATCTGGAAGGCGATCGGATCGATTTCCGGCAACAGCATCCGCGCCCCAACTTTCCCCGGCCAGACGCAAACGCGCCGGCCTCTTCCCGAATGGACGATCTTCTCTAACCAATGCGCGGCAACCATGCTAGAAGCGCGCGAGGAAATCTGCATGCGATGCAGAACGTGTTTTTTCGATGACGGAGCCTGCCATGATGCGCGAACCGCCGACCCGCCTTCTCGACGAACTCTCCCGCATGATGACCGGAGCCGTCGGCCTTGCGCAGGGCGTGCGCAACGAGGCCGATTCCCTTGTGCGCAGCCAGATCGAGCGCATTCTCCGTGATGCCGATTTCGTCAGCCGCGAGGAATTCGAGGCCGTCCGCGCGATGGCGATCGCAGCGCGCGACGAAAATGAACGGCTTGCCGCGCGACTCGCCGGGATCGAGGCGAAACTCGCCGCGACAACCGAAAAATCGCCTGCCAAGAAATAATCGTCCGCGCCCTGTGGACAGCGCGGCGAACTGTGGATCACCTCGCCCGCCGGCGTTGTGAGCCGGCATCGAATCCCGGATGGTCCCCCTCGACGACGTGTTTCTCACGGCCCCGGCCCGCGCCGGGTGCGAATTTCCGGGTGGAACTGGATACCGCAACTTTGCGGAGGACAGCACGAATCTGGCCATGCTAGGTTCGCTCAGGGTGATTCGCGCTCCGGTTTTCGACCCGGTGCCTTGCGGAATCCGCGTTGACGGGGAAGCGGCCAGCCGCCCGCCCCGTGGTTGCGTGACGTCCCGAGTCTTGCGTCTTTTTCGAACGAGCTGCCGTGCGGCCAGCGTGCGGGCGTGTTGTTGCGCCCGGCTGTTGGAGCTTCGCGTCTGCCATAGATCACGCTGCTTTTCGATGGAAGCATCGAAAAACAGATAACGTGATTGATATCAATAAGTTAGAGAATGTTTCACGCGATTGGCGGCTTCCACCTAATCGCAGCATGCTCTAGGCACTGAACAGGCAAGTTGATGACGTTTGTCGAACGGGCGACCGAAAGAAACACCAATCCGGTCGATGTGATCGAGCAGATCGCACATCACAATCACTGGTCGTTCGAACGCGACGACGAGGACGAGATCTCGATCTCGGTTTCCGGGCGCTGGAGCGAATACCAGATCAGCTTCACCTGGCTGCCGGAAATGGAAGCGCTCCACCTCGGCTGCGCCTTCGACCTCAAGGTGCCGGAGCGCCGCCGGGCGGAGATCGTCCAGCTCATCGCCAAGCTCAACGAGCAGATGTGGGTCGGCCACTTCGATTTCTGGACCAGCGGCAACGCCGTGATGTTCCGGCATTCGTTGCTGCTCGCCGGCGGTGTGCACCCCTCTCCCGACCAGTGCGAGGCGGCGATGAAGATCGCGGTCGAGGCGTGCGAGCGCTATTATCAGGCCTTCCAGTTCGTCGTCTGGGCGGGTAAGACGGCATCGGAAGCGCTGGATACGGCCATTTTCGAGACGGCGGGAGAGGCCTGAGCGTCCGAACCCGGGCCGCGATCCTTTCGGCGCAGGTTTTTACAGGATCGGTTATGAGCGAATTCGTTCCGCTTCTCATTTTCGGCGCGGGCAAGATGGGCGGCGCCATGCTGCAGGGCGCGCTGCGGGCCGGCTGGCCGGCCTCGGTGATCGATGTCATCGATCCCCATCCCGCCGACGCCCTGCGGGCCGATGCGGCGCGGCAGGGGTTCACGCTGAACCCGACCCGCCCGGCGGCGGCGAAACTGGTCTTGCTCGCCATCAAGCCGCAGATGCTCGATTCGGCCGCAGCGACGCTGGCGCCGCATGTCACGCCGGAAACCGTTCTCGTGTCGATCCTCGCCGGCAAGAGCATCGCCGATCTCAAGGCGCGCCTGCCCGGCCTGCGCAAGCTGGTCCGCGCCATGCCCAACACGCCGGCGGCAATCGGCCGCGGCATTACCGGCGCTTACGCGACGAGCACGCTGGACGATGCCGAGAAGGCGTCGGTTCAGGCCCTGCTGGCGACGACCGGCCGCGTCGAATGGATCGCATCCGAGGCGCTGATCGATGCCGTCACCGCCGTCTCCGGTTCGGGCCCGGCCTATGTCTTCCACCTCGTCGAGGCGCTTGCGAAAGCCGGCGAGGAGGTCGGCCTTCCCGCCGATCTCGCGATGCGGCTCGCGCGGGCGACAATCGAGGGCGCCGGCGAACTGCTCTTTCAGGAGGCGGCAACACCGCCCTCCACACTGCGCCAGAACGTGACATCGCCGGGCGGAACGACAGCCGCAGCCCTTGAGGTGCTGATGGCGCCCGACGGCCTCTCGCCGCTGATGGCGCGCGCCGTCAAGGCTGCAAAGGCCCGCGCCAAGGCGCTTGCCGGCTGAGCCCCTCGCCGGTTGAGGACGATCGACGATCGCAGGCGATTTTCGGCGGCCCTTGCTCCGCCATCATTCGGCGTTACCTTGAAAGGAACGCGGGCTTTTCCGCGGGGATGATACCGAGGAGGCGAGCATGGCCCGCAAGGCAGAATCCGTCACGAAAGCTGTCCCCGACGCCCGGACCCGCGCCGTCGATGCGCTGATGACACTCGCTGCGGAAGTGCGCTGGGACAGCATCACCCTCAACGAAATCGCCACCAAGGCGGAAATGTCACTGGCGGACCTGCGCGATCTTTTCCCCTCGAAAGGCGCGATGCTCGGCGGCTTCATCCGCCGGATCGACCGGCAGATTCTCGAACACCCCGCGGAAGATCTCGCTGCCGATCCGGCACGGGACCGCGTGCTCGACCTGATGATCCGCCGCTTCGATGCGCTCAAGCCCTACCGGGCCGCATTGCGTAACATCCACCGCGCCTTTCGCAGCGATGTGATGGGCCTCGCCGCGCTCAATTCGCAGGCGCTCAATTCCTGGCGCTATCTCCTTGCCTCCGCCGATATCGACACCGACGGGCCGCTCGGCTTCCTCCGCCTTCAGGGTGCCATTCTGGTTTTCGCCCGCATCTTCCCCGTCTTCCTCGACGATGAGGGCGAGGAACTCCCGCGCACGATGGCGGCGCTCGATCGCGAACTGAAACGCGGGGAATGGGTGCTGCGCCGCGCCGAGGGCGTGCAGCGCTTGATGGCCCCGTTCCAAGGCTTTTGCCGCGCCGCCCGCGAGGCAAGCCGCGATGCGCGCCGCCGCCATGCGCGCGGGTCGGAATCGCCCCCCGCGAGCGATGCCGCCTGAATTCCCGCATCGAGCCTTGGCATGAAGACCAACGAACCCGCGCCTATCATCCCGTTCGATGCGTTCATGGCGGTCGATATCCGCGTCGGCACGATCATCGCCGTCGATGCCTTTCCCGAAGCGCGCAAGCCGGCCTGGAAGCTGACGATCGATTTCGGGCCGCTCGGCACCCGCCGCTCCTCGGCGCAGATCACCCGGCATTACACCCCCGAAACCCTGCTCGGCCGGCAGGTCGCGGCGGTGTTGAACTTCGCGCCGCGCCAGATCGGCAAGTTCATGTCGGAAGTGCTCACCCTCGGCTTTCCCGATGCCGATGGCGAGGTCGTGCTCGTCATGCCCGAGCGCGCGGTCCCCAACGGAGGCCGGCTGTTCTGAGCCCGGCTGTCTAGGCCGGAACCTTGACCCGCGCGCGCAAACCGCCGAGCGGGGATTCCTCCAGAACGATATCGCCGCCGTGCCCGCGCGCGATATCCCGCGCGATCGCGAGGCCGAGCCCGGTGCCGGGATGGTCCTGATTGCGCGCGGCATCGAGGCGGAGGAACGGCTTGAACACCTCTTCCCGCATGTCCTCGGGAATGCCGGGCCCGTCGTCGTCGACCGTCACGGTCAGGTAGCGGTCGTCGTGGACGGCGCGGATTTCGATATGGTCGCCATAGCGTGCGGCGTTGGCAACAAGATTGCCCAGTAACCGGCGGAACGCCTGCGGCCGGACGCTGACGACCGGATCGCCCTCGACCTGCAGCGCCGCGATATGGCCGGTGCGTTCGGCGTCGGTGCGGAAATCCTCCAGCAATTGCCGGATATCGGTCGGCGCCGGACTTTCGGAGGCTTCGCCGCGCGCGAAGGCGAGATAGGCTTCGAGCATCTTGCTCATCTCGTCGATGTCGCGCTTCATGTTCTCGGTTTCGGGCGAATCCGGCTGGAAGGCGAGCGAAAGCCGGAACCGCGTCAGGATCGTCCGGAGATCGTGGCTGACGCCGTTGAGCATTGTCGTCCGCTGCTCGATGGCGCGCTCGATGCGGTTCTTCATTTCGAGAAAGGCGAGGCCGGCCTGCCTCACCTCGCGCGCGCCGCGCGGCCGGAACTGCACGTCGCGGCCCTTGCCGAAAGCTTCGGCGGCCTCCGCCAGACGCAGGATCGGCCGGATCTGGTTGCGCAGCAACAGGATCGACACCACGATGAGCACCAGCGATGAACCGGCCATCCAGGCCAGAAAGATATGCGAATTCGAGGCATAGGCCTGGCTGCGCCGCGCCGTGACGCGCATCATCGCCCTGTCGAGAAGGATGCGCACTTCGAGCACCGAGGAACTCCCCACCGTATCGAGCCAGAACGGACGCTTGATGCGCGTGCGCAGTTCGGCGGACAGGGCCTGATCGAGAATGTCGAAGAACGGCTTTTCCAGCGGCGGCGGCAGGGGCTCCAGCGGCAGGAAATCGACATCGAGCCCGAGACGCTTCTCGGCAATCTGCGCCAGCCGCCGCCCCTCGACGTCTTGCGGAAACTGCTCGTAGAAATCGATCAGCGCGGCAATATCCTGGCTAAGCGAGGCGGAAAGGCGTGCCGTCACCGATTGCCAGTGCCGCTCCATGAACACATAGGCCACCACCGCCTGCAGCAGCACCATCGGCACGATGATGATCATCAAGGCCCGGGTGTAGAGCCGTTTCGGCAGCACCCTGTTGAGCCAGCGGCTGACGCGCTGATCCCACATCCGGAATTGCGCGAGTACGGAGCGGATACCCGGCAGCCCCGCCAGAAGCCCGAACACCGTGCCGACAACGCCCCAGATGGCGCTCAGCACGGACCACAATGCCCGCGAGACAAAGGCCACCGCGCGGGCGATCGCCACGAACATCCGGCCGATAGCCGCCGCGACCGCCCGAAGGGTGTTCATCGATCGATGACCAGCTTGTAGCCGATCCCGCGGACGGTCTGGAGATGGAGCGGGTTCGACGGATCGGTTTCGATCTTGCGACGCAGGCGGTTGATCTGCACGTCGATCGTCCGCTCGTTGGAGGCGGCGCCATGCTCGGCCAGCGCCTCGCGCGGCAGGGTTTCGCCCAGGCCGGAGGCAAGAACACGCAGGATTTCGCGTTCGCGCTCCGTGATGCGGATGTGCTCCTCACCCTGTCGCAACTCGCCGCGCTGGAGATGGAAGACGAACGGCCCGAACCGCACGCTTTCCGGCTCGTTACCCGCGGGAACGGGCGGCGGCAGCGCGGTGCGGCGGAGAATCGAGCTGATCCGCAGCAGAAGCTCGCGCGGATCGAACGGCTTGGTGAGGTAATCGTCGACGCCCGTCTGGAGCCCGGCAATCCGGTCCTCGAGCTCGGCTCTGGCGGTCAGCATCAGGATCGGCACCGGCGATTGCGACCGGACATACTTCGCGAACTCGATCCCGCTCTCGCCGGGCATCATCACGTCGAGGACGATGAGATCGAAGACGAGCCCTTCGAGCCGGGCGCGGGCCTCGGCGGCATTGTCGGCGGTGGAAACACGATAGCCCTGCCCGGTCAGGAACCGGTTGAGCAGGGTGCGGATGCGGTCGTCGTCGTCGACGATCAGGAGGTGCGGCGCCTCGTCATTAACCGGAACCGGCTGCATCGGGTCGAAACTCCCTGCCACCGGAGGGCGGCCTGCTAGAGCATTTTCCGATCAAGTGGATGCCGGTTGATCGAAGAAAATGCGATAAGACAAGAAGCCAGAGCGGACGACTTGATTCAATCAGATCGAATTCCGCTCTGAGCAAGACCTTCCCGCAAAACAAGGAAGGCTTTCCG
>JAVTWI010000111.1:0-2616 GCA_032229845.1 Rhabdaerophilum sp.
TGACCTGCCACTGAACTGTCATCCATTGGCGATTAGAGCCTCGGCCGTTTTTGTTACGCCCTGAGGCGCGGTGAAAGCAACCGGCGGAGGCGCGGAGCCTTCCATCAGCACAGCGTCGGAGCCGGTTGCGGTGATGACCTCGGCATAGGCTGCGGGGGTCTGGTAGCCGAGCGAGGAATGCGGCCTCGCGGTGTTGAAGTCCTGACGCCATTCGGCGATGGCGCTTCGGGCGTGGTCGAGGCCGAAGAACAGGCTCTCGTTCAACAGCTCGTCGCGCATCCGGCCGTTGAAGGATTCGACATAACCGTTCTGCATCGGCTTGCCGGGCGCGATGTAGTGCCATTTGATCTCGTGATCCTTCGACCAGGCGAGGATGGCGTTCGAGGTGAACTCGGTGCCGTGGTCGGAGACGATCATGCCCGGCGTGCCGCGCTGGGTGATCAGTTCCGTCAGTTCACGGGCAACCCGACGGCCGGAGATCGAGGTGTCCGGGATTGCGGCCAGGCATTCGCGCGTCACATCGTCGACGACGTTGAGCACGCGGAAGCGCCGGCCGCAGGCGAACTGATCATGCACAAAATCCAGCGACCAGCGTGCGTTCGGCTTTGCTTCGACCAGGATCGGTGCCCGCGTGCCCACGGCGCGGCGGCGTGCCCGGCGCTTACGCACCGTCAGACCTTCCTCGCGGTAGAGGCGATAGATGCGGTTGATCCCCGACGCCTCGCCCTCGCGCCGGAGCAGTATGAACAGGCGCCGGTAGCCGAAGCGCCGGCGCTCGTTGGCCAGATCGCGCAGCCGGCCGCGCAACTCCGTCTCTGGCGGACGCCGGAACAGGTAGCGGATCATCTTGCGATCGGCGCCGACGAAGAAACAGGCCCGACGCTCCGACAGACCCATGACGGACTGCAGATGCGCGACGGCTTCACGCTTGGCGGCGGGCCCTACCATTTTTTTGACAGAAGCTCGCGCAGTGCCGAGGCTTCCAACATCTGCTCGGCGAGCAGCTTCTTCAGCTTGGCGTTCTCGTCTTCCAGTGCCTTCAGCCGCTTGGCGTCGGACACCTCCATGCCGCCATACTTCGCCTTCCAGTTATACAGCGTCGCCTCCGAGATCCCGTGCTTGCGAGCCAGATCGCCCGCCTTCGCTCCTGTCTCGTGCTCGCGCAGAACCGCGATGATCTGCTCTTCCGTGAACCGCTTTCTCTTCATCAGTCCGTCCTTCGATCAAGGACCGGACTCTAATCTCAGATGGAGGAAAAACTCAGCGGCAGGTCACCTGCCACCACGGCGTTCGAGCCACGCGAGTAGGCTTGCTCGTGTGTCTGCGGTTATCTCGAACTGAACAGGTCGGCCGATCTTCTGCTGGATCAGCATTGATCGGTTCCGTATCGCCGGGCCAGATACAAGTGAACCGATCTTCATTTTCACAAGGTCGCAACCGCGAAGCTTGCTGTCGATCGCAAGGTCGAACAGCGCCCAGTCACGCATCTTGCCTTCGCGATCCAGGAAAAACCGAATTAGCCAGATTTGCTTGACCTTGAGCGCTCATTTAGAGCCGTCGTGCTTACCGGCATTCCAGGCAGGCCGAGTTTTGGCGACCGGTCATGTTGTGAGATACCCATAACACTTCTCCCATTGGCCGACCTGGCCAATGTAGAGATAGTGACGGGGTCGATTGCCGACAGGCGGGTTGCTGAACGGCCCCGCGAGGACAATAAACAGATGACCGCGAGAGATGTGATGGACAGTGATCTAGCAGCTCTAATCCGGCGAAATGTGGAATCCATGGCTTTCCCACCATCGGAAAAGGAAGCGGCCATCTACGCGGAGGTGAGCGCGCTGCCGCAAGTGGTTGTTTACCGGCCACCCGCAGAGGATCTATTGGCGGCAGGCTTTGTCCACTACGACTGTCACCGCAATTGCGGTGACCAAGCAGCTAATGATCCAAGCGGCAAAAGCAGGCATGTCTCTGGTTGGCTGCCGCACGGCGAAGACCTGATCCTTCACTCAGTTGCTGTCATAAGCGACCAGTGGATCTGTTTGACGCCGCAGTTGGTCCCAGCGCCGAACAGGTTTCAGTTTATTCCTGACACTCATCTTGAGTGGCGAGACATAAATGCAGGTGCCACTCGGATAGCATTTCGTCACGGAAATGAAGTACCGGAAGCACTTCGCAGAGACCCGGGCCGTCATATCCGTATGCGGATGAATTCCAGGCTCTCGTCGCAAGAGGGCATTCGGTGATCGATGCCAGAGACCTCATTGCAAAGGCCGCTTCTGGGAGATTGAGCCTCAGTTCGGAATGACCGGAAAGGTGAAGGGTTTCGGGTGCCGGCAGGCGTACGAAAGCCTCTCATGCAGGAACCCGCGGGCCACAGTCGATGTCTATGGGGATTTCGATTTTCGGCTGATGTCGGCGATGGCGTGACCGTTTCGGGGAAGCGCCGTGATCGACACGAGCGGACTCGGCGGGCAGCGTGAACACGACATGGAAGTAGCCGACCGGCAGTAGGTCGCCCTCGCGCTCGGCAAGCCAGGCGCGCGCGGCCGCGCCCTGGCACCTCGGACAGTGCCGGTTGCGGCAGCTATTGTAAGCGATCCGCCACTGGCCGCAGTC
>JAVTWI010000112.1:0-5205 GCA_032229845.1 Rhabdaerophilum sp.
TCACGCAGTTCGGTGTAGGTCGCGGGCGGGGCCTTCACCATGTCCGGGTGGTAGGCGATCGCGGTCTGTGACTGGAACATAGGCATCACGAAGCCGTCGACATTGGTGCCGAGCGCGTTCGAAGCCGTGGACGAGGTGACGAGCGAACCCGTTGCGATCTTCTCGCGGTATTTCGCGAGCAGCCCCTCGGAGACCATCTGGCCCGACATTTTCTGATGGGCGACGATCACGTCGAAATCCCATTTGTCGGCATTCGCGCCCTTCTGGGCCGAAAGCTTCTCGTAGATCTTCTGCGAGCCGGAATCGCCCGGCCCGGTGCCGACGGCGACGACCTTCACGCCCGGATTGGCCTTCTCGAACATCGGTCCGAGATAGTCCTTGATGTAGTCGACCATGTTCTGGTCGCCGGCGGTGGCGACGTTGAGCGTCTGCGCGTCGGCGGCAGCGGGAAGCAGCAGGCTGGCGGCGAGCGCCCAGGCGATCTTCATTCGGGGGGCATTCGTTCGGATGGACATCGGCTTGGTTCTCCCATCGGGCGCTTCCGGGCGGGGAGGGCCGGAAAGCGCGGTTGGCAACAGGGCCGTCGGGAAACGCCGGCGGCTCAGGCGGAAGGCGCGCCGGCGGGGAAGACGTACATCTCCTCCGCCGGAATAAGGAGGTCGATCGTTTCGCCGGGGTTGGCGCGGCGGTCGTCATCGACAAGGAAGCGCCCGGCCGGGGTCTCGACCTCGTAGCGGTAGACGCCGCCGGGATAGCTCGATTGCGTGATGCGTCCCGCGAGGCGCAGGCCGGGGCGGGCGCTGCCGGCGTCGAAATGCACGGCGTTGGCGCGGAAATGGATGAGGCAATCGCCCTCGACGCGCCGGGGCGACGCGATCCGCATTTCGCCGCCGCCCGGCAGTCGGATGGCGGTCGCAAGGCCTTCCGTGCGGGCCTCGCCGGAAATGACGTTGTCCGCCCGAGGAACGAGGCGACGAACGGCGAATTCGGCGCGCGGTAGACCTCCTCGGGCGAACCTTTCTGGAGTACGCGGCCGGCATCGAGGATGACGATCTCGTCCGCCATCGTCATCGCCTCTTCCTGATCGTGCGTGACGTGGATGGCCGTGAGGCCGAGGCGGCGATGCAGGCTCTTCAGTTCGTGGCGCATCGCGAGGCGGATCTTGGCGTCGAGGTTGGAGAGCGGCTCGTCGAGCAGCAGCACCGGCGGATCGACCGCCAGCGCCCGCCCCAGCGCGACGCGCTGGCGCTGGCCGCCGGAAAGCGCGGTCACCTTACGATCCTGATAGCCGGAAAGACCGAGGATCGAGAGCACCGACTGGACCTTGGCGTCGATCTCGGCCCGGTTCGCGCCGCGCAGCCTGAGGCCGTAACCGATGTTCTGGTGGACGGTCATGTGCGGCCAGAGCGCATAGGACTGGAAGACCATCGCCATGCCGCGCTTCTCGGGCGGAAGCCGGGCGATATCCTGTCCACCCAGCAGGATCGAGCCTGATTCGACCGGCACGAAGCCGCTCAGCGCACGCAGAAGCGTTGTCTTGCCGCAGCCGGACGAGCCAAGCAGGGCGGTGAAACTGCCGGGCGAGAAATCGAGGCTGACGCCGTGCAGCACGCGGGTGCCGCCATAGGCGACCTGCAGGTCACGCACCTCGATGCCGACGCCGCCTCCCGGCGGTTGCCGCGACTCCGTGGTCAAAACGTTGCCTCCCGCATCGTTGTTATGGAATATTTGGAATTGGAATTCCAAATTTCGATGCTATGGAATAAATGTATCGTTAGCTCGCGCTTTGTGCAATCGGTTTGTAACACCCTGATGACAGCTCCCCTGCGCTCCTACTGGCTCCTGCCATCGGAAGAAGACGAGATTCTTCTGGCCGACGAAGGGGCGCGGTTGGCCGCCCGGCACGGGACGCCGTTTTTCCAGCCCCATCTTACGCTGTTGGGCGATATCGCCCGGACGCCCGTGCCCGATCGCGCGATGACGGAGATCATCGCGGCCGCCTCGGGTGCTTTCTCGCTGCCGATCGCCGATATCCTGACGGGCCTGAGCTATTTCCGCTCGTTCTACGCGGCCTTCGCGCCGTCGCCGGAACTGCTGCGTTTGCGGATGGAAACCTGCCGGCTCTGTGCGGCGGAGCCCGGTGATTTCATGCCGCATGTCTCGCTGCTCTACGGGGCTGTCGAGCCGGCCGCCAAGGTCGCCAGCGCGGCGGAAGTCCGCGACCTGCTGAAGGGACGTGTCATCCGGTTCGACCGGGTCGCGCTGACGAATTCCGCCAACGACGTCCCGATCGCCGATTGGCGCTGTCTCGAAACCGTTGCGCTCGGATAAGGCGGGCCAGGACGCTCAGGGCGTTTCGCGAACCCGCTCCTGCCGCCGTGTGTTCGACGATGTGCGCGCAAGTGCCGGCGAGGGCAAAAGCCCGAGATCGGCTCTCCCGAGACTGGTCTGGGCCTGCGCGAGAAGACCTTCCCGGCGGCGAAGTCGTGCCAGTTCTGCCGCGCCGAGCATCATCGCGAACAGCGGCAGCCAGGCGATGCGCCCCTGATAACGATGGTTGGGGTTGGAGAGCGCGCCGCAGACGACCGCGTTGCCGACGAGAATGAGGAACACCAGCGCCGTCGCACCGGGGACGGCGCGGCTGCCCATCTGCCAGCCGAAAAGGGCGATGCCGATCATCCCGGTGAGCGAGAGCCAGTAGACGAGATCGTCGCGCACAGCGTAGTGGCTGAACTCGATGTGGTGCTGCTGGCGCGCGCGCCGGAACTCTTCGAGGAAGCCGGGGTAATAGCGGGCGATCGGCTTTTCGAGATGCCAGAACATCGGCCGGAGGCCATCGCCGGTCTCGACCATGCCGAACTGGCGGAAAGCGGCCGTGCCGAGGCGCGCTGCGGTCTCGCCGGGGTAGCGCCGCAGGATTTCGCCGACGATGGTCGCTGCTTCCTGCTTGTGAAGCTCGCTTTTCCAGCCGCCGAGATCGTGGAACGGGCCGAAGGTGTTCCACAGATAGGCGTTGGCCGTTGTCGGCAGCGTCTTGCGGTAGGGGCAGAGGTGAGAGATGCGCTGGTTCTGCGGACAGACTTCGTCGAGATAGTCCTTGACGAGGCCAGTCTCGATCAGGAGGGCGAGACGGAGATTGGCGGCGTTCTGCAGCAGGAACACGCGGCCCGTGGTCGCGTAGTTGGCGAAAACCGCCGTCGTGACCGAAAGCGCCAGCGTCAGAACCAGATCGCGCGCCCGGATGAACCGCAGCGACGGAACACGAAGGCTCGCGAGCCGCGCCGCGAGAACGCAGAGGACAAGGCCGCAGATCACCGCGATATGGCTGACATGGAAGGCCATGCCGAGTGCGGTCAGGACCATGAGAAGGATGCGCGGCACCAGCGGAAGCCGTTGGCCGCAGGCCAGCGCGACCGCGCCGAGAAACACCGCGCCGGTCAGCGAATCCGCCATCACCTGACTGACATACCAGGACAGTCCGGTCAGCCAGCTCAGGACCGCGACACCGGCCAGAAGCCAGAGGCGGTTGAGACCCGGCACCAGCGCATCGACCGACAGCCAGACGATCCCCGTGACCATGGCCGCCTGCGCGACGATCGTCGGCCACGGATTGCCGCCGAGCCGAGCGAGCCATTGGAACCAGCCATAAGGGGCGGTGCGGAACACCGGCATCTCGCCGGTGAAGGGCTGAACGAGATAATCGACGCTGTCGTAGTAGAACAGCGGTGCGCCGTTCCAGAATGCCGGCCACAGCAGGAGGGCCGTCATGATGACGAAAACGCTGACATGGCCGATACGGGTCGTCACCAATCCAGTTTCCCTCGACGGCCAGGCAGGGCCCGGCCGGTTTCCTCAATCACGCGACGTGGGACGATCCCGCGCCCTCCAAAACCCGCGCTTGCGCGCAAAGTCAAGAAGCGCCTTCTCGACACCGCAGCGACGACCACAGTCTCATACGGCCGCAGTGATGAACCGTGGATTGACGGAAAGGGTCAATCGCCGGTTCCGGCCCGCTTTTGCGCGGCGCAGGCTTCCTCAAGATCGGGCGCGAGGCCCAGCGAGCGCAGGTAGCAGGGGCGGATCTCGACATGGCGGAAGCGGATCGCTTCCAGATAGGCGTCGAGGATAGTCCGCGCCTCGCTCCGCGTGAGGCCGGCCTTTTCGAGGTCGGGATCGGCCATGGCCGCCAGCGCCATGATCTTGTCCCAGCCCGCCGGAGGGCGGATAGAGGCGATGGTCGTCGGCGAAGCGAGGTTCTTGTAGGTCCAGTAGGACCAGCCCATCCGGTTGCGCTCGTTGAGCAGCCGGTATTCGTGGTTCCAACGGTTGTTGAACTCGCCCGCTTCGCCGAGCAGCACCGGAACGTTGTTGCGCAGCGAGAAATTGACGTATTCCTGCACCGCGTCCTGCCGCGTCGACGACCAGAACTGGTGGTAGACATAGACGAGGTTCTCCGCGAACGGCGGGCCGAAAACGCGCAGATTCTGGTCCCATTGCGCGCCGGCGAGAATGATGATCCGCTTCGGGTCGATGGCGCGGATCGCCGCCGTTGCCTCGCGGTAGAAGGGTTCGAGCAGCGGATTGAGCAGGTCCTCGTCGTGATAGGTCGAGATCGGCTCGTTGAGCAGTTCGTAGGCGAGGATCGCCGGCTCGTCGCGATAGCGACGGGCGATTTCCTTCCAGAGTTCGATCGTCCGCTGCCAGTCGCGCCGGACATAGAACATCAGCGGAAAGCCGGTGCCGTCGTCGTGGTTGATGCCGGTCTGCCCGCCCGGCGCGGCGTGCAGGTCGAGGATGACGCGGAGGCCGTGTTTGCGGCTCCAGCCAACGAAACGGTCGAGCAGCGCCCAGCCGGGCCCCTCGAAGTTGACCGGCGCATCGGCACGGGTCGTCGTCGGCTCGGTCATGAACAGCTTGTAGTGCAGCGGCACGCGCAGGGTGTTGAAGCCGGCGCCGGCAAGGAAGGCGACATCCTCCTCGCCGACGTAGTTCTCGCGGAACCGCTCCCAGAAGCGCCCGGCATCCTCCTTGCCGATGGCACGTTCGATCAGCCGTTCAATCTCGCGCGGCGAGCGGGCCTTCTTGAACTTGAACATATAGCCTTCCGGCACCAGCCAGTTGCCGAGGCCGATACCCTTGACGAGGAAAACCTCGCCATTCGGCATCACGAGGTCGCGACCTCGCGTCTGGATCAGGCCAAGGTCT
>JAVTWI010000112.1:5305-14401 GCA_032229845.1 Rhabdaerophilum sp.
AGCGCGCCGAGAAAGCCGGCGAGGACGA
The DNA here is from genome assembly GCA_032229845.1 of Rhabdaerophilum sp. GTDB lineage: Bacteria > Pseudomonadota > Alphaproteobacteria > Rhizobiales > Beijerinckiaceae > Rhabdaerophilum. Next base: position 5,334 of record JAVTWI010000112.1, read on the forward strand.
GGAGCAGGCGGGGAATTCGCATGACATTCTTCCGATGATCGCATTCCGGTCTATGGGTTTTCGTGTGCCTCTTCAATAACCCGGACTTCAACCGCCTGCCGGTCGATGCTAAGAGCCGGGCGCCTGAGCCGGGAGTTGCGCGTGCACGAACTGAGAGCCGTCATTGTTGTCGCCCTCGTGGTGCTCGTCGGCGTCCTTGCGTCCCGGTTCCGCATCCTGCCGTTCCTGCTGCCGATGGTGGCCGCCGCCGGCTTCGGGATCGCGACCGGCACCGATCTCACCTGGATCGCGCGGAACTTCCAGAGCGGCTTCACCCAGACGCTCGGCGCGGCCGGCTCCGCCATCGTCGCCGGCGTGATCGTGGCGCATCTCGCAGCGAGTTCGGGCGCGCTCGCGCAATGGCGGTCGAAGCTATCGGAACAGGGCAGGGCGTTCGTGCTCCATGCCGGCGCCGCGCTCGCAGGGCTGGGCGGCAATGCGATCTCGGCGCTGGGGATTCTCGCGCCGCTCTTCGGCCTGATCGAAGGCGCAAGGACCCGGCTTGCGCTGCGCTCCTCGATGATCGTCACCGCGATGCAGGGCGCGGTTGTTCCCGCGCCGCTGCCGATCGCGGCGCTCGCGATCCTCGGCGGCGACTGGCGGCTGGCGCTCGGCCTCGGCATTCCGCTGGCGCTGCTCCAGATCGCGCTGGCGTTCTGGCTGACGCGACACGTGCCGGATCAATCCTCGGCGGCCGATCTGCCGGATGCTGCCCCCAACCGAATGGCCGCTGTCGGGCTGGCCGTCGCGATGGCGGTCCTGATCGCGATGCTGGTCCTCAACGCGATCGGCCAGAACCCGGCCGAGCCGCTGGGCGGCGCGAATGCCCGCGAACGCATCCTTCGGCTCGGCCTGCCGGTGATGCTGCTCGGCGCCGGCGCACTGGCGCTGCTCGCGTTTTCCGGTGCGGGGCACGCAAGGCGCGCGGTGGAGGAGGGCGGTGTGATCGCCCGGGCGCTGGCGGCCTCGGCCGGTATTCTGTTCGCGGTCGGCGCGGCCGGCGGCCTGCAGATGGTGCTGCATACGGATGGTCTCGCCAATCTCGTCATCGAGCACATCGGCGTGCTGCCGCCGGGCCTCGGTCTCGCCATTCCCTTCGCGCTCGCGCTGGTCGGCCGCGCGCTGCAGGGATCGCCTCTGACGGCGACGATCACGGCCGCCGGGCTCGTCATTCCCGTCCTCGGGCCGCTCGGCCTCGACGATCCGGCCGGCCGGGCGCTCGCTGCGCTCGCGGTCTCGACCGGGGCGATGGCGCTGCCGCACATCAATGACGGTTTCTTCTGGCTCACCTGCCAGCAATCAGGGCTTCGGGCACATCAGGGCCTGCGCTGGATCACCGGAACGGCGTTCGTCCAGGCGCTGGCGGGATTCGCGTTGCTCGTTCTTTGCCGGATCGTGATCCGCTAAGGCACCGCTCGCGCAGCCTGCGCCGATACCTTGTCTTCAAGAAACAAACAGGCCGAAGACTTTGCTCTTCTTGGCCGTCCCGCAAGTCGCGCCGCGCGCGCCACGGACGACCAAGAGAAAGCCGACCAATCAACTTCGCATGGCCGCTCGCAGCATTACGCATACCGGCATGGCATCGAAGTTGCTTTCCGGATTTGCTGGGAACCGCTGTGCCGGAGCCTTTTTTTGATTTGGCGGGTTTTGTTCATCTGCCAGTCGGGTTCGGCATGGCATAGCGTCACCAAAGGCTGTTTTGCTGCACTGCAGGATAGCCGATGTTCCGGCCAATCCGACCGGGACATAATGTCAACATGGACCGAAGCGACGCTCACCGTGAGTACTCATCGCCTTTCCCGACTTTTCCTTCGCCTGGCGCTCGTCATCGCAATGGTGGTCGGCGCCGTTCATGCCGGCCTCTGGCTGTGGATGCAGGATCAGCGCACCGCCGCCGACTTCTACGGCAAGCTGCCGAGCCTCTCCTACACGGCCTTCGAGGGCAAGAAGCGCGAGCGCGGCGACGGCTACGCGCCGACGGTCGAACAGCTGCGCGCCGACATGCGGGCACTGGCGCCGGTCACCCGGGCGGTCCGTACCTATACCTCGACGGAAGGCAGCGATCTCGTTCCGGGCGCAGCGGCCGAGTTCGGCCTCAAGGTCACGGTCGGCGCCTGGTTGGACAGCAACCCGGAGCGCAACAGCCGCGAACTCGAGAGCGTGATCGCGCTCGCCAGGACGCACGCGAACGTCAACGGCATCTATGTCGGTAACGAATTGAACGTCCGTGCCGACGTGCCGCTGCTGCGCGGCGAGACGCTGACGGAAACGGAAAAGGCCGCGCTCGCCTCGAAGGAAAAGAAGGCGATCGAGCGCGTCACCGTCGACCGCCTGATCAAGGTGATCCGCGAGGTCCGCGCCGCGACCGGCGGCCGGGTTCCGCTCTCCACCGGTGAAATCTACAACGTCTGGCTCGATTACCCGGAACTCGCCAACGCGGTCGACTTCATCGCGATCCACGTGCTGCCGTACTGGGAAGGCACGGACGCGACGCGCGCGGTGGACAGCACCATCGAGATCTACAACAAGGTCAAGGCCGCCTATCCGAACAAGCACATCGTGATCTCGGAGTTCGGCTGGCCGAGCGCAGGCTACAACCGCCATGGCGCGGTGCCGGGCCGCCTCGAACAGGCGCAGATCATCCGCGATTTCGCGGTCCGCGCCGAGGCGCTCAACATCGACTACAACGTCATCGAAGCCTACGACCAGCCGTGGAAGACCTTCGAAGGCGGCGTGGGTCCGTACTGGGGCGCGCTCAACACCGCCCGCGAGATGAAGTTCGACTGGACCGGCCCGATCGTCGACAAGAGCCACCGCATGGCGGGAACCGTCGCCGTTGTCCTCGGCTTCCTGCTGGCAATGGCGCTGATGATCCGCCAGGGCCTCACCCCGGCACGCCTGACGCTGGGGCAGGGCATCGTGCTCGCCGTCGCCGGCAACGTCGTCGGCGCCTGGATCGCCTGGGTGATGCGCTACTGGACCGACCACTACCTCGTGGTCGGCGCCACCATCGCCTATCTGGTCGGCCTGGTGCTGCTGGTGCCGCTGATGCTGGTCGCGCTCAATCTTGTCACGGAAACCGCGCAGTTCTGGCTCGGCCGTTCGCCGCGCCGCCTGCTGACGCCGGGCAAGCTCGCCCAGACCGGGACGATGCCGAAGGTGTCGATCCATATCCCGGCCTGCCGCGAGCCGGCCGAGATGCTCAAGGAGACGCTGAACTCCGTCGCCGCGCTCAACTACCCGGATTTCGAGTGCGTCGTGCTGGTCAACAACACGCCCGATCCGGCGATGTGGATGCCGGTCGAGGAGCACTGCCGTCAGCTGGGCAGCCGCTTCAAGTTCGTCAACGCGGGCAAGATCGCCGGCTTCAAGGCCTGCGCGCTCAACATCGCGCTGGAGCACACCGCGCCGGAGGCCGAGATCATCGGCGTGATCGACGCGGATTACGTGCTCGACCCGGATTGGCTGAAGGATCTCGTTCCGGCGTTCTCGGACCCCGGCGTGGGCCTCGTGCAGGCGCCGCAGGACCATCGCGACGCCGACCGGTCGGTGATGCACCGCGCGATGAACAACGAATATGCCGGCTTCTTCGATATCGGCATGGTCTCGCGCAACGAGGCCAACGCCATCATCACGCACGGCACGATGTGCCTAGTCCGCCGCAAGGCGATCGCGGAGGCTGGCGGCTGGTCGGACGACACGATCTGCGAGGATACCGATCTCGGCCTGACCATTCTCGAGAAGGGCTGGCGCCAGCACTACACCAACCGCCGCTATGGCCACGGTCTGCTGCCGAACACCTTCCGCGACTACAAGAAGCAGCGCCATCGCTGGGCTTCGGGCGGCATGCAGATCGTTCACAAGCACTGGCGCGCCCTGTTCTCGCGCGACAACGAACTCACGGCGCAGCAGCGCGGCGTGTTCGCGGCCGGCTGGCTGTCGTGGATGGGCAACGAGGCGGTCGGCGTGCTGATCGCGCTCCTTAACATCGTCTGGACCCCGGTGGTGGTGTTCGCCTCGATTGCGGTGCCGGACAAGATCCTGACGCTGCCGATTCTCATCATGCTCGGCGTGTCGTTCCTGCACTTCGCGATGCTCTATCGTCGCTGCGTCGGCATGGCGCCGAAGGACATGGCGCTGGCGCTCGTCGGCCACATGTCGCTGCAGTGGACCATCGCCAAGGCCGTTGGCTCGTCGCTGAAGATGCGCCACCTCGTTTTCAACCGCACCGACAAAGGCGGCAAGGCGCAGGCGAAGGACGCGTTCCCCGCCCGCGAGGAAGCGGTGATCGGCTCGCTGCTGCTCGGCTCGGCGCTGCTCGTCCACATGACCAACTACACGCAGATCCGCGAACTCTCGCTGTTCGCTCTCGTGATGGTGGTGCAAAGCCTGCCGTTCGTCTTCGCGGTCGTGCTCGCGCTGATGGAACGCCTGCCGCAGACCGGCCTCGTGCCGGCTGTCGTTGGCGAGGCCGTGCCGGCTGAAACGCAGAACCTGCCGGTCATCCTGGGCGTCTGGCCCGCGCCGATCCAGGTCGGCCCGGCGCCGATCGTCAGCTCGGCAAACGAAGCCGAACCCGTGCGTAAGAGCGGTTGATGCTCGCGCTGACGCAACGGCATATGCTGCCGCGCTTCTTCGCGGCAGCGGTTGTGGTGATCGCGGCGTCGATGGCGCTGCGATACCTTTATATCGACAGCGACAGCGTCCGCACCTTTTGCGACGGCGATCCGAGGAACTGGATCTGCACCCTGCGTGGCCAGATGTCGTTGGTACTGCGCAATCCGCTGGTCGGCTGGGGTGTGCTCGCGGTGACATTCGCGGCGATCATCCGCCCGCTGGCCGGGCTTACGGCCATCGCCTGCCTCGCCATTGCCGCCGGGCTGGTGCTCTATCAGGCGGATCTGGCTTCCGGCGCCGGTGCGCTTCTATTGCTTGGCTTCGTGATCCGCCTGCCGGCTCGCTAGCAGCGCCGCGCCGCCGGCGAGTGTTGCCACGAACCACAGCGCCTGCCAGTTCTCGTATCCCTCGCGAAAGGCGATGAACAGGGCCGTGGCCGCGAGACCCGCCGCGAGCCAGCGCGTCGTCGCCGTCAGGTCGAACCCGCCGCGGCGGAAAACCATCAGCAGCAGCGGCACGGCGCCGATTGTCAGCGTCGCGGCCGGAAAATCGCGGTAGCGCGGATCGAACGCCATCGCCAGCGCGGCCTGCAGCGCGAAGAACAGGAAGATGGCCAGCAAGGCATCGAGCACGAGAACAGCACGGGGCGAGGGCGCTTCCCTAAGCCGGGCGAGGCGGATGAGGTCCGGCGCCGGCAGGTCCGCCATGATGGCGATAACCCCCGCGATCGCGATCGTGACCATGGCGACGACCCGCAGCGAGGAAAACGTCCAGTCGAGCGCGGTCAGGCTTTCGAGGATGAGCTTCTCGGTCATCAGCCCGACAAGCGACCCGCCGGCGAACGCGATGGCCGCGACCGGCAACCAGCGCGCGGCGCCGCCGGTGTTGTTTTTCCGCGCGGTCGCGAAGGCGACGCCGAACAGCAGGGCAGCGAACGCGAGCCCCAGCCCGGCCTGTGCCTTCCAGTGCGGATGGTCGGAAACCGGCTGGCCGGGCATGTATTTCGGCGTTTCCTTGCCGGCCTCGAACAGGCCCCAGTAACCGCCGACCGTGCCTTCGGACTTCCGCTTCCACGGCTGGTCGATCACCTCGATCCAGTTGAACTTGTAGCCGCCGGCGCGGGCGAGGCGCGTCACGTCGCTGAGCAGCCGCGCCTGATTGGAAAGCGAGGGCAGGGCGCTCTCGCGCATCCGCCCGAAGGTCGGCCAGCCGACCTCGCCGATCAGGATTTCCTTGCCCGGAAAGCTCTTGCGGACGTTTTTGACGGTCTCGTCGATATGCGCGGCCGCCTTGTCCGCGGCGATCGGGATATCCTCCCAGTACGGCAGCGTGTGGATGGTGACGAAATCGACGAGATCGGCAAGTTCCCGGTTCTTGAGCCAGAACTCCCAGACGTCGGCGTAAGTGACCGGCACCGGCACGCGGGATTTCACCTCCTTGATGAAATCGGCCAGCACCGCCGGCGACTGGTCGCGGCGCAGCAGCACCTCGTTGCCGACGATCACGGCGCGGATCGTCTCGGGGTAGCGGTTGGCGAAGGCGACCGCCGTTTCCACCTGCACGCGGTTGCGCATCTCGTCGTCGCCGATCCAGATGCCGAGATAGACCTTCATGTCGAGTTGGCGCGCGATGGGCGGGACATATTGCCCGCCGAAATCGGTCGCGTAGGTGCGCACGCAGTCCGTGACCTTGCGGATCGCCTTCATGTCTTCCTCGACCTGCTCGTAGGGGATGCGGGTCGTGACGTCGAACGGGCTCTGGCCGTCGCGGAACGGCGCGAAGGAGACGCAATGGATCGGCGGATCGCCGATCGCGACCTGACCGGGAACGGCGATCGGCCGGCCCATGAACGCCCAGAATCCGGCGATCAAGGGCAGCACGAGGCAGAGGAGCAGGGCGGGAACGCGGATCATGGGCAATCGAACGGTCTGAGGAACAACGACAATCGGCGCGACGACCGAGGCTATCGCATGTCATGGCCGGGGCGGCAACTCAACCCTTCTTCGATCCGCGCGATACCCGTTTCGAATCGGCGCCGAACGTGGCTACGATAGCGCGGAAGAGCCGGCGGGAACGGCCCGTATCCGAGGAAACTCCAGAGGTTGAGCAATGAACTTGCATAGAATGCTCCTTGAGCGCGAGGCCGCCGGGCGGCCGGTGACGGTCGGCATCGTCGGGGCCGGAAAATTCGGCACGATGTATCTCAGTCAGGCCCGGCTGACGGCCGGCATCCACATCGTCGCGGTGGCGGATCTCAACGTTGCGCGCGCCCGCTCGCAACTGGCGATGGCGTGCTGGCCCGCGGACCGCTTCGACGCGACCTCCTATGACGACGCGCTGAAAACCGGCAAGACACTGGTGACGGAAGACGCGGAGGCGATGATCCGCCACCCGGCGATCGAGGTGATCATCGAGGCGACGGGCGATCCCAAGACCGGCATCCGCCTCTGCCAATATGCGATCCGCAATGGCAAGCACATCGTGATGGTCAATGTCGAGGCCGATGCGGTCGCCGGACCGTTGCTTGCGCGGCAGGCGCGCGAGGCGGGCGTCGTTTATTCGCTTGCCTGGGGCGACCAGCCGGCGATGATCTGTGAGCAGGTCGATTGGGCGCGGGCGAACGGCTTCAACGTCGTCGCGGCCGGCAAGGGCACGCGCTACCACCCGACCTATCACCAGTCGACGCCGGATACGGTGTGGGACATTCTCGCCAAATATCTCAAGATCGAGAACCGCGCCGCCATCAACCCGAAGATGTTCAACTCCTTCGTCGACGGCACCAAGTCCGGGATCGAGATGACGGCGGTCTGCAACGCGACGGGTCTGCATTCTCAGCCGGAGGGGCTCTCGTTCCCGCCCGCGACGCGGTTCGAGCACGCCGATATCTGCAAACCGCGCGCGGACGGCGGCGTGCTCTCCGGCAAGGGCGTGACCGAGGTGACCTCCTCGGTCTATCGCGATGGCACCGAGGTGCCGCATAACCTCGTCATGGGCGTCTATGTCGTGTTCGAGAGCGAGAGCGCCTATTCGCAGCAGTGCATCCGCGAATACAACTGCCTGCCCGACAAGTCCGGGAAATACTCTGCGCTCTACCGACCGACGCATATGATCGGCCTCGAACTGGGGATTTCGGTCGCAAGCGCGGCCCTGCGCAAGGAACCGACCGGCGCGCCGATCTGCTTCAATTCGGACGTCATCGCCACCGCCAAGCGCGCCCTCAAGGCCGGCGAGATGCTCGACGGCGAGGGCGGCTTCTGCGTCTGGGGCAAGCAGACCCCGGCTAAGGATTCGCTGGAAAAGGGCTATCTCCCGCTCGGCCTTGCGCATCAGGTGCGCCTGAAGAACGATATCGCCGAAGGTCAGCGCCTCACCTGGGCCGACGTGGACTACGACCCCGAGGACAGCGCCGTCAAAGTCCGCCGCGAGATGGAGGCGATGTTCGCCCGGCCGAACGCCTAGGGCATGCTGCGATTAAGTGGTAGCCGGTTAATCGCAAAAAGCATGCTCTAGCTTGTTGATATCGATCACGTTGCCTGCGTTTTGACGGTTCCGTCAAAACGCAGCGTGATCTAGGAAAGGGGTGCGCCGTCGGCCATTCCGAACCGGGCGCCGGCGACCGCGTCGGCCAGTGCCCGGATATCGGCATGGCGCGGGCTCTCGCGCCGCCAGAGCAGGCCGAGGACCCGGCTCGGCTCCGGCTCTTCGAGGCGCAGGATGCGGATGTCGTCGCTGCGCGCCTCGGCCGCCACGGCGATTTCCGGCAGCAGCGTCATGCCGAGCCCATTGGCGACCATGCGCATGATGGTGGCGAAACTTGAGGCGCCGAGCGTATTGTAGCCACTCACCTGCCGCAGCGCGCAGTAGCGGATCGCCTGATCACGGAAGCAATGGCCTTCCTCGAGCAGTAGCAGCGGCTCGCGCCGGAGCCAGTCCTCCGACAACACGACCCGGCCTTCCGCTTCGTGGTGGAGCGGCGTCGCCAGCACGAAACGATCCTCGAACAGCGCGAGGCTTTCAAGGTCCGGATGCGCAATCGGCAGGGCCGCGAGCATCACGTCGATCTGTGCGCTGGCGATCTCGTCGAGCAGGACCGCGGTCTGCGTCTCGCGGACATGCAGGTCGAGGTCCGGATAGCGCTGGCGCAGGAAGGGCAGCAGCGTCGGCAGCAGATACGGCGCAACCGTGGGAATGATGCCGAGCCGCAACCGGCCGCTGAGCGGGGCTGCGGTTGCCTGCGCTGCCTGCACGAGGTCCTCGGCATCGAGCAGCAGCTTGCGCGCCCGCTCGGCGATCCTCTGCCCGGCCTCGGTGAGCGTCGCCCCCCGTCGTCCGCGCTCGATCAGCCGGGTGCCGAGCTGGGTTTCAAGCTCCTGAATCTGCACCGTCAGCGCAGGTTGCGTCACGAAGCAGGC
>JAVTWI010000113.1:0-2601 GCA_032229845.1 Rhabdaerophilum sp.
CCCAGAAACGCCTCCAGGAGCTGAATGCCCGGGTCGAGCATCCGGATTTCTGGAGCGATTCGGCCACCGCGCAGAAGATCACCCGCGAACGCTCCGACCTTGAGGATCGGCTCAACGGCATCCTCAAGCTCGAACGCGATCTCGATGACGCCAAGACGCTGATCGAGCTTGGCGAGATGGAGAACGATTCCGCCACCATCGCCGAGGGCGAGGAGCAGATCCGCGCCGTCGAGGCCGAGGCCGCGAAGCGCCAGGTCGAGGCACTGCTCTCGGGCGAGGCGGATGGCAACGACACCTACCTCGAAGTTCATTCCGGCGCCGGCGGCACCGAGAGCCAGGACTGGGCCTCGATGCTCCTGCGCATGTACACGCGCTGGGCCGAGCGGGCGGGCTTCAAGGTCGAGGTCATGGAGATCTCGGACGGCGAAGAGGCCGGCATCAAATCCGCGACGCTGCTGCTCAAGGGCCGCAACGCCTACGGCTGGGCCAAGACGGAAGGTGGCGTGCACCGCCTCGTGCGCATCTCGCCGTTCGATTCGAACGCGCGGCGGCATACCTCCTTCGCTTCGGTGCAGGTTTATCCGGTGGTCGACGATTCCATTCAGGTCAACCTCAACGAGAGCGATGTCCGTATCGACCTGATGCGCGCACAGGGCGCGGGCGGGCAGAACGTCAACAAGGTCGAATCCGCCGTCCGCCTCGTCCATATCCCGACCGGCATCATGGTCATGAGCCAGACCTCGCGTTCGCAGCACCAGAACCGCGAACTCGCCTGGAAGATGCTGCGCGCGCGCCTCTACGAACTCGAACTGAAGAAGCGCGAGGAAGCGGCGATGGCCGAGCAGGCCAACAAGACCGATATCGGCTGGGGCCACCAGATCCGCTCCTACGTGCTCCAGCCCTATCAGCTTGTGAAGGACCTGCGCACCGGCGTCACCTCTGGAACGCCGCAGGAAGTGCTCGACGGCGACCTCGATGCCTTCATCGAGGCCGCGCTGGCGCAGCGGGTGCATGGCGGCGGCGATACCGTCGTCGAGGATATCGATTAGTTTATTCCGCTCGCGCCGGGTTTGCATGGCTCACCGGTTCCGCGAGGGTGGGGCTGACCGCCCGGCGCCCGTTTGGGTTTGCTCGGGACGTACGCGGCCTTAGTTGGTCGCCAACAATCGCTCGGCCTTCACGAAGCGCATCGGGTCGGTCGCGTCGTCGTCGATGCGCACCTCGTAATGGAGGTGCGGGCCGGTCGAGCGGCCGGTCGAGCCGACATGGCCGATGACCGTTCCCTTCTCGACGCGCTGGCCCTCCGAAACGGAAATCGACGACATATGCGCATAGCGCGTCGTGATGCCGTGGCCGTGGTCGATCTCGACCATGCGACCGTAGCCGCCGTTATAGCCCGCCTCGATCACCTTGCCGGGCGCGACAGCTTTGATGTTCGTTCCGGGAGGGGCCCGGAAGTCGAGGCCGGAATGCTGGGCCAGCGACCGCGTAAACGGATCGAGCCGGGCCCCGAAACCGGACGACAATTCGTGCTTGTCGCTGATGGGCCGGCCGATCGGCAGCGTGCGGAACACGGCGCGGGCCTTGATTGCGTTTTCAAGGGTCGCCTCGACCCGGCCGATGGTCATGTCGAAGGTGTCGGTCCGCGCCGGGAGCGGCAGGAGCGGGCCGCCCATCGCCGATTGCCCAGAGACGTCGCGCAGGGTGAATTCGTCGAGGCTTGGCGCGACAGCGGGAGACGTGGCCTCGAAGATCTTCTTGCCGAACCGCGACGGGTCGATGCCAAGCGCCGCGACCGCGGTCTTACTGCGGGCGATTTCCTTTTCGGCTACCTCGCCGAGTTGGGCGATGTAGGCTTTCTGCGCTTGTTCAAGCGAGACCGAGCGCCGCTCGACTTCGGCAACGACGCTTTCCATCGGCCCGCGCGGGAGGGCGGCGTTCGGCGGCGTGATCGCCGGCGCCATCATGCCAAGGCGCTGCGGCGCCGTCGGCGGCAGCGGCTGCGGCTTGCCCTTGATCGGCGCGAAGGAGAGGGGAGAACTGCCGGTGGTCGCGGGTGTTTCGGATGCGACCGTAAAGGTCTGCGGCAGGGCGACGCCGGTCGTTTCGGCCTTGGCGGCCAGCTCGGAGACCATGATCTGCCGCGCTTCGATCTCGGCCTGCCGCGCCACGAGCGTCGAGACGCGATCCTCGATCGTATCCTGATTGAGCAGTTGACGCGCGGTGATGCGGTCGATGCGCGAGCGCAGTTCGAGGATGCGGCTTTCGTAGGCGTGAACGTCGCGCCGCTGACCGGTAAAATAGGCAGCCACGAAATCGTCGCGCATCACGAGATAGAACGAGGCGACCAGAAACCAGGCGAAAAAGAGCGCCGCGAGCAGAATGAGCGCGACCACGGTTCGACTGCCGAACGCGATCAGCCGCGTTCCGCTTTCTGAACGAATCATCAGGGCCAATCGAGCGTCAGAATTGGCAAAAGGCCCCTGAACCGGCATCCGAATGAACATGAAGAACGCGACTCCGACCACACAGCCTCGATCGCGCAATCATGGATTGTTAGGGTTAATGCTCCGATAACACCGGGCGATTTGTCGCCATTTC
>JAVTWI010000114.1:0-14288 GCA_032229845.1 Rhabdaerophilum sp.
GACGGGAAAATCCGGCGATGCGCGAAGCACGGATGGCGCGCAATGCCGCCTATGCGGAGACGTTCCGCGCCGATATCGTGATCGCCAACAACGGGGCGCCCGATCTTGCGGCCGCGCGCCTGTCGGAGGTCATCCGCATCTGCGCGCAGTGAAGAGGGTGTCTATCGGATGATCGCCGGAGCCTTTCGTTACGCTCTCTATCTCATCCCCGAACCGCAGACTCTGCTCTGGCGGACGGGTTCGGCGTTGCTGGGTTATGACGCGGCGACCGGGGAAACGCTCCGGCAGCCTGTTCCTGACGGGCTGGATGCCGAGGCTCTTGCACGCATGACGGCCGAAGCCCGCCGTTACGGTTTCCATATGACGGTGAAGGCGCCGTTCCGGCTCGCGCAGGGGCACGAACCGCAGGATCTTGTGGAGGCCGTGCATGAAATGCGGCGCGACCATCCACCCTTCTCCCTCGGGGCCCTCCAGGTCAGGAGCCGGCCGGTTGTGGGAGAGGAAACGGGGTTCCTCTGCCTTGAACCGGACGGTATTCCGGAGGCACTGGCCGCGCTGGAGCGCGATGTCGTCACCGGGCTGGATCGCTTCCGCGCCCCGCTCACGCGGGAGGAGATCGCCCGTCGCGCGCCGGATCGCCTCACGCCCCGCCAGCAGGCGCTGCTCGATGCCTTCGGCTATCCCTTCGTGCTCGACGAGTTCCGGCCGCACTTCTCCCTGACGGGGCGCATCGCCACGTGCGATCGCGACCTCGACGGCTTCAGGTCGATCCTGGCGCCGGCCCTGCGCGATGCCGTCGACCACCGGTATCGCCTCGCTCTTTTTGTCCAGCACCAACCGGATGGCGCCTTCCGGCTGGCGGACTGACGGCACCGATCATGCGTGCCCCTCGCGGGAACGCGCCACGCTGGCAACAAGGACAGTATTGTCAGGCCGGGTCTGCGGTTCGCGCCTTGGGCTCGACGATGAAGCCGCCGGACTGGCGCGCCCACAGATCGGCATAGAGCCCGCCCTTCGCGAGCAACTCGCCATGCGTGCCATGTTCGAGAATGCGGCCCTCATCGAGCACGACCAACCGGTCCATGATCTGCAGCGTCGAGAGGCGGTGCGCGATCGCGATCACGGTCTTGCCGCCCATCAGCGTCGAAAGGCTTTCCTGGATGGCGGCTTCGACCTCGGAATCGAGCGCCGAGGTGGCCTCGTCCAGTACGAGGATCGGCGCGTCCTTCAGGATCACGCGGGCGATGGCGATCCGCTGGCGCTGCCCGCCGGAAAGCTTCACGCCGCGTTCGCCGACATGGGCGTCGAGGCCCCGCCGCTGCTGCCAGTCCGCCAGTCCGTGAACGAATTCCGTTGCCTTGGCGCGCTCGATCGCGGCGAGGATTTCGGACTCGCCGGCCTCCGGCCTGCCGTAGACGATGTTCTCCCGGATCGAGCGATGCAGCAGCGAGGTATCCTGCGTCACCATCGCGATATGGCGGCGCAAGGATTCCTGCCGGATGCCCGCGATATCCTGCCCGTCGACGGTAATCCGGCCCGATGTCACCGGGCTGAAGTGCAGAAGCAGGTTCACCAGCGTCGATTTCCCGGCGCCGGAGCGGCCGACGAGGCCGACCTTTTCGCCGGGGCGGATGGTCAGGGATATGTCGTTGAGCACCGGCAGGCGCGGATCGTAGCCGAAGGACACGTTCTCGAAGCGGATTTCGCCGTGGCGGAATTCGATGTCCTTCGCATCGGGCGCGTCCTGCATCTGCAAAGGCACGGCAATGCTCTCCATCCCCTCCTGGACGATGCCGATGTTCTCCATGATCCCGGCGATTTCCCAGGCCACCCAGCCCGACATGCGCCCGAGCGAGGTGACGAGCGCCAGCGTCATCGCCAGAGCGCCGACTTCGAGCCGGCCATGCTGCCAGAGCCAGACGCCGATGGCCGCCGTGGCGGTGATGGTGACCATCGAAAGCAGGGAAAGACAGAGCGAAAACCCCACCTGCAGCCGCTGCTGGCGATGGAAAAGCCCGTTGGCCTCGCGCACCGCCGCGCTCATGTAGGCATCCTCGCGCGCCCGACGGCCGAAGAGTTTCAGCGTCTGGATGTTGCCGAAGCTGTCGACGATCTTGCCCATGAGCACTGAACGCCCGTTGGAGGCCGCCTGCGCCCGCGCGCGCTGCTCGGGCAGGAACGCGCGCAGAATGCTGACGTAGAGCACCAGCCAGCCGAGGATCGGCAGCGCAAGCCGCCAGTCCTGCGCGGCGATCAGCCCGAACGTTCCGACGACATAGAACACGATGTAGACGACGGCCTGGATTGCCGCCATCGCCGCCTGACGGATCGCGCCGCCGGTCTGCATCACGCGATTGGCGAGCCGGCCGGCGAAATCGCTCTGGAAGAAGGCGAGGCTCTGCTCGCGCAGGCGGGAATAGAACTGCCAGCGCAACCGGTTCGTCAGGCCGGGGTCGACACCGACGCGCCCGAAGGCGACGCCCAGAACGTAGACGGCTGGCCGGACCGCCATCACGGCGAGCATCAGCATCAGCGTCGGGCCGGCGAGGTCGAACAGCCTGTCGCGCGGCGTATGGGTGAGAATGTCGATCAGGCGCCCGATGAAATAGGGCACCAGCGTATCGGACAGGGCATCGACCATGCTCAGCGCGAAGACGACGGCCAGAGGCTTCCAGACCTGATGCAGCTGCTGGCGCAGGAATGGTCCGAGACGCGCCGGCTGCCCGGGCTGGCCCGGAACGATGGGGTCGATGAGCCGTTCGAGAAAAGAGAAGAATACTTGCAAGGTGTCACCGCCAATCGGGCCCAGGATGAAAACGCGTCGGGGAGACAAGGTTGGCCGACGGTTCGGAGCCGACAGGTCAACACCCATAAACCGGGTTTATGGCGGGGCAGGTTGCGATCTGGCGAAACACGAGCCGCATCGGAGCTGCTTGTGGCGCGGAGAATAGCCGATTCGGAAAAAGGCAAGGAGCGCTTTTGCGCGTTCGGCACGCGGTGCGCCGCCTGAGTGGATGACGGGCGCGGTCAGGGCGCCGCTCGATCGAGGGCGGCGTGTCGTCAGCCTGCGCCTGCCGAATTTGATCCGGCACAAGGCGCAGATGGCCAAAAGTGTATTTTAGATTGATTCTAAAATAGCTGATCGCTAACCAAGGGCGGCCAGCAGGAGAAAACCTTCGTGACGAATTCTGCCCAGCACAAGACCGTTCATGACCATGTCGCCTTCGAGCGCATGGCGATCCTGCGGATCGGGATCGCGATTGTGGCGGGCGGGGCGGTGTGGCTCCGGCTTTGGGAGCCGTTCCCGCAGTTCAGCGTGATCGGCGCGCTCGCGCTGGCCTTTGCCGGCTGGCCGATGTTCCGCGAGGCCTTCGACAACCTGCTCGCCCGCCGGATGACCATGGAATTGTCGATGACTATCGCGATCGTCGCGGCGGCGGCGATCTCCGAATGGTTCACGGCTCTGGTGGTGACGCTCTTCGTGCTGCTGGCGGAAGAGCTGGAGCACATGACCGTGGCGCGCGGGCGCCTCGCCATCCTCGATCTCGTGAATTTCGTGCCGAAGGAGGCTCGCGTGCGGCGAGACGGCGAGGTCGTCATGCTCCCGCTCTCGGAGATCACGCCCGGGGATGTGGTGGTCGTCAGCCCCGGCGAAAAGGTGCCGGTCGACGGCGAAGTCGTGGCGGGGCACTCCTATGTCGATCAATCGCGTCTCACCGGCGAATCCATGCCAGCGCCGAAGGAGATCGGTTCGGTTGTCTTCGCCGGGTCCATCAACCAGCTGGGACTTCTCGACATCGCCACGCGGCAGGTCGGGGCCGATACGAGCTACGGCCGGATCATCCAGGCCGTCGAGGCGGCGGAGCAGACCCGCGCGCCGGTGCAGAAACTTGCCGACCAGCTCGCGGGCTATCTCGTCTATGTCGCGCTCGCCTGCGCGGCGCTGACATGGTTCCTGACGCGCGACATCCGCGCGACGATCTCGGTCATCATCGTCGCCGGGGCCTGCGGCATCGCGGCGGGCACGCCGCTCGCCATTCTCGGCGGCATCGGCCGTGCGGCACGTCTCGGCTCGATCATCAAGGGCGGCATCCATCTCGAAACGCTGGGCCGGGTCGATACCGTCGTTTTCGACAAGACCGGCACGCTGACCCTTGGCGAGCCGGTCGTGACCCGGCTGGATACCGCGCCGGATGTCTCCGAGGAGGAGCTGATCCGGCTCGCGGCCATTGCCGAGTTCCATTCGGAGCATCCGCTGGCGCGCGCGGTTGTCGTCGAGGCTGCCGCGCGCGGCGTCGCGGCGACCGAGCCTGAAAGTTTCCATTACACAGTTGCGCGCGGCATCACCGCAAAACACGCCCGGCGCACGATCCTCGTCGGCAATCGAAAGCTGCTTGCCGAGGCCGGAGTGATGGTGCCCGTGCACGAAGGCTCGCAGGAGGGGTCGGAGATTCTCGTCGCGTCCGATGGTCGATACATCGGCGCCGTCACGGTGGCCGACCCGGTCCGGCCGGAGGCGGTGCAGGCAGTCGCGCGACTGAACAATCTGGGTCTGCACACGGTGTTGCTCACGGGCGACGTCGCGCGCGTCGGTCAGACGGTCGGCGAACGGCTCGGCATTGCCGAGGTCAGCGCCGAGCTGATGCCCGAAGACAAGCATCGCCTCGTGCGCGCCATGACCGAAAAGAGACGCGTCGTGGCGATGATCGGCGACGGGGTGAATGATGCGCCGGCCCTCACCGCCGCCAGCGTCGGCATCGCCATGGGGTCCGGAACGGATATCGCGCAGGAAAGCGCGGATATCGTGCTCATCGGCAATGACCTCAACAAGCTCGTCGAGACGATTTTGATCGCCCGGCAGACGCGCTCGATCATCTGGCAGAATTTCACCGGCACGCTCGTCGTCGATGCGTTGGGGATGGGGCTCGCGGCCTTCGGGCTGCTCAACCCGCTGTTCGCGGCGGCGATCCACGTCGGCTCGGAACTGGCCTTCATTCTCAATTCCGCCCGCTTGCTCACGCTGAGCTCGGAGCCGTCAACCGTCACACCGCATGGGGAGAAACGTCTTGCATCCGCTTCATCGTGAAACCCATCTCGTCGCGCGGATCGGCTGGCTTCGGGCCGCCGTTCTTGGCGCGAACGATGGCATCATCTCGACGGCCAGCCTGGTCGCGGGCGTTGCCGCAGCGGCGAAATCGCCGAGCGAAATTCTGGTCGCAGGCGTGGCCGGTCTTGTTGCCGGCGCGATGTCCATGGCTGCGGGGGAATACGTCTCGGTCGCCTCGCAGGCCGATACGGAAGCCGCCGACGCTGCACGCGAGCACCGCGAACTGGCCGAGCAGCCGGAGGCGGAGCTGGCCGAGTTGACGCGGATCTATATCGACCGCGGCATCGACGCCGACCTTGCCAGACAGGTCGCGGTTCAGATGACGGCGAAGGATGCCTTTGCGGCCCATGCCCGCGACGAGCTTGGCTTCTCGGATCACGGTGTGGCGCGCCCCGTCCAGGCCGCCCTGACTTCGGCCGTCACGTTCGCCGCCGGCGCCGCGATCCCGCTGCTGCTGGCGCTGGTTTCGCCCTCCCGCAGCCTTGTGCCGGTCGTCACGGGAGGATCGCTGCTGTTCCTCGCCGTTCTAGGCGCGCTCGGCGCGAAGATGGGCGGGGCACCGGCGCTGAAACCTGCGGTCCGGGTGACGTTCTGGGGCGCTGTCGCGATGGGCATCACGGCGGCGATCGGCGCGATGACCGGGCAGGTTCTCTAGTCGTATCTGTCCGGGAGCGGCAGCCACGCTGCATTGACCGGTAGTCCGTTTCAACGCCTGGTGAGTTCGAAGGGCACGAAATACGCCCTCGGCGGCTGGCCGGTCACGATGCCTTCCAGCGCTTCGACGACTTGCGGTCCGAGTTTTTCATGGGGAACGCGGACCGAGTTGAGCCACGGGCCGATCCAGTCGTTGAGCGGATTGCCGTCAAAGCTGAACAGGGCCGGCGTGGTCGGCGCATGCCGTTCGTTGACGGCGCGGTAGGCGCCATAGGCAAGAAGGTCGCTCAGCGCGATCATGACGTCGGTCCCCGGAAAGGCCGAGAAGGCCTTGCGGGCCGCCAGATAGCCGATTTCCATGTGGTGACGCCCGTCCGCGGTGAAGGTCGCGATCTCGATACCGGCCCGCGCGAAACCGTCGCGCAGGCCCTTGAGACGCAAGGCGCCGGCCGAATACTGGATCGAGGCGTGCAGAACGGACGGTTGCCGCCAGCCCCGTTCGAGACAACAGGCGGCGACGGCGTGCCCGGCTTCCTCGTCGTTGATGCCGACGAAGGGCGCGGCCGGATCGCCCGGATCGCGGCGGCTGACGAAGACCAGCGGCCGCCCGCTCTTGCGCGCGAGATCGAGCCCGGGGCTGTGCACGGCGACGACCATGACGATCGCGGATGCGAGCTGGGCCTCCATTTCGCGGAGGTATTCGTCCTGGATTTCCGGATCCTCATGCGTGTCGCAGAGCGCCATCACATAGCCGCTTGTTCGCAGGGCAACCTCGATTGAGGCGGCGATCGCGGCCATCGCGGGGTTGGAAAGATTGGCGACAAGAACGCCGACGATGCGGCTCTCGCGCTGGCGCAAGGCGCGTCCCACGCTCTGGGGGCGATAATCGAGCGCCTTGATCGCCGCTTCGACGCGAGCAATGGTTTCGGGCGCGGCGCGGTCACGGATGCCGTTCACGATGCGTGAAACCGTCGCGACCGAAACATCGGCGGCGCGGGCGACGGCACGGATGGATGTCTCCTTGCTGGCAGGCATCTCGGCAACGACTCGCTTTCACATGGCGGACAACCCCAATTTTACGAGGCTTGCACCGGATTAGGGAATATGCAATGCTAGGTAAACGATTACCAAGAACCAAGAAGACCAAAAGACGACCGGGAGCGAAACGTGGACGGCGCAGTGATCGGCGCACCTGATCCCTATTTTCATCTGGGCGATGAGGACTATGCGGTTCCCTTCGCGGAAGGGCGCGTCGGCGCGGCACAGATGCTGGCCATGGCCGGCCGGCCGGTTCTCGCCCTCGACGGCATCTGGCGCTTCGTTCTCGATCTTCACGACGAGGGGCTGAGACAGCGGTGGTATGCGGAGGAGCCGGGCCCGATGGGGGAGTGGGTCCTTCCGCTCGATTATGACGACGGCGACTGGCAGAGAGCGCCGGTTCCCTCGTGCTGGAATGTCCTGAAGCCCGAATGGTTCTATTTCGAGGGCAGCGGCTGGTACAGTCGCGAGATCGACCTGCCGGCGCCCGAAGCGGGGCGGCGGCTGTTCCTGCGTTGCGGGGCGGCCAATTACGCCGCGCGGGTTTTCCTGAACGGCGTGTTCGTCGGCGAGCATCTTGGCGGCTCGACGCCGTTTTTCGTGGAGTTGACCGGCACGGCGCGACAGGGGCGGAACACGCTGCGCATCCAGGTGGAGAACCGGCGGACGTCCGATCGCGTGCCGATGAACCACACCGACTGGTTCAACTACGGTGGATTGTATCGCGACGTCGCACTTGTTTCCGTGCCGGCGGTTTTCATCCGGGATTTCGGCGTCGCGCTGGTGCCGGACAGCAACGGCCGCCGGATTTTCGTCGAGGTGGAGCTGTCCGAATCGGTCGATGCCGAGGCTGTGGCGCGGATCGAGGGACTTGAGGAATGCGTCGTCGTTCCGGTCCGGCGCGGGCGCGGGCGCGTCGAGATCGACTGCGCACCGCGGCTCTGGCACCCGGATACACCGCATCTTTACGCGGTTTCGATCACGGCGGGCGAGGACCGGGTAACGGACCGCATCGGCTTCCGGGAAATCCGGGTCGAGGGCGAGCGTCTCCTGCTCAATGGCGAAGACCTGTTCCTGCGCGGCATCTGTGTGCACGAGGACGATATCGGCCTCGGCAAGGCGACGAGCGAGGAGGATTTGCGTCGCCGTTTCCGCCACGTGCGTGCGCTCAACGCCAACTTCGTCCGCCTCTCGCACTACCCCCATCACGAGCGCGCCGCCGAGATTGCGGACGAGGAGGGCATCCTGCTCTGGGAGGAAATCCCGGTCTATTGGGCGATCGAGTTCGACAATCCGGCGACGCTGGCGGATGCGCGCAACCAGCTTCTCGAACTGATCCGGCGCGACAGGAACCGCGCCAGCGTCATCATCTGGGGGGTCGGCAACGAGAACCACGATTCCGACGCCCGACTCGCCTTCATGTCCCGCTTGGCGGAAACGGCGCGCGCGGCCGACCCGACACGGCTGATCTCGGCGGCCTGTCTGATCGACCGGGAGGAATTCCGCATCGCCGACCGGCTGGCGGATGTGCTCGACGTGATCGGCATCAACGAATACTTCGGCTGGTATGAACCCGGCTTCGACGGACTGGAACGTCTGCTCGCCCGATCGGCGCCCGGCAAACCCGTCGTCATCACGGAGACCGGGGCGGATGGCCTCGCCGGCCATCGCGACCCACAGGGGCGGATTTACTCGGAAGAGCATCAGGCACGGATCCTCACCGAGCAACTGACCGTTCTGAGCGGAGCTTCGTATGTGCGCGGGATATGCCCCTGGATTCTCTATGATTTCCGTGCCGAACGCCGGCAAACCGCCCTGCATCGCGGCTACAACCTCAAGGGGTTGATCGGCGCCGACAAGAAGACCCGCAAACAAGCATTCGACATCGTTGCCGATCGGTATCTCGCATGGAGCCGGGCTGCATCCGGGCCGGACGAGAGCGATCGCGAGCGCCTTCCCCGGCATCCCGCCGGGGACAAAAACAACCGGAGGAAGACATGAAGAAGCATACACGCCGTTTCGCTTTGACGGCTGCCGCCGCCCTGCTGGCGCTGGGCGGGTTCGCCGCGCCGGCCTTCGCGAAGAAGACGCTGCGTCTCGGGCATTCGCTCGCCAAGGGGCACCCGGTCGACGTTTCGCTCGAACTGTTCGCCAAGCTCGTCTCGGAGCGCTCGAAGGGCGAACTGGAGGTCAAGGTTTTCCCGGCGGGGCAGCTCGGGCAGCAGCGCGAACTGATCGAGCAGCTCCAGAACGGCGCGCTGGATTTCGCGCAGGCCAACGCTTCGCCGCTCGCCGCGTTCCACGAGGTTTTCGGCGTGTTCGACATGCCGTTCCTGTTCCGCGACAAGGCGCATTACTTCGCTGTCGTGGACGGCCCGGTCGGCCGTGACATCCTCGATGCCAGCAAGGAAAAGGGTTTCGTCGGCCTGTCCTATTTCGACAACGGAACGCGCTCCTTCTACACCAAGAAGCCCGTCCGCACGCCTGATGATCTCAAGGGTCTGAAAATCCGCGTCCAGCCGGGGCCGGTCGCGACGCGCATGGTCAATCTCCTCGGCGCGACCGCAACTCCGATGGCATGGGGCGAACTCTACACCGCGCTCCAGTCAGGTGTCGTCGACGGCGCGGAGAACAACGTCACGGCGCTGACGCTCGCCAAGCATGGCGAGGTGATGAAGTTCTACTCACGCAACGAGCACACCCGCGTGCCGGACGTGGTGCTCGCCGCCGCTTCGACCATGGCGAAGCTCACCGCGGAGGAGCAGGCGATCGTGCGTCAGGCCGCGCTGGATGCGGCCAAAGTCCATAACGAGAAATGGCAGGGCGAACTCGACAAGGCCGAGGTCGAGGCCGTGAAGATGGGCGTGACCTTCGTCGACGCCGACAAGCCGGCGTTTCGAAAGGCTGTGCAGCCGATGTACGACGATCTGAAGAAGCAGCCCGCAGTAGCCGCTTTCGCGGACCGCATCCAGAGCACCAAGTGAAATCCGCGGCGGGTCGATCCCGCCGCTCTTTCCTTTCCGGGAGTGTGCCATGCTATCGGGAATTCGCACCCTGATCGACCGGCTGATCCTTGCCATCACCATCCCGTTGACGGTTCTGATGCTCGGCTGCGTGGTCTGGCAAGTCATCGCGCGCTATGCCCTTTCGGTCTCGACCTCGTATTCGGACGAGCTGGCGCGCTTCCTGTTCATCTGGGTCAGCCTGCTCGGCGCGGCCTACGTGCTCGGGAAACGTGGCCATATCGCCATCACGGGGCTGGTCGAAATGGCGCCGGCGCCGATCCGGCTCGCCTTCGAACTGCTGGCCGTCGTGCTGGTGTTCGTCTTCACCGTGCTCGTTCTGGTGGTCGGCGGCTGGCAGCTCGTGCAGAAGGCGCTGACGCTCGGCCAGATCTCGCCGGCGATGCAAATCCCGATCGGCTACGTCTACCTCGTCATTCCGCTCTCGGGTGTGCTGACGGTCTTCTACACCCTGCTCCTTTTCCTGGAGACATTGCAGGGCCGGCATATCGCGGACCAGCAGGTCTCGCTGGATTGAGGTGAGATCATGGAATTCTCTCCAGCCTGGACGCTTTCGCTCTCCTTCGTCGCGCTCATGGCCGTCGGCATGCCGATCAGCCATGCCACGGGCCTTGCCGCCATCCTCGCGCTGCTGACGATCATGCCGCCGCTG
The DNA here is from genome assembly GCA_032229845.1 of Rhabdaerophilum sp. Classification (GTDB taxonomy): domain Bacteria; phylum Pseudomonadota; class Alphaproteobacteria; order Rhizobiales; family Beijerinckiaceae; genus Rhabdaerophilum. Next base: position 10,475 of record JAVTWI010000114.1, read on the forward strand.
CCGGCGATCGCCGTCTCGGCGCAGCGGGTCGCGACCGGCCTCGACAGTTTCGCGCTGCTCGCCATTCCCTTCTTCTTCATGGCCGGCATGATCATGAACCGGGGCGGAATCGCGCGGCGCCTCATCGCCTTCGCGACAATCTTCGTTGGCTGGATGCCGGGCGCGCTGGCGCATGTCACCATTCTGGCGAACATGCTGTTCGGCACCGTCTCTGGCTCTGCCGTCGCCGCGGCTTCCGCGATCGGCGGCACGATGCAGCCGCTGAAGAACGCTGCCGGCTATGACCGCTCGTTCTCGGCGGCGGTGAACATCTCCTCCTGCATCACCGGCCTGCTGATCCCGCCCTCCGGCGCGTTCGTGCTCTATTCGCTGGTTTCGGGCGGAACCTCGATCGCGGCCCTGTTCCTGGCGGGCTACATTCCGGGAACGATCCTCGGCCTCTCGGTCATGGTGCCGACCTGGCTGATGGCGAAGAAGCTCGGCTATGCGCGCCTGCCGAAAATGCAGGGTTCCGAAATCCTCCGCGCGACGATCGACGCGCTGCCAAGCCTCGGGCTGATCGTCGTCGTGATCGGCGGCATTGTCGTCGGTGTCTTCACCGCCACCGAAGGGTCGGCGATCGCGGTCGTCTACGCGCTCGTCCTTGCCGCCGTCTATCGCGAGATGCACATCCGCGAGCTGAAATCCATTCTCGTCGACACCATCGAGGCCACCGCCGTGGTCTCGCTGATGGTCGGCACCTCGCTGGCAATGGCCTACGTGATGTCGCTGGCCGAAATCCCGGACATCATCGGCGCCTGGGTCAAGACCGTTTCCGACAACAAGTATGTCGCGCTGGTCCTGGTGAATATCGTGCTCCTGCTGATGGGCACCTTCCTCGATCTCACGCCCGGCATCCTGATCTTCACGCCGATCTTCCTGCCGGTCCTGCAGAGCCTCGGCGTCGATCCGGTGCATTTCGGCGTCATCCTGGTCATGAACATGTGCCTCGGCATCGTTTCGCCGCCCACAGGAAGCGCCCTGTTCATCGGCTGTGCGATTGCCAAGGTCTCGATCGAGCAGGTTACCCGCCCACTCATTCCGATGTTCCTCTGGAGCACGGGCGCGCTCCTGCTGGTGACCTTCGTTCCGGCCCTCTCGCTTTGGCTGCCAAAGCTGTTCGGCTTCATCCAATAGCGGGAGCGCGCGATGCAGGTTCTTTCCGGTGCCGGGCGCGCCGTGCTCTTGCCGTCCGGCTTCGTCGAGATCGGGCTTGATGGCGGGTATCGTCTGCTCGTGGCGTTTCTCGCGCCGGATCTCGGCCGGACGCTGATCGTCCGGCCGGGCGGCTTGCGGGTGCCGCGCACACACTCCCTTGCTGCTGAACTGTCCGACGCCGGGATGATCGAACCGATCGACGGTCGGGACCGGCTCGATCTGGCCGGGTTTTCACCGATCTCGCCGAGCCTCGACGAGCGAGCCGATGAAATCGTGCTCGAAACACCGACGATCCGCCTCACCGTCGGCCGGTCGCCGCTGGTCCTGACCTGGGAATACCGGACCGGGACGCATGCGCCCTTCGAGACCGTGATCCGCGACCGGCCGACGCAGGCCTATCGCTTCGACCGGCGGACCGCGCGGTTCTTTCACGCGCAGCAGCGTTTTCCCGAGGACCATTATTACGGGTTCGGCGAGAAATCCGGCGATGCCAACAAGCATGGTCGTCGCCTGCGCATGGGGACGACGGACGCGCTCGGCTACGATGCGCGCAGCTCCGACCCGCTCTACAAACACATTCCGTTCTTCCTCACCGTCCGGCCCGATCTCGGTGGGTGGAGCGTCGGCCTCTTCTATGACAATCTCGCGCGTGGCGCCTTCGACCTCGGTCAGGAAATCGACGCCTATCACGGGCTTTATCGCAGCTTCGAGGCGGATGACGGCGATCTCGACCTTTATTGCCTGTTCGGCGCGGATGCGAAGGCGGTCGTCGCGAATTTCGCGCGGCTGACGGGGCGGATGGCGTTTCCGCCGCGCTGGTCGCTCGCCTATTCGGCCTCGACCATGCACTACACCGATGCGGCCGATGCCGACCGGCAACTGCTGGGCTTTCTGGACAAGCTGACCTAGCACAACCTGCCCTGCGGATCGTTCCAGATGTCGTCCGGCTACACGATGATCGGCGACAAGCGTTACGTGTTCAACTGGGATCACGCGCGTTTCCCGGACCCGGAAGGCGTCATGGCCCGTTTCGCGCAGGCGGGTGTGGAGGTCGTCGCCAACATCAAGCCGGCGCTGCTGCTCGATCACCCGCTGTTCGCGGAAGTCGAGGCTTTCCGCGGCTTCGTCCGGGACAGTGAAGACCCCGCGCGACCCCACATCACGCAGTTCTGGGGCGGGGACGGCGCCTATCTCGACTTCACCAATCCGCGCACGAGCGCTTGGTGGAGCGACAAGGTGCGCGCGCAGCTTCTCGAAAAGGGCATCGGCTCGACCTGGAACGACAACAACGAATTCGAGATCTGGGACGATGGGGCCAGCGTCGACGGCAACGGCGCCGGAGGGACGATCGCCTGCCTGCGCCCGGTGCAGACCCTGCTGATGCTGCGCGCTTCCTCGCTCGCGCAGCGCGCCTTCGCCCCGGAGAAGCGCCCCTATATGATTTCCCGTTCGGGCGGGCCGGGCATGCAGCGCTATGTCCAGACCTGGACGGGCGACAATTTCTCGTCCTGGGAGACGCTTCGCTACAACCTGCGCATGGGGCACAGCCTCTCGCTGAGCGCCTTGTTCAACTTCGGGCATGACGTCGGCGGGTTCGCGGGGCCGCGCCCTTCGCCGGAGCTCTTCATGCGCTGGGTCGAGCAGGGCATCTACTGGCCCCGTTTCACGATCCATTCCTGGAACGACGACGGCACCGTCACCGAGCCCTGGACCTATCCCGAACTGATGCCGATGATGCGGGTGGCCTTCGCCTGGCGGGAAAGGCTGGTTCCTTATCTCTACACCCTGCTCTGGCGGGCGCATCGCGACCACGCGCCGGTGCTTCGCCCGCTTTTCCTGGATTTTCCCGAGCAGCGAGCCGCCTACGAGGAAGACGATACCTTCCTGCTGGGTGCCGACCTTCTGGTCGCGCCCGTTGTCGAGCCGGGCATGACCACCCGCTCCGTTCACCTGCCGGAAACGCCAGGCGGCTGGTATGATCTCCGGGATGGCCAGCAACTACCGGGCGGCGGTCGACGGTCGGTGGAGGCGCCGCTCGGGCGGGCGCCGGTTCTGGTCCGCGCCGGCGCCATTCTCCCGCTCGGTCCGGATCGTTCCGCACGGCCCGGTCCGCTGACGGTCAGGCTTTTCCCCGGAAAGGGGCGCTCGTCGTTCGTGCTTTTCGATGACGACGGCAGCAGCGTGATCGCGGACGGCCGGGCACCAGCGCTGATCGAATTCGATGTCGAGTGGTGGCCGTCGGTCCCGCGTGTCACGATCGTCCGGAAGGGCGATCACATACCACGCTGGCCGGAGATCCGCTTCGAAGGCCCCTCGGGCGAACCCCTGACGGTCCTGATCGGCGGCCGGGAGGCGAAAGCCTGCCCCATGCCGTGACCGTCTCCGTGGCCCGCCGCCGGGTCCGGGTCATGCACGCTTTCCTGCGCTCGCCATGTGCATGTGCGTGGTGGAATTGGCCGGTTGCCGGTTGAAGCCCTCGATCGCCCGATTCTTCGCGTCCGAACCTGCCACGTGCCGGCCCGACGTTGCTCGCCCGAGCCAACAGAATGGCCAACAAATCTGTTGGCTTCAAGCGCACGCGAACGGACGCCACGAGACGCCTGTTGACACATAAGCG
>JAVTWI010000115.1:0-2590 GCA_032229845.1 Rhabdaerophilum sp.
TCTGCACGGCCTTGTCCTTGAGAGCAAGGAAGCCGGCATCGTCATCGACGAACTCCGGCACGAGGTAGACCTTGTAGTCCGGCCCCGGCGCGAGCTTGCCCATAAAGCCGATATGCGTCGGCGTGATGGTCACCTCACCCTCCCCCCAATGAAAGAAATCCGACCCCTTGAGATCGCGGCGGAAGGTCGCGGCAAGCTTCTCGCCCGCTTCGAGCACCTGCATCTCGCTGGCTGTCGGCGGATCGGCGGCGGTCAGGATCGGCAGGACGTAGATCCCGAGCCCGAACCCCATCGCAAAAAACAGACCGTGACTCAGAAAGCGAAAGAACCGTCGCATCGCACTCTCCTCCGATCGACCCGTGCCTCGACATTGTCCGATGAAAGTGTAGCCTTCGTGGCAAGAGTCAAACGTGACAACAGTCAAGCTTCCGGTAGGACAACGATGGGCGAGGTCATCAATCTGCGATTGGCGCGCAAGGCGAAAGCCCGGACAGAGGCCGAGCGGAAGGCCGAGGAGAACCGGGCAAAATTCGGACAGGCCAAGGCCGCCCGCAAACAGAACGCTGCCGAGAAAAAACGTGCCGACAAGGCGCATGAGGCTGGAAAGATCGAGCCTCTGGAATGAGCGTCAAGGGCAATATCCGGACATGAGCCCGCTCTCGTCGCGCGTCATCAAGCGGTCGCTCCGCATTGCCGGCCACGCCACGTCAATCTCGCTGGAAGAGCCGTTCTGGCGCCTGCTGCAGCGAATCGCGCAGACGCGGAACCTCGCCGTCTCGTCGCTGGTGGAGGAGATCGACCGCGGGAGGCAGGGGGTCAATCTCTCCTCTGCCGTCCGGGTGCATATCCTCGAATGGATGATGCGCGAGGCGACAATCGACCTCGCGGATGAGAATTAGAGCATCATCCCATCAAGTGGGCACCGGTTGATGGGATGATGCGTCAAAACAAAATGCTCTGGATCCGGCCCCTAGCCCGGAGGCGACACTTTCGGCGTCAGATCGAGCGGCGGCGCCGAGGGTGCCGGTACAACGGGCGGCGGCGTGTCAGCGCCCGGCGGCCGCGCTGACCGGAGCTTTTCCTCTTCGAGGCGCGCCCGCGTCCTGGCCGCGAGTTCCGCGGCTTCCTTTTCCGCCCGCTCGCGCGCCAGCCGTTCGTCCAGAGCGCGCACACGCTCGCGTTCTGCCTCGACTTCCTGCCGCCGTCGCAAGGCTGCCGCTTCAAGCGCAATCGCTTCCTCGACCGCGCGGATCTCCTCCTCGCGCCGCTGACGGAATGCATCGCCTCGCTGGCGCCGAAGGTGCGCCTCGCGCTCGCGAAGATCTGCCTCGAAAGCCTCGACGCGTTCGAGATCGCGCTGGATAACCATCGCCAGAAGTCCGTTGACGAGCGGAGCGACCTGCAACGTGCGCCGGGGCGGCGATGCGCCGCCGAGCTTGCCCGAAAGGACGACCGCCATTTCCGGCATCGCACCGCTCCATCCTGCCGGCAACACCCGGCTGCGGAAGGTGATCCGGGCCTCGACGTCACGGCGCAGCAGATCGGCCTGGATATCCGGCGTGACCGCGACACCGGGCGGCGAGCCTTCGCCCTCGTCTTTCGTCGTCCCGATCCGGAGATTGCCGTTGAGCAGGCCCGCACTGCGCTCGCCTGCGGAAAGGCGCAGCGTGCCCTTGCGCAATTCGCTGTCGAGCAGCCCCCCGATCGTATTGTCGTTGACCGGTTCGAGGTCTTCGAGCGGGCGCGCCGCAAGGCGCCCCAGCGCCGCCGGATCGGCATTCTCGATCGTGACGTTATCGAGAACGATCTTGCCGGCGCCAGACAGGCTGGCGACGAGATCAGCCATCGAACCCCCGCCGGCGGTGAACGGCACTTCCCCGCCCGCGGTCCCGCCCAGCACGGGGGCCGGTATGCGCGCGAACCGCAGAACGCCGCTCGATTCGACCTGGTTGTCCTTGCGTAGGAGCGTCAGTTGCCCGCCGAGCTGCCCGTCCCCCAGACGGCTCTCGAACCCGGTGAGCGCGACGGACCCCGGCGCAAAACGCAGGATGAACTGCGGACCGCTCAGCCGTACGCCGCCGAGATCGAGCGCCTTGGCCTCGATCCAGAGATCGCCGGAAAGCAACGGCGGCAAGGCCGGGGGGAACGGCCCGCGCGCCCAGCCGTCCACGCCCAAAAGCGCCGTGCGGCCGACGATCGGTTGGAGCAGCGTCGCAAGTGCGATCTCGCCGGCCTTGAGCTGCCCCGCGACCTGCCCGCCACGCGCGAAATCGAAGGAAATTTCCCCCGCGACCGGCGCTTCGCCGAACCGGGCATCGAAGCCCGTGAGGGTCAGCTTGTTGCGTTCGAAGAAAAACCGGCCGGAAGCTTGCCCCGAAAGGTTCTGGGCCAGAAACGGCGCACCGCCGCCCAGGGCCTCGCCCAGCAGCGACAGATCCGACGAGCGCAACGTGAAGCGCCCGTCCGCCGGGATGGACTTGAACGGACTGACGCGCCCCTTGAAGTCGATATCGACGCCTGCCAGCATCCCCGTGACGGAGCCATCGAGATCGCGGCGCGGATTGCCGTGCGCCTTGATCTTGAGTTGCCC
>JAVTWI010000116.1:0-2574 GCA_032229845.1 Rhabdaerophilum sp.
CATGCTCTCCGCGCATCAGCCGTTCGAGACCTATCCGGCGCTCATCCGGTCGGAGGCGGAACGGCTCGGTCATTCGGCGCAGGTCGCGGGTGGCGTGCCGGCGATGTGCGACGGCGTGACCCAAGGCCAGCCCGGCATGGAACTCTCGCTGTTCTCGCGCGATGTCATCGCGATGGCGGCGGCGATTTCGCTCTCGCATAACGCCTTCGACGGTGCGCTGTTCCTCGGCGTCTGCGACAAGATTGTGCCGGGGTTGGTGATCGGCGCGCTCGCCTTCGGGCATCTGCCGGCGGTTTTCGTGCCGGCCGGGCCGATGCCCTCGGGTCTCTCGAACGACGAGAAGACGCGTATCCGGCAGGCCTATGCCGATGGCAAGCTCGACCGTGCCGCGCTGCTAAACTCGGAAATGCGCAGCTATCACGCGCCGGGGACCTGCACCTTCTATGGCACGGCCAATTCCAACCAGATGCTGATGGAGATCATGGGTCTGCATGTGCCCGGCGCGGCTTTCGTGCCGCCAGGAACCGCCTTGCGTGAAGCTCTGACGCGCGAGGCGGTCCGTGCGGCGCTCGAGAGCGGGAAGGGAAGCGGCGAGCGACTTTCCGCGCGTTCCTTCGTCAATGCGATTGCCGGCCTCCATGCGACCGGCGGCTCGACCAATCACCTCATCCACCTCGTTGCGATGGCGGCGGCGGCGGGTTTCGCGATCACCTGGCAGGATTTCGCGGATCTGGCCAAAGTGGTGCCGCTGATCGCGCGCATCTATCCCAATGGTCCGGCCGACGTGAACCAGTTCCACGCGGCAGGGGGCATCGCCTTCGTCATCCGGGAACTGCTCGCGGCAGGCCTGCTGTTCGACGAGGTCGAGACCGTCGCCGGGTCGTCGCTCTCGGCCTATGCGCGAGAGCCCTTCCTGCGGGAGAGCACCCTTGAGTGGCGCGATGGACCGGCGGAAAGTCTCGACCGGGCAATCTTGCGTCCGGCAGGCGATCCTTTCGAGGCGAATGGCGGATTGGCTGTCCTCTCCGGAAATCTCGGCACGGCCATTGTGAAAGCCTCCGCCGTCGCGCCGGAGAACCGCGTCCTCACCGCGCCAGCGCGCGTGTTCGCCTCGCAGGAAGCCTTTCACGCAGCCTTCAAGGCCGGGACGTTGTTGGGCGATCTGGTGATCGTGCTGCTCAACCAGGGGCCCCGCGCGAACGGCATGCCCGAATTGCATGGCCTGATGCCGCCGCTCGGCGTCATGCAGGGCCGGGGCCAGCGGGTGGCGCTGGTGACGGATGGGCGCCTTTCCGGTGCCTCAGGCAAGATCCTTGCCGCGCTGCACGTCACGCCCGAAGCGCAGGCCGGCGGCATGATCGGCCGGCTTCAGGATGGCGACCCCGTGACGGTCGATGCCGTCAACGGTGTCCTCTCAGTTGCGCTGGAAGACCGGATGCTTGCGGCCCGGTCGCCCTGCCTGCCGCCCGCCGATCACGAAGGGGAGGGGCTGGGTCGCGAACTCTTCGCGCCGTTCCGGCAGCGCGTCGGCCCGGCTGATCTCGGCGCGTCGCAGTTCTGACTCAGGCGCGGCTCATACGACCGAAAGTTCGGTCATCATGCCGGTCGCCATGTGGTAGAGGTGGTGGCAGTGCAGGAACCAGCGACCCGGCTTGTCGGTATCGAAAACGACCGTCACGGGTGAATGCGGCGGCACGATCACCGTATCCCGGACCGGCCCCGAGAAACGGCCGGCGCGGGAGCCCACTACCTGAAAGTGATGCCCGTGCAGATGCATGGGATGCATCATCGTGGTCGGGTTCATGAACATGATGGCGATGCGCTCGCCGCGCTTGGCTTCGAGCGGCTGGTGTTCGCCGTGGATCTTGCCGTTGATCGTCCAGCGATAGCCCGCTTCCTCGCCGAGCATCAGATGGAAAGTCCTGTCGGGCTTCCGCTCCGGCAGGGGGGTGAGCGCCCGCAACCGCTCGTCGAGCGCGAGTGTCGCATCCGGTGCCGCCTCGCTGGCCTGATCGCCGATTTTCGTGATGGCCGCACCGGCGCTCGCGAGCACGATGCCGGTCCGCCGCCTGTCGGCCTCGACCTGCGCAAAAATCGGGAAGGCGCCTCCTTCCTGAGGAAGCGTGATGAGAAGATCGATGCGTTGACCCTGCGCGAGCGGGAAGCGGCGCCCCTGAAGCGGTTGGCAGGGCGAGCCGTCGACCGCAATACAGCTCGCGTCGACCGCGCCGGTATCGAGGAAGAAGCTGGTCGCGGTCGCGCCGTTGATCACGCGAAGCCGTACGCGTCCACCCTTCTCGACGCGGACGACCTCCGGATCGTCAAGCGTCCGGTCGTTCGCGAGATAGGCATCGTAGGCGACATCGTTCGCGTGAACCCGCATGCCGCCGCCCATCCCCGGCATCATTCCGGACGATCCGGCACCCCGACCCATTCCTCCCCCGCTCATGTTGCCATGGTTCATGCCGCCCATGGGCATCGAACCGTGGTTCATGCCGCCGTGATTCATGTTTCCGTGGTTCATGTTTCCGTGGTTCATGCCGGCCTGCCCGCGGGGAGTGGAGGGCGGCGGAC
>JAVTWI010000117.1:0-14054 GCA_032229845.1 Rhabdaerophilum sp.
ATCACCAACCCCGGCACGATCTTGTCGCAGACGCCGAGGAACAGCGCGCCGTCGAAGGCGTTGTGCGAGAGCGATACGGCGGTCGCCATCGCGATGACATCGCGAGAGAACAGCGAGAGTTCCATGCCCGGCTGGCCTTGGGTCACGCCGTCGCACATCGCCGGCACGCCACCCGCAACCTGCGCCGAATGACCGAGCCGTTCCGTCTCCGACCGGATGAGCGCCGGATAGGTCTCGAACGGCTGATGCGCGGAGAGCATGTCGTTGTAGGCGGTGACGATGGCGAGGTTGCGCCCGGTTTCGCCGGCAATACGCGCCTTGGCGACGGCGCCACAGGCGGCCGCGACATGGGCGATGTTGCCGCAGGAGAGCGTGCGCCGGGGCGGCATGTCTCGCCGCATCCGAGCGAGTTTGTCGAGATAGGCGGCGTGGCCCTCCCGCGACCGTTCCAAGATCCGGCGCTCGACATCGAGGAGGATGGGGTGAACCGCGCTCATGGCTTCACGACCATGATGCCGCGCGAGCCGAAGCCGAGCGAGACCCGATCACCGGGCTTGCGGAGCGCGTCCGCTTCCGGTGCGATCGCGAACAGTTTCCCGACTGGCGTTTCAAGATTGTATTCGGCGTGCGCGCCCATGTAGGTGGCGGTGACAACTGTGGCCGCAAGACCGTTTGCAGCCTCGGCCGGCTGCAGGCGGATCGCCTCCGGGCGGATGACCACATCGACCGGTCCCTCGCCCAGCCCGCGCGCCGGCATCGGAACCAGCGCCGTATCGAGCCGCACCTGTGCCGCGCCGTCGCGGACCACCTCGATGGTGCCGCGCACGTGGTTCGCCTCGCCCATGAAGGTGGCGACAAACACGTTCGCCGGCTCCTCGTAAAGTTCGCGCGGCGTGCCGGCCTGGGCGATCTCGGCCGCCTTCATCACGACAATGGTATCCGAAACCGCCATCGCCTCGGACTGGTCATGCGTCACATAGACCACCGTCACGCCGAGGCGCTGCTGGAGATCACGGATTTCCTCGCGCATCGAACGGCGAAGCCGGGCATCGAGGTTGGAGAGCGGCTCGTCGAACAGCAGCACATCCGGTTCAAGCACAAGCGCACGCGCCACTGCGACACGCTGCTGCTGGCCACCGGACATCTCGGACGGCAGGCGATCGCCGAGTCCCTTGAGGCCGACAGTCGCGAGCGCCTCCTCGGCCTTCGCATGGGCCTCGGCCTTGGCCATGCCTTCGGAAACGAGGCCGAAGGCAACATTCTCGCGCACGCTCATGTGCGGGAACAGCGCATAGGACTGGAACACCATCGAGACGTTGCGCTCGCCGGCGGAAAGATCGGTCACATTGCGCCCGCCGATCATGAGGCGCCCCTCCGAGACACGCTCCAGCCCGGCGATCATCCGCAACAGCGTCGTCTTGCCGCAACCGGAAGGGCCGAGCAGCGTCACCAGCGAGCCGGGCGCGATCGTGAGGTCGAGCGGCTTCACCGCCGTCACCTTGCCGTAGCGCTTGGCGACGCCCTCGAGCCGAACCTCGGCTCCCTGTTTCCTTGCGCCCGTCATGCGCCTGCACTCCTGAGTTGGGGATCACCTGATGCGGCGGCCTGGCGGCGCCCCAGTTTGCGCTCGCCGACAGCGAACTGGATGAGGCCGATCGCCGCCATCATCAGAACGATCAGCACAGCGGCGTAGGCGATGGCGAGGCCATAATCGCCGTTGATGACGCGGTTGATGATGAAAACGGTCGCCATCTCATGCTGCGCGGAAACGAGGAAGATCACGGCGGAAACCGTCGTCATGGCCCGGACGAAGGAATAGACCAGCGCGGTGATGATCGCCGGCTTGAGAAGCGGCAGGACCACCACACGAAGCGTGCGGAAGGTCGATGCACGCAGGGTGACGGCGGCCTCATCGAGGCTCTTGTCGAGCTGGCTCATTGCCGCCATGCCCGAACGCACGCCGACGGGCATGTTGCGGAACACGAAGCAGACGACGAGGATCAGCGCCGTGCCGGTCAGTTCCACCGGCGGGATGTTGTAGGTGAGGATATAGGCGACGCCGATCACCGTGCCCGGCACGCAGAACGAGAGCATCAGCGCGAATTCGAGCGCAGTGCGGCCGGCGAAGCGCTGGCGCGAAAGCACCCAGGCCGCGAGCAGGCCGATGCCGGCCGTCAGCGGCGCGGCGATGGCGGCGAGCTTGATCGTCGTGAACAGCGAGGACCAGGCCCCGCCCGCCCAGACGATGCCGCCCGCGCCCCAGTCGATGGCGAAGGCGCGGGTAAAATGGGAGAAGGTCGGCGTCCAGTCGCGCCCCCACACCTTGACGAAACCGCCGGCAAGCGCGAGCGCATAGACGGTGATCGTCAGCAGCGCCCAGGGCAGCGCGACGGAATAGGCGAGCCGCCGCACCCAATTCGGGACGCCTTGTTGCAGGCCGGTATCGCCCTTGCCGGTGACCGAGACATAGGAGCGTCTGCCGATCACCGAACGCTGGACGAAGAAGGCCGCGAGCGCAAACAGGAGCAGGATGAACGCAAGCGTCGCTGCGCGGCCGAAATCCACCTGCGCGCCGACCACGGCGAAGAAGATCTCGGTCGAAAGCACGCCGAACGATCCGCCAAGCACGATCGGGTTGCCGAAATCGGCGAGGCTTTCAACGAAGACGACGAGAAAGGCGTTGGCGAGACCCGGCATCATCAGCGGCAGGGTCACGGCGTTGAAGATGCGCGTCGGCCCGGCGCGAAGGGTCTGCGCGGCTTCCTCCATCGACGGTGAAATCCCCTGGACGATGCCGATCAGCACCAGGAAGGCCGTCGGCGTGAAGGAGAACACCTGCGCCAGCCAGACGCCGCCGAAGCCGTAGATCCAGCGCCCGAGTTCGACGCCGAACAACGAGGAAATCGCCTGATTGATAATGCCGGAACGGCCGAAGATCAGGATCAACCCGAGGCCGATGACAAACGGTGGCGTGATGATCGGCAGCACCGTCAGAAGGCGGAGCCACCTCTTGGCCGGAAATCCGGTGCGGGTGACGATGAGCGCGAACGAAAGGCCGAGGATCGTCGTCGCGGTCGCCGTCGCCGTCGCCAGCGCGAGCGTGTTCCAGGCCACGCCGCAGGCCGCGCCCGAATGGACGCAGGCAAGCCCCCAGACCTTCGCGCTGAAGAAGCGCGAGACAAAGGCACTGGCCAGCGTTTCGCCCTTGGGCGCGTGGAAGGCCTGACCGAGGATCGTGATCACCGGCCAGATCGTGAACAGGATGATCGAAACGGCAATAACGCCGACCGCGCCGGCGACGAAACGGTCGCCGCCGAAAGCACCGCGGATGGCCAGCCCGTTCGTGAGCATCAGGAGAAAGGCGGAAAAGGCGAGCGCGCCGCCGAGGCCGATCCCGTATTGCCCGACAGGCAATGCACCGACCATCGCCTCCAGCGCCGGGTAATACCAGCCGCGCGGACCGATCAGCCAGCCCTGCGCGACGATCAGCGCAAGGCCGGCAAGGCCCGCGACGATCAGGGCCATCCCCTGCCCGGAACGGCCCTTTGCAAGGAAGGCCGCGTGAAACGCCGGAATGAGCGCGATCACCGGCCCCCACAACCACCAGCGCCCGAACCGCGCGGCCTGTATCAGGGCCGAGGCATCATCGGCATTCGCGGCAGCAAATCCGGCGAGACGCGCGAAGCTCAGCCCGTCCTCGAGCATGTGCCAGGGAAGGACCACGATGCCGAGCAGGGCGAGGAGCCACAGGAGCCGGTTTCCGCCGAGGTTCTGATGTCGCACGCCCTGCCCCGTTCCAGCTCGCTTCCGGGATAGCGGCCGATCCGGCTGGATCGACGGTTATCCTATCCGTGTTGTTGTCGCATCCGCGTCTCCCGCCAACCGGTCCCCACTTGGCGGGCGGATGCCCTAGCGGTTGATCGGCAAGGCGCCGATCTCGTTCTGCCAGCGCTCGAGAATGCGCTTGCGGACATCGGCCGAACCGAATTTCTTGAAGTCGTAATCGACAAGCTTGATCGCCGTCAGATCCGGAATGTTCGGATTGGGCGTCGCGCCCTTGTGCGCGGGCACGTGAAACTGGCCGATCGAAGCGCTGATATCCATCGCGCGCGGCGTCAGATACCAGTCGTAGAATTTTTTGGCCGTCGCCAGATTGCGCGCACCCTTCATGATCGACATGCAGGCCACTTCGTAGCTCGTGCCGTTCGCCGGATAGTGCGCCTCGATCGGGAAGCCCTTGGCGATATCGGTCGGCACGTCGAAATTGAAGGTAATGGCGACGCCGGTCTCACCCTGCGAGACGGCTCGTTGCGGCGCCGAACCGGAGCGGGTGTAGGAATTGATGTTGGTGTGCAGCTTCTTGAGGTAGTCGAAAGCCGCGTCCTCGCCCAGAAGCTGGATGATGCCGGCGATGATCGTGTAGGCGGTCGAGGATGAATTCGGGTTCGGCATCTGCACCTCGCCCTTCAGCGAGGGATCGATGAGATCGTCCCAGGTCTTCGGTGCCTTGAAGCCCTTCTTCTTCGCTAGCTCCGTGTTGTGAACGAGGCCGATCACGCCCGAGGAAACGCCGACGCAATGCCCGCCCGACTGGCTGTGAACCTTGACCGCCCAAGGGTGGAGGTCCTTCATGTTCGGCGAGGCATAGGGCTCGAGAAGCCCCTGCTCGCCGGCGACGAAGTGCGTCTCGGCGGAACCGCCGAACCAAACATCGGTCTTCGGATTCTGCGCCTCGGACTTGATCTGGGCGAGGATCTCGCCACCGGATTTCCGCGCCATGTTGACCTTGATGCCCGTATCCTTCTGGAACGCGGCGGCGATCGCCTCGCACCATTGTGCGACCGGCGCGCAGAGCATGTTGATCTGCTCCTCGGCGCGCGCCGGCGCGAAGCCGAACGCCAGCGCCACCAGCGGCAGGCCAAGCCGGAATGCGAGCCGCGATTTGGAGAAGGAAGGGACTGTCATGTGAGCCTCGGATGCGGACGGGGTGACGCTTGCGGACCTGCGAAGGCCCACGCCACGCCACCGCGCTGCGCCGCTCCCCCTACCGGGGGAGCGAACCCACTTCCTGATCCCAGCGCTGGAGCAGCCGGCGGCGTTCGGCAGCCTTACCGTATTTCACGAAATCGTAGTTGACGAGCTTGATCTTCGTGAGATCCGGCGCGCCCGGCGGCAGCGGCGCCTCCTTGTTCGACGGCATCTGCAATTGCTTGCCGACGGTGTAACCAAGCTGCTGCGCCTCCGAGGTCAGCGCCCAATCGTAGAACTTCTGCGCGTTCGCGTAGTTGCGCGCGCCCTTGACAATCGACATTGAGCCGATCTCGAAGCCCGTGCTCTCGCAGGGCGTGTTGAACGCCACCGGGAAGCCGGCGTTCTTCTCGGTCGCGACATCGTGGACGAAGGAGAGCGAAACGCTGGTTTCACCGCGGGCCGCCGCCTTGATCGGCGCCGTGCCGGAGCGGGTGTAGGCGTTCACGTTCGGATGCAGCGCCTTCATGTATTCGAAGGCCTTGTCCTCGCCCATGATCTGCACCAGCGTGGCGATGATCACATAGGCCGTGCCGGAAGAATTCGGGTTGGCGACCTGAATTTCGCCCTTGTAGTCCGGCTTGACGAGATCGGCCCAGCACTCGGGCGCCTTGACGTTCTTCTTCGCCAGCAGCTCGGTATTGTAGCCGAAGCCGATCGCACCCGAATAGATGCCGATGGACTGGCCGCCCGAAGCCTCATGCTGCTTGATGGCCCAGGGATGAAGCTTGTCGTTCATCTTGGAGGAATAGCCGAAGAGAAGCCCCTCCTCCGCCGCCACGAGATGCGGATCGCCCGTGCCGCCGAACCAGATGTCGCCGCGCGGGCGCTGCGCCTCAGCACGGATCTGCGCGAGCGTTTCGCCCGAGCCCTTCTGCGTCATGTTGACGGTAATGCCGGACTGCTTCTGAAAGGCGTTGGCGATGGCCTGACACCATTCCACCTGCACCGAGCAATAGAGGTTGACCTGTCCTTGCGCCTGCGCACCGGTGGACATCGCCAGCAGCGACACCGCCCCCAGAACAGCGCCAAGCGTTGCCTTGCGAACGACCATCTCTTCCTCCTCGGGCACCCTGATGCGCCCCTTTTCCATGTTTTGCCTGTCGCGAGTCCGACGCTCACTTGCCGGCTAAGATATTCGGGAAATGAGAAAATGCAACATCAATTTCAATCTTGATTGTAATTTTACTACATTCGGGAAACAGAAACCCATCCTTCTGATTTCAAAGACGTTTCGATCTCATCGACATTGGATGCCCGGTGATCGGGATGGCCACAAGCCGATCACCGGGCACGGCCCGCATCCCCCGCTCCCGGCAGCACAACCGCTCCTACCATTCACGCGCCTTCGGGATCGACCCAGGAACGGCCATCGCGCTCGATGAGACCGATCGCCTGGCTGGGGCCCCAGCTTCCTGCGGTATAGCGGTGCGGCCGCGTGCCCTGATCGTGCCAGCCGGCGAGAATCGGATCGATCCAGCTCCACGCGGCCTCGACTTCATCGCGGCGCATGAACAGGGTCTGGTCGCCGCGGATGACATCGGTCAGCAGGCGTTCGTAGGCGTCGGGCGTACGGAAGCCGAAAGCGGTGTCGTAACGCAGATCGAGCGTGCGCGGCACCAGTTTGAGACGACCCGAGCCGGGCACCTTCATCATCATATGCAGTTGAAGGCCGTCGTTCGGCTGAAGCCGCAGCACGAGGCGGTTGGGCTCCAGTGCTTCAGGAACGACATTCGAGAAAATCGAATGCGGGACCGGCTTGAACACCACGACAATCTCGGACGAGCGCGCGCCGAGTCGCTTGCCTGTGCGTAGGTAGAACGGCACGCCGGCCCAGCGCCAGGTATCGACTTCGCAGCGCAGGGCGACAAAGGTCTCCGTATCGCTCGTCTGCGCAAGTTCGTCGGCGTAACCGGGCACGGCCTGCCCGTCGATCGAGCCCGCCACATACTGGCCGCGCACTGTCTGCCGCGCGACCTCGATACCGCGGATCGGCCGCAGGGCGCGCAGCACGCGCAACTTCTCGTCGCGGACCGCGTCAGCCTCCAGCTGGTTCGGCGGTTCGCTGGCGAAGAGACAGAGCAATTGGAGCACATGGTTCTGCACCATGTCGCGCAGCGCACCGACCTTGTCGTAGTAACCGGCGCGCGCCTCGAGCCCGACTGTCTCGGCCACCGTGATCTGCACATGATCGATGTCGCGGCTCGACCAAGACTGCTCGAACAATGTGTTGGCAAAGCGCAGGACGAGCAGGTTCTGCACCGTCTCCTTGCCGAGATAATGATCGATCCGGTAGGTGCGGTTTTCCGGGATCACCTTGGCGACGGCATCGTTGATCGCCTTGGCCGAAGCGAGATCACGCCCGATCGGTTTTTCAAGAATGACGCGCGCTTCCCCAGCCAGCAGCCCCTTGGCGGCGAGGTTACGGCAGATCGGCACGAACAGGTCCGGCGCCGTCGAGAGATAGAACGCCGGAATCCGCGAGGACGGCAGCAGCTGTTCCGCAAGACCGGCGAAGCTCTCCGGATCATGCGCATCGGCCTGCAGGATGGTGATGCGGGCCATGAAACGCTCGATCGTGACCTGGTCGAGCCCCTCCTGTTCAAGCCGCGCGGCGATGCGGCCCGGCAGGGTCTCGCGATGGCCGGGCTGATGCACCATAGCGATAACCCGGCTCTCCGGCGGCAGCACGCCTTCGCTGTCGCGATGCGCCATCGCCGGATAGAGCTTGCGCAGCGCCAGATCCCCCGTGGCGCCGAAAATCACGAGATCGAACGGCGAGACCGGCGTCCGCTCGGGCTGGGATGAAACAGCGTTTCGCCCCTGGTGAACGCTGTTGTCGTCAGTCATCGAGCTTGCCTCCGCGCGTCACCGGGCGGCTTTTCCCGGCCCGTTTTTCCCGAACCGCCGCCTTGGCTTTCTCCAGCGTCCGGGCGATGCCGGGGCCGAGCCGCATCGCGACCCCGACCGCCAGCACGTCAATCAGCGCGAGGTGAGAAAGACGCGACGTCATCGGCGAATAGATGTCCTGATCCTCGAACAGATCCGTGGCGACCACGATGTCGCTCTGTTTCGCGAGCGGCGAACCGGCGACTGTCATCGCGATCACGGTGGCGCCGGCGTTCCGCGCGATCGTCGCGGAACGGATGATGTCGAGCGTCCGCCCACCGGCCGAGAAGACGACCGCGACATCGCCCGCGCCGAGCAGCGCGGCCGCCATCGAATGGACATGCGGATCGCTGTAGGCCACTGTCGGAATGCCGAGACGGAAAAACTTGTGCTGTGCATCCTGCGCGACAATGCCGGAATTGCCCTGCCCATAGAATTCCAGCCGGCGGGCACCGGCGATCATCTCGATGGCCCGTTCTAGCGCAGCCGGATCGATGCTGTCGCGCAGCACCGCGAGGCTGGCGATCGCACGGTTCATGACCTTGGCCAAAACGTCGCCGGCGCCATCCTCGCCCCCGACATCGCCGTGGACGAACGGAACGCCACGCGCAATCGCGAAGGTCAGCGCGATCTTGAACTCCCGGAACCCGGAGAAGCCGAGGCTCTTGCAAAAGCGCGCGACGCTCGGCTCGCTGACGCCCACCCGCCGCGCGAGCGCGGCGATGGACATGCCGACGATTTCAGATGGATTGGCGAGAACGGCCGACGCCACCCCCGCCTCCGACGGGGAGAGCGATCGGCTGGCGATCTCCACGCGGGCAAGCAGGGAGGCATGAGCCGGCGGCGCGTCTGGCATTGAGTTACGCCCAGTTCTTCTTGTTATGTAGGAATACTACTAACAGGCTAGGAAACCGTTGCCAATCCTGCTCGCCAGAATCCGCAAAGGCATCATACCTCCTTGACCGCTTCGAGCACGAAGGTGCTGCGCGTCGTGGCGACACCGGAAATGGTCTGAAGCTTTTCCAGCATCAGGTCCGAAAAGCTTTTCATATCGGCGGCCGCAATCTCGATCATCAGGTCTGAATCGCCCGAGACGATCCAGCAGCCGATGACGCCCGGCACCTGACGCAACGCTTCCGCCAATTCGATCGCCGGGACGTGCGGCAACCGCTGGACGGTGGTGAAGGCGCGCACGCTCTCGCCGATCACGGCCGGGTCAACCACGGCCCGATAACCGCGGATGACGCCGGCCTCTTCCAGCCGGCGAATCCGCCGGGAAATGGCGGAATGCGACAGCGCGATGCGCCCGGCGAGTTCAAGGTTGCTGAGGCGGGCATTTTCCCGCAGGGCGGCGATGATCGCCCGGTCGAATTCGTCGATATCGATGGCCATGCAAAATGTTCGCTTTCCCCTGCCGGCCCGCCGGCGACAATGTAAAAAAATGTTTGCTGACAGTCACTGTAATTGTCAAACTTTGATATTAATTACAACATATCCGTCAAATATTGCGACAACTACGCCGCCGTGAGAAAGTTGCCTTCGTTCTCAGGAGGAACCAAAATGGCGAACAAGGATTTCCGGCGCACCGAACTCGACGGCCACCGCCTCCATGCCGATACGCTGATGCTCGGCTACGGCTATGACCCCGCCCTGTCCGAAGGCGCGGTCAAGGCGCCCGTCTTCCTGACCTCGACCTTCACCTTTCCGAGCGCCGACGCGGGCCGCGAGTTCTTCGACGTGGCGACGGGCCGAACCGAGGCGCGGAACGACGCCGATGCCGGGCTGGTCTATGCCCGATACAACCACCCGAACGCGCAGATCGTCGAGGAGCGCCTGGCGCTGTTCGAGCAGGCGGATATCGCCGCGATCTTTTCGAGCGGCATGGCGGCAATCAGCACGGCCATTCTCGCCCACTGCCGGCCGGGCGACGTCATCCTGCACAGCCAGCCGCTTTACGGCGGCACGGATTCCGTTCTCACGAAGGTCCTGCCGCGCTTCGGCATCACCCCCCATCCGCTCCGCAGCTCGACCGATGCCGAGACGATGCGCGAGGATGTCCGCGCCGCCGAAGCCGCCGGACGCCTGGCGATGATGTTTCTCGAAACGCCGTCCAATCCGCTGGCCACGCTCGCCGACATCGGCCTCGCGGCCAGCCTCGCCGACGAGAGCGGCAAGCGGCAGGGGCACCGCCCGATCATCGCGGTCGACAACACGCTGCTCGGGCCGCTGTTCCAGAACGCGATCCGTGCCGGAGCCGATCTCTCGATCTATTCGCTGACGAAATATGTCGGCGGCCATTCCGATCTCATCGCCGGCGGCGTTCTTGGCCGCCGCGCCGCGATGGAGCCGGTGAAGCACCTGCGACCGCTGCTCGGCGGCAGCCTCGATCCGCATTCGGCCTGGATGCTCACGCGCTCCCTCGAAACGTTGACGCTACGCATGACGCGCGCTGCCGATAATGCCGCCCGGCTCGCAGATTGGCTTAAGGAGCACCCGGCCGTCGCCGCCGTGCATTTCCCGGCGCTCGCCAAACCCGGTTCGGCGCAGGAGCGCATCTTCCGCGCGCAGTGCACCCGTGCCGGCGCGCTGATGTCGTTCGATGTCGGCAGCCGCGAGAAGGCGTTCCGGGTGCTCGATCGGCTGCGGATCGTCAAGCTGGCGGTCAGCCTCGGCGGCACGGAATCGCTAGCCTGCCACCCGGCGACGACCGTTCAGTCGAGCCTCTCGCCGGAGGCCCGCGCGGCGATCGGCGTAACGGAAGGGCTGATCCGCTTCTCCGTCGGCATCGAGCACTGCGACGATCTGATCGCCGACCTGCGGCAGGCGCTCGCCTGAGTTTCAGGCGGCAAATGCGGCTTCCGCGGCAGCGCCGAGCGAGAAGAGGCGTCGGTCCGATCCCGGCGCACCGACCAGCATGAAGCCGACGGGCAGGCCGTTCACCGGCAAAGGCAGCGACAGGGCCGGCACGTCGAAGAAGTTGCACGGGTTGGTGTTGCGCAGGGTGAGCATGTTCGTCGCCGCGAAGACGGCATCGTCGGCTTCGAGCGGCGCGATCTCCGGCGCGACGATCGGCGCCGTCGGCCAGGCAAGCGCGTCGAATGGCGCGATCCGCGCCGCGAAGGCCAGCTTCAGCGTCTCGCGCTGCCGAAGCGCGCGAATATAGGCAGGAGCCGGCACACCCGCGCCCGGCTTGATCCGCGCGAGAACACGGCGATCGAAATCACCCGCGCGGGTTTCAAGATAATCGCGATGGATTTCCGCCGCCTCGCAGGCCGCAATCGGCGCGGGTGCGAGCACCGCGCGCATGTCGCGGATGAGATCGTCGATTTCCATTTCGACAATCCGCGCGCCGGCTTTCGACAGTGCCGCCAGCCCGGCCTCGAAAGCCGATGCGACAGCGTTTGCCACATCCTCGAACAGCACCCCGCGCGGCACACCGATCCGCAGCCCCGCGAGCGGCATTCCGGCAAGCGGAAGTGGCTCCTCATTCGCCATGATGGCGTCGGCGGCCGCGCATTCGGCGACCGTCTTGCCGAGCGGACCGATGCTGTCGAGCGCGTAGGACAGCGGGAAAACACCCGCCTTCGGGACGCGATGACTGGTCGGCTTGAAACCGACGATGCCGTTGAAGGCGGCCGGAATGCGGGTCGAGCCGCCGGTATCGGTGCCGAGCGTCAGCCGGGCAATGCCGAGCCCCACCGAAACCGCGCCGCCCGAGGTGGAACCGCCGGGGGCGCGGGCGGGATCGGCCGCGTTGCCGGGGTTGCCCCAGTGCGGGTTCAACCCCAGCCCGGAAAAGGCGAATTCGCTCATGTTTGTGCGGCCGATCAGCACCGCACCGGCGCGACGGATGCGAGCAACGGCCGGCGCGTCCATTACGGCCGGCGCCGCCGTCTTCATGATTTTCGAACCGGCGCTCGTCACCTCGCCGGTCATGTCGAACAGATCCTTGACCGACACGATCATGCCGTCGAGCGAGCCAAGCGAAATGCCGGCCCGGCGCCTTGCGTCGGCGGCATCAGCCTCGGCGCGTGCCGGCTCCGGCAGAAGGCGGGTGAAGACATGGGCCGCGCGCGGGGACGAGGCGAGCGCGAGCGCGGTTTCCAGCGCGTCGCGGATGGAAGAACGGGACATGGCAGATCGGCCTGAAAGGTTTGAGTTGCGGCCATGCTAGGCAGCGCGCGCGCCGAATGCCAGCCCCGCCTGCAACGCTGCGCCGGAATTCAGCGGAGAATGGATTTCTCCTGCGAGCATGAACTTTGAAAGCCGACGCTACCAACCCCGAATTGAGAGAGAATGACTGATATAGTATCCATTTCGTTCTGAATAACGAACAGATGGATACTCCCGTGACCGCTGCCCGCTCCTACGATGTCG
This sequence comes from Rhabdaerophilum sp., assembly GCA_032229845.1. Classification (GTDB taxonomy): domain Bacteria; phylum Pseudomonadota; class Alphaproteobacteria; order Rhizobiales; family Beijerinckiaceae; genus Rhabdaerophilum. The sequence continues at coordinate 12,295 of JAVTWI010000117.1, forward strand.
CGATTATCGGCGCCGGCCCGACGGGGCTGTTTGCTGTCTTCGAACTCGGGCTGCTTGGCCTCAAGGCCGTGGTGATCGACGTTCTGGACAAGCCCGGCGGACAATGCGCCGAGCTTTATCCCGAAAAGCCGATCTATGACATTCCCTCCTGGCCGATCATCACCGGGCAGGAACTCACGGACAAGCTGCTGGAGCAGATCGCGCCGTTCGGCGCGGAGTTCCGGCTCGGCCAGCTCGTCACGGGTTTCGCCCGCAACGCCGGCGGACGCTTCACGCTGACGCTCTCCGAAGGGGAAAGCGTTGATGCCGGCGCCGTGTTCATCGCCGCCGGCGCGGGTTCGTTCGCGCCGCGCAAGCCCAAGATCGACGGGCTGGAGGCCTTCGAGGGCAGGTCGGTGTTCTATGCCGTGCGCAACCGCTCCACGCTCGCGGGGCAGGATCTTCTGGTGGTCGGCGGTGGCGATTCCGCGCTCGACTGGGCGATCGATCTCGTCGGCGCCGCGCGGTCCGTCACGCTGATGCACCGCTCGGACCGTTTCCGCGCCGCACCGGCCTCGGTCGCAAAAATGCGCGCACTGGAGGCCGAGGGAAAGCTCCGTTTCGTCGAGGGCGACCTGCATGCGCTCGCCGGCGAAAATGGCGATCTTTCATCGGTCACCATCAAATCGCGCAACGGTTATGAAACGCTCGACGCAACGCGGCTTCTCGCCTTCTTCGGCCTTTCGATCGAACTCGGGCCAATCGGCGACTGGGGACTCGATCTCGCCGACGGCAAGCAGATCCGCGTCGATACCGAGAAGTTCCAGACCACGACCGAGGGCGTCTTCGCGATCGGCGATATCAATTACTATCCCGGCAAACTGAAGCTGATCCTCTCCGGTTTCCACGAGGCCGCGCTGGCGAGCCACGCCGCGTTCAAGGTCGTGCGCCCCGAGGAGAAGCTGCGGTTCCAGTACACGACCTCGTCGAGCGAACTGCAGTCGCGCCTGCAGGTCGGCGGCGCCTCGAAGGCGGCGTGACATGGCAATCCTGCACGTCACCGACCGGGACGGCGCGATCCACGCCATCGAAGGCGCGGACGGCTGGCGCGTGATGGAAATCCTGCGCGACAGCGACCTCGGCGTCGAGGGCATCTGCGGCGGCGCCTGTGATTGCGCGAGCTGCCACGTGATCGTCGCGCCGGATTGGGCGGAAAGGCTCCACCCGGCGCGCGAGGAAGAACTCCTCAAGCTCGACGAATTGCCCGCGATCGAACCGACCTCGCGTCTCTCCTGCCAGATCATCTGGTCGGAAGCGCTCGACGGCCTTGCCCTCACCATCGCCGAGAACGCCTGATGTCCGCCAAGCTGCCGAAACTTCCCGTGATCCTGATCGCCAACGATCTCCTCGACGGCGATGTCGTCGTGATGGGCGCGGGCGGCTGGTCGCGCGATCCGGCCACTGCGCGCGTCGCGGGGGACGAGGCCGTGGCGCTTGCGCTCGACGCCGAAGGGCGCGGGTCGATGGCGCGCAACGAAGTGGTCGATGCCTATCTCGTCGAGGTTGCGCTGCAGGTCGATGGTCTGCCCGTGCCGACGCATTTCCGTGAGCGCTTCCGTATTCTCGGCCCGACCGTGCGGCCCGACCTTGGCAAGCAGGCCGAATTTCCCCGCGGAGACACGCGCGATGCCTGAAACCAGCGTTCCCGCCGGCGTCGAGCCCGAATCGCATATCGCCCGCCTCCCGGCCCGTGCCGGCCGCGTGCTGGCGATCGTGCTCGC
>JAVTWI010000118.1:0-13979 GCA_032229845.1 Rhabdaerophilum sp.
ATGCCGCGCCCGCCGCCGATCCTATTGCCGGTGGCGATGAGTTTCTGTCCGTGCGGCAGGCCAACGAAATTGATCGTGAGCGAGAGCGTCATCGCATAGACCGGCGGCTCGGTCTCCGGTCGCCAGCACCCGGCGAAGCCCGCCACGGTATCCAGCAGAACGCCGTAGACACCGCCATGCGGAATGCCGTGGCGATTGGAATGCTGGGGGCCGAGATCGAGTTCGGCGCGCGCGTGATCTGCGGACCACTCCGTGATCGTGTAACCGAGCAATTGCTGGAACGGATAGGGCGGTTCGGGCGACGGCTGGTCGTTCATGAGAGGCCTTGTCCTTGGCGATGCGTCCGGGCGTTTGATACCTCTGGGCGCTTGACTTGCCATTCTGCACTTCTTAGCTTCGAACGTAATTGCAGAAATTAATTCTGCAATACGAAAATGAGGAGGGAGGCCGTCGTGAGCGGGCAGGTTGCAATGCGGCGCGAGGGCAGGGTCGCGGTCATCGAGATCGACAATCCGCCGGTGAATGCCCTCTCGAACGATGTCCGCGCGAACCTTCTGCGATCCGTGCAGGAAGCGGTGGCGGACAGGGATGTCGACGCGATCGTCATCGCGGGTGCGGGGCGCACCTTCTGTGCCGGAGCCGAAATCCGCGAATTCGGCACCCCGCCGCTATCGCCGCTGCTGCCGGACCTGATCGACGCCATCGAAGCGGTGGAAAAGCCCGTCGTTGCCGCCGTGCGCGGCGTCGCCTTCGGCGGTGGCTTCGAGATTGCGCTCGGCGCACATGCCCGCGTCGCCGCACCGGATGCGCGCTTCGCCCTGCCGGAAGTGAAGCTGGGCCTCATTCCCGGCGCTGGCGGCACCCAGCGCCTGCCGCGCCTGATCGGTCTCGTGAAATCCGCCCGGCTGATCGCTTCCGGCGATTCCGTCGATGCGGCGGAGGCGAAAGCGCTCGGGATCGTCGATGCGGTCATCGAGGGCGACCTGCTGGCAGCCGCCGTAGCCCGCGCCACCGAAATGGCGACGACGAAATCGCCGTTGCGTCGCCTCTCGCGCGAGGAGACCGTGCTTGCGGCGGACAGGGCCGCCCCGGCGGCTTTCGAGGCCGAGGCGGCGGCCATCCTCAAGCGTGCTCGAGGGCTCGATGCCCCGGCCGGTGTCGTCGAGGCCTTGCGCAACGCGCTGACGCTGTCCTTCGCGGAAGGGATGAAGCGTGAGCGCGAGATTTTCGTCCGCCTGCGTGATGGAGAACAGTCCAAGGCGCAGCGCCACCTGTTCTTCGCCGAGCGCGCGGCGCTCAAGGTCAAAGGCATCGGCAAGGATGTGAAGCCGCGCGCGGTTCGCCGCGTCGCCGTGCTCGGCGCCGGCACGATGGGCGGCGGCATCGCGATGTGCTTCGCCTCGGCCGGTATTCCGGTGACAATCGTGGATCCCAACCCCGAGGCGCTCCAGCGCGGCATGGGCGTTGTCGAGGGCAATTACCGCGCGAGCGCCAAGCGCGGTTCGATGAGCAGCGAGGCGGTCGACGCCGCGCTCGCGCTTCTCAAGGGCTCGTCGGATTTCAATGTGGTCGCGGAGGCCGATCTCGTCATCGAGGCGGTCTTCGAGGATATGGCGCTGAAGAAGCGCATCTTCGCCGATCTCGACCGGCTGACGAAACCCGGCACCGTGCTCGCCACCAACACGTCCTCGCTCGACATCAACGAGATCGCGACGGCGACCGGCCGCCCCGGCGATGTGCTCGGCATGCACTTCTTCTCGCCCGCCAACGTGATGAAGCTGCTGGAAGTCGTCCGCGCAGGGAAGACCGCGCCGGATGCGCTCGCGACCGCCATCGATGTCGGCGCGAAGATCGGCAAGGTGCCGGTCACGGTCGGCGTCTGTTACGGCTTCGTCGGCAACCGGATGCTGCACGCGCGCGGCCGGCAGGTCGAGGCATTGCTGGTCGAAGGTGCCGCGCCGAAGGACATTGACGCCGCCGCGACCGCCTTCGGCTACGCGATGGGCCCTTGCGCGGTCGGCGATCTTGCGGGTCTCGATGTCGGCTGGCGCATCCGCAAGGAGAGCGGCGCCAAGGCGCCGGTGGCCGATGCCATCTGCGAACTCGGCCGCTTCGGGCAGAAGACCGGTGCGGGTTACTACCGCTACGAGCCCGGCAACCGCACCCCGATCCCCGACCCTGAAATCGATGCGTTGATCGAACGGATTGCGGTGGAGAAGGGCATCGCGCGCCGTCCGATTTCCCGCGAGGAAATCCATGAGCGGCTGGCGTTCTCCATGGTCAACGAGGCGGCGCGCATCCTCGACGAGGGAATCGCCGAGCGGTCGTCCGATATCGATGTCATCTGGATCAACGGCTACGGCTACCCGGTCGCGAAGGGCGGACCGATGTTTCACGCCGATAGCGTCGGGCTGGCGAAGGTCACCGAACGGCTCGCGCATTACGCCGCGATAACCGGTGACGAACGGCTCAGGCCTGCGCCGCTGCTGGCGAAGCTCGCAGCGGAGGGCGGCAGCTTCGCGGGTTTCGCGCGCAACGCGGGAGGCTGAACCGATGGATCTCCATTTCACGGAAGAGGAAAACGCGTTTCGTGCCGAGGTCCGCGCCTTCATCGACGCCAACCTGCCGGCCCGGACTCGCCAGAAGCTGGTGGAGGGCCGCAAGCCGTCGCGCGACGATATCGTCGAATGGACACGCATCCTTCACGCCAAGGGCTGGTCGACGCCGCGCTGGCCGGTGGAGCATGGCGGCACCGGCTGGTCGGCGATCAAGCAGTATATCTTCCTGGAGGAAGTGCTGGCCGCCCCTGCGCCGGAGTTCCTCTCCTTCGGCGTGTCGATGGTCGGCCCGGTGATCTACACCTTCGGCAACGAGGCGCAGAAGCGGCGCTTCCTGCCGCGCATCGCCAATCTCGATGACTGGTGGTGTCAGGGCTTCTCCGAACCCGACGCGGGCTCCGATCTCGCGTCGCTGACGACGCGCGCGGTGCGTGAGGGCGACCACTACATCGTCAACGGCCAGAAGACCTGGACGACGCTCGGGCAATACGCCAACTGGATCTTCTGCCTCGTCCGCACCAACCCCGAGGCAAAGAAGCAGGAGGGAATCTCCTTCCTGCTCATCGACATGAAGACGCCGGGCATCACCGTTCGCCCCATCATCACGGTTGATGGGGCGCATGAGGTCAACGAGGTCTTCTTCGATGATGTGAGGGTGCCGGTCGAGAACCTTGTCGGCGAGGAGAACAAGGGCTGGGATTACGCCAAGTTCCTGCTCTCCAACGAGCGCATCGGCATTGCCCGCATCGGCGTTTCGAAGGCGCGGTTGCGGCGGGTGCGGGAACTAGCCTCGCTGCCCGGTGCGGATGGCGCTCGCGCCCTCGATCGCCCGCGTTTCCGCGACCGACTGATCGAGACCGAAATCGCCTTGAAGGCGCTGGAGATAACGCAGTTGCGCGTGCTCTCCGAAGAGGCGAAGGGCCTTAACAAGGGCAAACCGAACCCGGCGTCCTCCGTGCTGAAAATCCGTGGTTCGGAACTCCAGCAGGCGACGACCGAACTGCTGATGGATGTTGTCGGCGCCTACGCGCTGCCCTTCGCCGATCCGCATGAGGCGCGCAACGAAGTGCCGGTCGGGCCGGATTGGGCGGATGCCGTTGCGCCGCTCTATTTCAATATGCGCAAGGTCTCGATCTACGGCGGTTCGAACGAGATCCAGAAGAACATCATCGCCAAGGCCATTCTGGGGTTGTGAGATGGATTTCGATCTCAATGACGAGCAGCGCCTCCTGAAAGAGAGCATCGACCGCCTGATGGCCGACCGCTACGGCTTCGAGGAACGGCAGGGCTACATCCGCGCCGAGGGCGGCTATGACCGCGCGCTCTGGCAGGAATACGCCGATCTCGGCCTTCTCGCATTGCCGTTCCGCGAGGAAGACGGCGGAATAGGCGGCGGCCCGGAAGAGGTGATGCTGGTGATGGAAGCCTTCGGGCGCGCTCTCGCTGTCGAGCCTTATCTCACCGGTGTCGTCATGGCGTCTTCGCTGGTCAATGCGCTGGCGGATGAAGCGCAGCGCGCGGCGCTGGTGCCGGGCATCGTTTCGGGCGAGACGCGGCTCGCCATCGCCCATGCTGAAATGGGGGCGGGCAATCGCCTGTCTCACGTCGCGACCACCGCCCGCGCGGGCGGGGAGGGCTTGGCGCTCGACGGCGCGAAAACGCTGGTGCTCCACGGCGGCACGGCGGATGCCTTCCTGCTGACCGCGCGGCTATCGGGTGAAACTGGTGATGAATCCGGCCTTGGCGTCTTTCTCGTGCCGGCGGATGCACCCGGCCTCACGCGCCGCGACTACCCGACGCAGGACGGCATGCGTGCCGCCGAACTCACGCTTGAGAATGTGCGTCTTGAGGGCACCGCGCTGCTCGGCAACAGCCGCGACGTCTTCCCCGCGATCGCCCGGATGCAGGACGAGGCGATCGCCGCGCTCTGCGCCGAGGCGGTCGGCGCGATGGAGAAGGCACTGGAACTGACGGTCGATTATCTGAAAGTGCGCAAGCAGTTCGGCCGGCCGATCGGCGAATTCCAGGTGCTCCAGCATCGCGCGGCGGAAATGCTGATCGAGCTTGAGCAATCCCGTTCGATGGCGATTTACGCCACCATGATGGCCCGCGAAGAGAATGCCGCCGTTCGCTCCCGCGCGATCTCGGCCGCCAAGGTGCAGATCGGCAAGGCGGCGCGCTTCATCGGCCAGCAGGCGGTGCAGTTGCACGGCGGCATCGGCGTGACGATGGAAGCCGCCGTGGGCCATTATTTCAAGCGCCTGACGATGATCGAAAAGGCCTTCGGCGATACCGATCATCACATGGAACGGCTGGCCGAAGCCGGCGGCCTCGCGGCCTAGAGAACTGCCCTGTGCATCCGCTTGCTCCGCCAACCGGTCTCCACTTGGCGGGCGGATGCTTTACAGGCTGGCCGCGGCCCGCGCCGCCTGATCGTAATGGCCGGAGAGCGCGCGCATCCGCTGCGCGACCTCGTGCAGCACCTTCTCGTCGAGGCCGAGCGACCGCACCGAGCGCACCAGCAACGCCTCGCGGATCTCGCGATAGGCGAGGCAGGCCTGCTCGCCAGCGGTGGTGATCGTCACGGTCTTTTCCTTGCCCGCCCGCCCGCTCTTGATGAGCTTGAGGCGTTCGAGCTTCTTGATGGCGTAGGTGACGGTGTGCGTGTCCTCGACGTTGAGAACGAGGCAGATGTCGGCGAGCCGCTTCGAGCGGCCACGATGGTTGACGGTGTGAAGCACCAGCACATCGAGCGCGGAAAGATCCTTCACGCCGGCAGCCGCGATGCAGCGCACCATCCAGCGTTCGAAGGCATGGCTGACGAGGATCAGCCCGAATTCGAATTCGGAAAGCGCCGGGCTCGCGCCCGACGCCAGATGCGCGGAGGAAACAATCGGTCCGAGAAGCCCGCCCTCGCGGATTTCGTCCAGGTTCACGGGCAGTGCGTCGTTCTTCGCCAAGGAATCCTCCGTCATGTCCTCCCTATTTCTGCCCCAACATCTGGTTTGGCAACCAGGTCGCGAGGTCCGGGAAGATGACGATGATGGCGATCATGGCGATCATCGCAAGGAAAAACGGCAGCGCGGCGAGGGCAATATAGCCCAGCGAGCGCCCCGTCAGCCCCTGCAGCACGAACAGGTTGAACCCGACCGGCGGCGTGATCTGCGCCATTTCGACGACGAGAACCACGAAGATGCCGAACCAGACGAGGTCGATTCCCGCGCCCTTGACCGCGGGCATCACCACCGCCGCCGTCAGCACCACCATCGAGATGCCGTCGATCAGGCAGCCGAGGACGATGTAGACGATGGTGAGCGCGGCGATCAGCGCAATCTGGCTAAGGCCGAGCGAGTTGACCCATTCGGCGAACATCCGTGGCAGGCCGGTGAAGCCCATGGCCGTGGTGAGGAACGACGCACCGGCGAGGATCAGCCCGATCATCGCATTGGTGCGCACCGCACCCATGATGCTGTCCGAGAACATCTTCCACGAGAAGGTGCGTGTCGCCAGCGTCAGCAGCAGCGCACCGACGACGCCGAGCACCGCGCTTTCGGTCGGGGTGGCGTAGCCGGTATAGATCGAGCCCAGCACGATGACGATGAGCGCGACGATCGGGATCAGCCGGCGGCTTTCGGAGAGCTTCTCGGCGAAGCTCATCGGCGCGTCGGCGGGCGGGATCTTGTCCGGGTTCATCAGCGCCCAGCTCATGAGGACGCCGGAGAAGATCAGCATCAGCACGATGCCGGGCACCACGCCGGCGATGAACAGCCGCGCGATCGAGACTTCGGCAGCCACGCCATAGACAATCAGGATGATCGAGGGCGGGATGAGCAGGCCCAACGTGCCGGAGCCGGCGAGCGAGCCGATGTTCATGAAGTCGTCGTAGCCGCGCTTCCTGAGTTCCGGCACGGTCATCTTGCCGATGGTCGCCGCGGTGGCGGCCGAGGAGCCGGAGATCGCGGCGAAGATGCCGCAACCGAAGACGTTGGTGTGGAGGAGGCGCCCCGGCAGGCGCTGCATCCAGGGCGCGAGGCCCTTGAACATGTCGTCCGAGAGCGAGGAGCGGAACAGGATTTCTCCCATCCAGATGAACATCGGCAGGGCGGTCAGCGTCCAGGAGTTCATCGACCCCCAGACGGTTGTGCCGAACGAGAGCGACGGGCTCGCGTTCGTCATCATCACGAAGGAAATGTACGAGACGAGGCCGAGGGCGAGGCCGATCCAGAGCCCGCTCGCGAGGCACGCGAGCAGGACGACGATCAGGACGAGGGCGGCGGTTGTCGGTTCCATGGCGGCCTCCTCAGTGCTCGACCGGCATCTCGTCGCCGGTGTCGGCGACAGCGAGATGGCTCTGGGTGCCGCCGGCGAGATCCGTGACGAGATCGTCGGCCAGCGCGATGAAGAAGACGATGAACCCGAGCGCCATCAGCGACTGCGGAATCCACAGCGGGATCGCCAGAAGGCCTTGGCTGACCTCGTTGTAGATGTAGCTGTCATAGACGAACTGGGTGGAGATCCACGACGCCCAGCCGACCAGCACCAGCGCGAGCGCGCAGATGAGGCGTTCGAGCAGCTTGCGCGGTGCTGAACCGAGCGGAAAGCGGTCGATCAGCAGGTTGACCCGGATATGGGCATTGTGCCGGTAGGCCGGCGTGAAGCCGAGGACGGTGGCGCCCACCAGCGCATAGCCGGCGATGTCGTCGGCGGATTGGAGCTGGGTTCCGAGAAGGCGCAAGGCAACCTGCGCGAGGATCAGCAGGCCGATGGTGGCAAGGCTCGCGGCGGCCAAAAAGGCCATGAGCCCATAGATAAGGTCGAGCGCGCGTCGCATGGGCGGCCTCTCTTGATGGGGGACGGTCGGGTTGAACGCAAGTCCGGGAGGCAGCTTTCGCCGCCTCCCGGCCGCGCTCGGGGAGAGCAGGCGGGCTTACTTCATGCCTTCGATGAGCTTTTCGCCATCCGGCCCGGCCTTGGCGGCCCATTCCTTGGCCATCGTCGCGCCGATCGCCTTCATTTCGGCCTTCATCTTGTCGGTGGCCGGCATCACCTTGACGCCCTTGTCGGCCAGCGTCTTCTTGAGGCCCGAGTCGAGGTCCTCGCTCATCTTCCAGCCGCGATCCTCGGCACGGGCGGCGGCATCGAGCACCGCCTTCTGCACGTCGGCGGGGAGGGCGTCGAACGCCTTCTTGTTCACGAACACCATGTTCTGCGGCAGGAAGGCGCGGACATCATAGAAATGCGTGAGGTAGTCCCACGACTGCTGGTCGACGCCGGTGGCCGAGGAGGTGATCATCGCATCGAGCACGCCGGTGCGGAACGCCTGCGCGATTTCCGGCACCTGGATCGTCGTCGGCACTGCGCCGACGAGCTGGATGAAGCGCGCAGTCGCCGGGCTGAACGAGCGGAACTTCGTGCCCTTGAGATCGGCGAGCGCCTCGATCGGGGCCTTGGTGTAGATGCCCTGCGGCGGCCAGGCGACCGAGTAGAGATACTTCATGCCCTGCTTCTCGAGCCGGGCGGCGATGGCGGGCTTGGCGATGTTGAAGGCCTTGCGCGATTCCGCGTAGGAGGGCGCGAAGCCCGGGATGGAATCGAAGCCGAACATCGCGTCCTCGTTCGCGAGCACCGAGATCAGGATCTCGCCGATCGGCGCCTGACCCGACTGGATCGCGCGCTTCATTTCCGGCATCTTCACGAGGCTGGCGTTCGAGTGAACGGTGATCGCGAGCTTGCCGCCGGACGCCTTCTCGACATCGGCCACGAACTCCCGGACGTTCTTGGTCTGGAACGTGCCGTCCGAATAGGGGGTCGGCATGTCCCACTTGGTCTGCGCCATCGCCGCGGAGGCGAGGAGCGAGAGGCCGGCGGCTGCCAGCGATTTCATCATGATCGTCATCCCTGTTCTCCCTTGTTTATGGGCGGCGGCCAGGGGAGGTCCGTCGCCCGGTTTGTTTTCCGCCTCACAAGGCCGCGAGGCGTGAATTCCGGATGTCGGTGATCAGCATCGATCCCGGATAGTGCGTGATGGCAAAGTCCGGCCGTGCGGCGGCGATCACGGCCTGCGGTGTCACCCCGCAGGCCCAGAAGACCGGCAGTTCGTCGTCCTTGATCTCGACCGGGTCGCCGTAGTCGGGCCGGGCGATATCGGCGATGCCGATCAGCTCCGGCTTGCCGATATGCACCGGCGCGCCGTGAACGGCGGGAAAGCGCGAGGTGATCTGGATCGCGCGGATCGCATCGGCCGGCTTGAGCGGCCGCATCGAGACGACCAGCGGTCCGGCCAGCTGCCCGGCGGGCGCGCAGGGGATGTTGGTGCGATACATCGAGACGTTCGCCCCACAGGCGACATGGCGCAGCGGGATGCCGTCCTCGATCAGCGCTTCCTCGAAGGAAAAGCTGCAGCCGATGACGAAGGCGACGAGGTCGTCGCGCCAGAATTCGGTGATGTCGGTCGGCTCCGCGACGAGTTCGCCGTTTCGCCAGACGCGATAGCGCGGCACATCGCGGCGAAGGTCGATCGTGCCGCCGAGCGCGGGGACCAGCGGCGAGCCGGTCTCGCCGACGCCGATCAGCGGGCAGGGCTTCGGATTGGCCTGCGCGAAACGCAGGAAATCGGAGGCGAGGTCCTGCGGCAGGATGCAGAGATTACCCTGAACGTAGCCGGGGGAGAGTCCGGCGGTCGGCCCGGTGAACAGGCCGTCGCGAATTCGTGCACGCGCATTTTCCGGCAGATGATGCCAGACTTCCGTGTCCGTATGGTTCATACGGTTCTCCCGTGTCACCCCGGTCTTGTTGCCGGTTTGATGAGGCGTCCTGTTCAGGAGGCGACGAAAGAAGGCTATCCTACAAAAAAATCTTGTCAACAAATTATCGACGTTTTACTGATGATATCAGAAAATCAAATGAAGCGGGAGACTCAAATGGCGCAGGAAATCGTGGCAACCAACGGAAAACAATGGGATTTCTGGATCGATCGTGGCGGCACTTTCACGGACGTGATCGGCTGCGATCCTGCAGGAAAGCTCCATGCCCGGAAGATGTTGTCCGAAAATCCACGCGTCTATCGCGATGCCGCTGTGCAGGGCATTCGCGAACTTCTCGGGCTTGAAACCGGCGCGCCGATCCCTGCCGGCCTCGTCGGCGAGGTGCGTATGGGCACCACGGTCGCGACCAACGCGCTGCTCGAACGCAAGGGCGAACGCACCGTCCTCGTCACCACCCGCGGCTTCCGCGATGCACTCGAACTCGGCTATCAGGCGCGGCCGGATATCTTCGCCAAGGAGATCGTCAAGCCGGAGTTGCTCTACTCGGATGTCGTCGAGATCGACGAGCGTATCCTGACGGATGGCACGGTCGAAACCCCGCTCAACGAGGTCGCAGCTACCGCCGCACTGCAGAAGCTCAAGATGGCTGGAGTCGAGGCCATCGCCATCGTCTTCATGCATGCCTACCGCCATCCGGCGCACGAGAAGCGGGTCGCCGCCATCGCCCGCGCGATGGGCTTCGCGCAGGTCTCGGTGAGCCATGAGGTTTCGCCCCTGATCAAGCTCGTCGGGCGCGGTGACACCACGGTCGTCGATGCCTATCTCTCACCGATCCTCTCGCGCTACGTGAAGCAGGTTTCCGAGGAACTGGATGTTACGCGCACCGGCATCCGGCTGATGTTCATGATGTCCTCCGGCGGGCTCACGGCTGCCGATCTGTTCCAGGGCAAGGACGCGATCCTCTCCGGACCGGCGGGTGGCGTGGTCGCGCTCGCAGAAACCGGCAAGTCGGCGGGCTTCGGCCAGGTCATCGGCTTCGACATGGGCGGCACCTCGACCGACGTCGCGCACTATGACGGCACCTTCGAGCGCGCCTTCGAGACCGAGGTTGCCGGCGTGCGGATGCGCGCGCCGATGATGCGCATCCACACGGTCGCGGCCGGCGGCGGCTCGATCCTGCACTTCGATGGCGCGCGCTTCCGCGTCGGCCCGGACAGTGCCGGCGCCAACCCCGGCCCGGCCTGCTATCGCAACGGCGGCCCGCTTGCCGTGACCGACGCCAACGTCATGGTCGGCAAGCTTGATCCGCGCTATTTCCCGGCGATCTTCGGCCCGAAGCGCGATGAAAGGCTCGACGTCGATGCCGTGAAGGCGAAATTCGCCGATCTCGCCGCCAAGGTCCCCGGCAAGAGCGCCGAGGAGATCGCCGACGGCTTCATCGCCATCGCGGTGATGAACATGGCGAACGCGATCAAGAAAATCTCGGTCGAGCGCGGCTATGACGTGACGCGCTATGCGCTCAACTGCTTCGGCGGTGCGGGCGGCCAGCACGCCTGCCTTGTCGCCGACCACCTCGGCATGACCGAAATCCTCATCCACCCCTATTCGGGCCTGCTCTCGGCCTACGGCATGGGCCTCGCCTCGATCCGCGCCACCCGGCAGGTCGCGAGCGAGGTGGCGCTTGCCGGCGATGTCGGTGAACACGCCGCCCGCGCCGAGGCGACCATCGGCGCCGAAGCGGTCGCGGAAGTCGCGGGGCAGGGCATCCCGAAGAACCAGATCCGCCTCGTGACCGAATTGCACCTGCGTTATGCCGGCACGGATTCGCCGATCGAAATCGTCTGGAAGCACGGCGATGGGCCGCAGGCGCTCAGGAGCCGTTTCGAGACCGCGCACCGCGCCCGTTTCGGCTTCACCGACAGCGCAAAGCCGGTCGTTATCGAAGCGATCTCGGTCGAGGCCATCGGCGGCGGCTCGGGCTTCGAGGAGCCGAGCGTCACCACGGTGGCGGTCGAGCCGGTGGCCCATGCCCGCACCCGCTTCTTCAGCCAGGGCGCCTGGCGCGATGCCGGCATCCACCTGCGCGCCGATCTCCAGCCCGGCGCCCGCATCTCCGGCCCTGCGATCCTGATCGAGCCGAACCAGACGATCGTCGTCGAGCCGGGCTGGGAAGCGCGGCTGACCGCGAAGGACCACATCGTTTTGAAGCGTGTCGAGGAGATGCACCGCGCCAAGGCGATCGGCACCGAGGCCGATCCGGTGCTGCTGGAGATCTTCAACAACCTCTTCATGTCGATCGCCGAGCAGATGGGCGTCGCGCTCCAGAACACGGCCTATTCGGTCAACATCAAGGAGCGGCTCGATTTCTCCTGTGCGGTGTTCGACGAGGAGGGCCGGCTCGTCGCCAACGCGCCGCACATGCCGGTGCATCTCGGCTCGATGGACCGCTCGGTCGAGAGCATCATCAAGAACAACGCCGTCATCAAGCCGGGCGACGTCTACGCGATCAACGCGCCCTATAACGGCGGCACGCACCTGCCGGATATCACCGTCTGCACGCCGGTGTTCGACGCGAAGGGCGAGACGCTGCTGTTCTGGGTCGCCTCGCGTGGGCATCACGCCGATATCGGCGGCATCGCGCCGGGTTCGATGTCGCCGCTCGCGGTGAATATCGAGGAGGAGGGCGTCTATATCGACAACTTCAAGCTGGTCGACCAGGGCGAATTCCGCGAGGAGGCGCTGGTGAAGCTGCTCACGGGGGCGAAATATCCGGTGCGCAACGTCGTCCAGAACGTCAACGACCTCAAGGCGCAGATCGCGGCGAACGCCAAGGGTGTCGCCGAGCTTGAGAAGATGATCGACGGCTTCGGCCTCGGTGTCGTGCAGGCCTACATGGGCCATGTGCAGGACAACGCCGCCGAGAGCGTCGCGCGCGTTGTCGCCAAGCTGCACGATGCCGTCTTCGACTACGAGATGGATCAGGGCTGCCGCATCCGGGTGAAGATCACGGTCGATCGCGAGAAAAGGGAAGCGACCGTCGATTTCACCGGCACCTCGCCCCAGCGCGACGACAACTTCAACGCCCCCGAGCCGGTGACGCGCGCGGCGGTGCTCTACGTCTTCCGCGTGATGGTGGAGGACATGATCCCGATGAACGCGGGTTGCCTCCGGCCGATCCGCATCGTCGTGCCGCAAGGATCGATGCTCTCGCCGAAATACCCGGCGGCGGTGGTCGCGGGCAACGTAGAGGTGAGCCAGGCCGTCACCAACTGCCTGTTCGGCGCGCTCGGCGCGATGGCGGCGGCGCAGGGCACCATGAACAACCTCACCTTCGGCAACGACAAGTATCAGTATTACGAGACGATCTGCTCCGGTTCGCCCGCCGGTCCGGGCTGGAACGGCACGCCGGGCGTCCACACCCACATGACCAACTCGCGCCTCACCGACCCGGAGATCCTCGAACTGCGCTTCCCCGTGGTGCTGGAGGATTTCCACATCCGTCGCGGCTCGGGTGGCGCCGGCCAGTGGAAGGGCGGCGACGGCACGCTGCGTTCGATCCGCTTCCTCGAACGGATGGATTGCGCGCTGCTCTCCGGCCATCGCCGCGTGCCGCCCTTCGGGCTTGCGGGTGGTGCCAACGGCGAGGTCGGGAAGAACGCGGTCCGCCGCAAGTCCGGCGCGGTCGAGGTGCTCGGCGGCTGCGACCAGACCCTGCTCGAACCCGGCGAGGCGATCATCATCCAGACGCCGACGCCGGGCGGTTACGGAAGGGCGTGAGCCTCAATCACGGAATGGCCGGGCATTGGCGTTCCAGAGAACGCAGTCCAGGAGAGGCTGAGGCCCGGTCCTCCACGACTTAGCGTTCAGGCGCGCTTGCCCGCGCGCCCGTCGCCCGCGATGATGCCTTCGAATTCAACACGAAGGCATAGCGATGGCCGAACTCCTCGATCCCGCTGATCCGTTTCCTGAAAAGAACGATTGGTATCAGCTTGAAACGTGGTTCGGGCGACGGCTAGAAGGGCGGTCGCTTGCTCAAGTCCAACTCCTTGCCGGGCGCGCAGCCCTGCGCAACTTGCCATTTCTGCATCGGCTGCTGAATCTCCCCCGGAAAAAAAGCGAGAAACCCGCCGTCTCGCTTCTGCTGGATTGCTTGCGTTGCTGTCCGGTCTCGGCGGGTGCCGCTCTTGTGCCCCCCGCTGAGATCGCGCGTTTCCGCAATGTCGCCGCCGCCGCCGCCGCCACCAACGCCCACTTCACCTCAGCCGCCGTCACCGCCGCCGAAGCCGGTGCCGCCGTATCAGCCACCGCCTACTTCGCCGCCACCGCCGTCTTAGCCACCGCCCACTTCGCCTCAGCCGCTGACGCTGCTGCCGCCGACGCCGCCGCCACCGCCGCTTTCATCGCCGTTAACACTGCCGCCGCCGCCGATGTAGACATCGCCACCAACCGCGCCTCCTGCAGAGTCTACATCTCCGCTTTTGCCACCGCTGGCATCCCCGCCTATTATGGCGCGGCCTTCGCGCAGGATTGCCGGATTGTCGATGCTGTCGGTATTGAACAACTTGCCCGCGCCCGGCTTTGGCAGGATTGGGATTCAGAGGTTGCTGACGCCTTCCTGCCGTTGATGCCGGAAAATCATCGCTTCAACCCGGCGCCG
>JAVTWI010000119.1:0-2546 GCA_032229845.1 Rhabdaerophilum sp.
GCCAGCGCGCGGGCGATGCAGAGCCGCTGGCGCTGTCCGCCCGAGAATTCGTGCGGGTAACGCCCGGCCATGTCCGGCGAGAGCCCGACCCGCGTGAGGAGTTCGGCGACGCGGCGCTTCGCGCCGGTCCGGTCGGCAAGGCCGTGCACGATGATTGGTTCGGCGATGGCGTCGCCGACCGTCTTGCGCGGGTTGAGGCTCGCGAACGGGTCCTGAAACACCATCTGCATCCGCTGGCGCGCGGCGCGCAGCCCCGCCTTGTCGAGCGCGCGGACATCCTGCCCCTCGAACAGCACGGTGCCCTCGACCGGCTCGACGAGCCGGAGGATCGAGCGCCCGGTGGTGGATTTTCCGCAGCCGGATTCGCCGACGAGCGCCAGTGTTTCACCGGGCCGCAACGCGAAGGAGACATTCTCCACCGCGTGAACCCGCGCCGAGACGCGGCCGAACACGCCGGAGCGGACATCGAACCGCGTGACGAGATTTGCGACTTCGAGGACCGGTTTGATGTCCGGATCGACGCGGCGGTCGCGCGGCGGCGGCTCGACCACATCGCCGCTGGCCTGATCGACGATGGCGAAGGGGGCGGGCTGGTCGGTGCCCTTCATCGTTCCGAGCTTCGGCACGGCGGCGAGGAGGGCGCGTGTGTAGTGCTCGCGCGGCGCCTTGAAGACCTGCGAGGTCGGCCCATCCTCGACCTTCCGGCCCTTGAGCATCACCACGACGCGGTCCGCGATCTCGGCCACCACACCCATGTCGTGCGTGATGAAGGCGACCGACATGCCTTCCTCATCCTGCAGCATCTTGATGAGTTCGAGGATCTCGGCCTGGATCGTGACGTCGAGCGCGGTTGTCGGCTCGTCCGCAATGAGGAGCTGCGGCCGGCAGGCGAGGCTCATCGCGATCATCACGCGCTGGCGCATGCCGCCGGAGAGCCGGTGCGGATAATCGTTGAGGCGCGAGGCCGCGGCCGGGATGCGCACGCGTTCGAGGATGCGCAGCGCTTCCGCTTCGGCCGCCGCGCGGTCGAGCCCGCGATGATACATCAGCGCTTCCGCGATCTGGAAGCCGATGGTGAGCACAGGGTTGAGGCTCGTCATCGGCTCCTGGAAGATCATCGCGAGGCGGTTGCCGCGCAGCGTCCGCATCTCTTCTTCAGGCAGCGTCAGCAGGTTTTTGCCGCCGAACAGGATTTCGCCCGCCGTCCGGCTGTTGGCGGGCGGCAGCAGGCGCATCGTCGAAAGCGCGGTGACACTCTTGCCGGAACCGGATTCGCCGACGATCGCCACCGTTTCGCGCGGGCCGATATCGAACGACAGATCCTCGACGACCGAGCGCCAGACGCCATCCACCCGGAAGGAGGTGGTGAGGTTGCGGACCGAAAGGACCGGTCCGGTGGGGAGCGGAGGGGCTTCGCTCATGCTTCGCCCTTCAGTTTGGGGTCGATTGCGTCGCGCAGGCCGTCGCCGAGCAGATTGAGCGCGAAGATCACCACCAGGATCGCCGTGCTCGGTGCGATCACAAGCCAGGCGCTGTCGAGAATGTTCTCGAACCCCTCGCGGATCATGCCGCCCCATGTGGGGGTGGGCGGCTTCACGGAAAGCCCGATGAAGGCGAGCGAGGCCTCGGTGCGGATGGCATTGGCGAGCCAGAGCGAGCCCATCACGAGGATTTCCGGCAGGATATTCGGCAGGATGTGCCCGGCGACGATCCGCATATCCGAGAAACCCAGCGCGCGGCAGGCATCAACGAATTCGCGCTCCTTCATCGCGATGGTCGGCGCGCGGGCGATGCGCGCGAACGGCGGGATCGAGGTCATTGCGATGGCAATGATGATGTTGGTCATCGAGGGGCCGAGCATCGCGACGATGATCAGGCCGAGGATCAGCGAGGGGAAGGCGAGCAGCACATCCATCGCCTGCATGATGACGATGTCAGTGCGTCCGCCCTTCCAGCCGGCGAGCATGCCGATCGCCGAGCCGATCACCATCGCCAGCACCGTCGAGGCGATGCCGATGATGAGCGAGATGCGCGCGCCATAGGCGAGGCGCGAGGCGATATCGCGCCCGAACCCGTCCGTTCCCAGCACGAATTCGGCGGACGGCGGCTTGAGCTTTTCGAGGATGTTCTGTTCCAGAGGATCGAGCGGCGTCACGATCGGCGCGAAGATCGCCAGCAGCACGACCGCGACGAAGATCACCAGCCCGACCCACGAGGTCTTGTTGGTGTTGAATGCGCGCAGGGTCGCGGTCCAGAGATAGCGGAGGCGGGAGGGCGCCGGGGCGGTATCGGTCATGCTCATTTGAGTTTCACCCTCGGATCGGCGACGCCATAGGCAATGTCGGTCGCAAGGTTCACGACAACGACAACCAGCGTGTAGATCACCATCATGCCTTGCAGCATGGTGTAATCCCGCTGGTTGAGCGCGCCGACGATCAGCTTGCCGAGGCCGGGGCGCGAGAACACGATCTCGGTCAGCACCGAGTTGCCGATCAGAATGCCAAGATAGAGCCCGACGATGGTGATGACCGGGATCAGCGCATTCC
>JAVTWI010000120.1:0-2543 GCA_032229845.1 Rhabdaerophilum sp.
CTGGATCTCGCGCATCCAGCATTCCGACCTGATGATCCTGCTCGCCCGCACGACGCCGCTCGATCAGGTCAAGAAGAAATCGGAAGGCATGTCGATCTTCCTCGTCGACCTCCGGGAGGCGATCGGCAAGGGGCTGGAGGTGCGCCCGATCCTCAACATGGTCAACCACGAGACCAACGAACTGTTCTTCGACAACCTCGAAATTCCGGTCGAGAACCTGATCGGCGAGGAAGGCAAGGGCTTCAAATACATCCTCGACGGCCTCAACGCCGAACGGACGCTCATCGCCGCCGAGTGCATCGGTGACGGTTACTGGTTCATCGACAAGGTCACCGCCTACGCCAAGGAGCGTGTGGTGTTCGGCCGCCCGATCGGCCAGAATCAAGGCGTCCAGTTCCCGATCGCCGAGAGCTTCATCGAGGTCGAGGCCGCGAACCTGATGCGCTACGAGGCCTGCCGGCTGTTCGACGCGCATCTGCCGTGCGGCGCGCAGGCCAACATGGCGAAATACCTCGCCGCGAAGGCGAGCTGGGAGGCGGCGAATGCGTGCATCCAGTTCCACGGCGGCTTCGGCTTCGCCTGTGAATACGATGTCGAGCGCAAGTTCCGCGAAACGCGACTCTATCAAGTAGCGCCGATTTCGACCAATCTGATCCTCTCCTACGTCGCCGAGCACCTGCTCGGCCTGCCCCGCTCGTTCTGAGGATCGCAATCTTGACCGTACCCCGCCGCACCTTCGTTCTTGTCCACGGCGCCTGGCACGGCGGCTGGTGCTGGCAGGAGAGCCGCGCCGTTCTCGAGGAGGCGGGACACCGCGTCTTCACCCCGACGCAGACCGGCCTCGGCGAGCGCGCCCATCTGCTCTCGCGCAACATCACGCTCGACACCTTCGTCGAGGATATCGCCAACGTCCTGCGCTTCGAAGCGCTCGATGATGTCGTTCTCGTCGGACATTCCTTCGGCGGCCTCGCGATCAGCGGCGTCGCGGACCGGATGCCGGAGCGTTTGCGGCAGTTGATCTATCTCGATTCGATGCTGCTGGAGAGCGGCCAGTGCCCGTTCGATACGCTGTCGGCCGAGGTTGTCGAAGGCCGCATCCGCGCCGCGGAAGAATCGAGTGGCGGTTTGAGCCTGCCCTTCCCGAAGCCGAAATCGCTGGGGATCCTGACCGAGGCGGACGCGGCCAAGCTCGGCAACCGGCTCACGCCGCATCCGGTTTCGACCTATCGTTCGCCGCTCCACCTGAAACACCCGCTGACGAACGGCATTCCGGCGGCCTACGTCGTCTGCACCGATCCTATCTACACGCCGCTCGAGGCAAGCCGGCAATTCGCGAAGGCGAAGGGGCTGCCCTTCATCGAATTTGCGACCGGCCACGACGCCATGATCACCGCCCCGGACGCGCTTGCTCACCTCTTGATGAAAATTGCCGGCTAAATGGAGAAGAACATGCGGCCGCTGGACGGGATTACCGTTGTCACGCTTGAACACGCCATCGCTGCGCCTTTCGCAACGCGACAACTCGCCGATCTCGGCGCGCGCGTCATCAAGATCGAGCGCCCCGGCGTCGGCGATTTCGCGCGGGCCTACGATGCCCGCGTCAACGGGCTCGCCTCGCATTTCGTCTGGGTCAACCGCTCCAAGGAAAGCCTGACGCTGGACGTCAAGGACGCTGAGGCGGGCGATATCCTCGAACGCCTGATCGCGAAGGCCGATGTGCTCGTGCAGAACCTCGCGCCCGGTGCAGCCGAGCGGCTCGGTCTTTCCTTCGCCGCTCTCAGCGAGAGGCACCCGCGCCTGATCGTCTGCAACATTTCGGGTTATGGGCCTGACGGCCCGTTCCGCGACAAGAAGGCCTATGACCTTCTCATTCAGAGCGAAAGCGGGTTCCTGTCGGTGACCGGCACGCCGGACGACCCCGCCAAGGCAGGCTGCTCAATCGCCGACATCGCTGCCGGCATGTATGCCTATACCTCCATCCTCTCCGCGCTCCTTCTGCGCGACAAGACCGGCAAGGGTTCGAATATCGAGGTCTCGATGCTTGAAAGCATGGCGGAATGGATGAGCTATCCGATGTATTACGCCTACGAAGGCGCGCCGCCGCCACCGCGCGCCGGCGCTTCCCACGCAACGATCTACCCCTACGGCCCCTTCCCCACCGGGGATGGCAAGACGGTGATGCTGGGCCTCCAGAACGAACGGGAATGGGCCGTCTTCTGCCGCGACGTCCTTGGCGATGCAGCCCTCGCCGGCGATCCGCGCTTCGATTCGAACGCCAAGCGGAATGCCAATCGGGACGCGCTGCGCGCGATCATCGTTTCCCGCTTCTCCGGCAAGACGATCGAAGAGGTTACCGATCTTCTCGAGCAGGCCCAGATCGCCAATGCGCGCCTGAACGATATGCACGACCTCTGGACACACGAGCAACTCTTGGCCAGAGGTCGCTGGCGCCAGGTCGGCTCGCCGGCGGGTTCGCTCCCGGCCTTGCTGCCGCCCGGCGAATCGAATGCCTACAACCCGCGGATGGATGCAGTTCCTGCCCT
>JAVTWI010000121.1:0-2536 GCA_032229845.1 Rhabdaerophilum sp.
ATACTGGAGGGTGAGCGTCGGCGGCAGCAGCCAGGCCTTGCCCAGCGTTCCGAGGCCGGCGATCGCGCCCTTGCCCTTCGCCGTATGCGGCGTCGTGCCGAGGATGAGTTCGGCGGCGATGTTCGGCGTGAAGAAGTAGGTGATGTCGAGTTCCGGAACGATGGAATCCGTCATATCGACCTTCGCGCCGGCGATACCAGCGCCACCAAGCGTCACGCGGTTCGATCCGCCGGGAATGACGCCGATGCCGCGAACGCGGATCATCCACGGGTTGAACGCCGTCATCACCGGCAGGCCCGGCTTGACGACCTTTTCGCCAAGGTCGGCGGCGGTCGCGCCCGCGGTCATCGCCATGGTGCTGGCACCGGCCATGAGCCCCGCGATCGTGAGGTTGCGGAAGAAATGCTTGGTCATCTTGAAGCCCCCAGTAATGCGGCGCGGCCGCCCTCGTGAAGGCCAACGCTTGGACGGACCCTGCGCTGCCCGCAAGGGGTGCGATTTGACTTAGATCAAGAGAATACACGCAGAAAATCCGGTGTTGCAGTGCCAACACAGTTCTTCTGCCAAGATGACATAGTTACGTGAAAACAGGGGTTTAATCTCCGCTTAACGCTACTGCCAAAAAGACACAGCCGCGAAACCGGTCGGAAATGTTTAACCCTCGTAATCAGCCCCGGCGAGGTGAAGCATGACGATTTCGAGACGCGGTTTTCTGTCCATCGCGGCCTTCGGGCTGCCGTTTGGCGCGGTGCGGGAGAGCGCGGCGCGCGAGATGATTTCCCTGCCGCAGGGCTACCCGGCCGGCGATGTCGTGGTCTCGACCAGCCAGCGAATGCTGTATTTCGTGCAGGGCGACGGCACGGCGATCCGCTATCGGGTCGCGGTCGGCATGCCGGGCCGGCAATGGTTCGGAACGCGCGTGATCGATGGCAAGCACATGCAGCCCGCCTGGGCGCCGCCGGCGGAAGTGAAGCGCGCCAAGCCCTCTATCCCGGATTACATCCCCGGCGGCGCTTCCAACAACCCGATGGGCGCGGCGGCGCTGACTATCGCGCCGGGCGAATACGCGATCCACGGCACCTCGCCCTCGATGCGCGCCTCCATCGGCCGCTACGCCTCGTTCGGCTGCATCCGGATGCTCGACGAGGATATCCTCGATCTCTATCAGCGAGTGCACGTCGGCGCGCGGGTTCACGTGGTGCGGTGAGGGGTTGCCGGCCGTCCTTTGTGCCGAAAACCGGTTTCCACTTTTCGGCCCGGCAAGTTGCTCTCTGGCCGTCCTTTGTGCCGAAAACCGGTTTCCACTTTTCGGCCCGGCAAGTTGCTCTCTGGCCGTCCTTTGTGCCGAAAACCGGTTTCCACTTTTCGGCCCGGACGGCTAGAAATCCGTCGCGATGCCTTTGACTTCCCAATCCTCGTAACGCACGGGGTCCTTGCCGCCCCGGCCTTTGACCTCGCGGATACGGGCGAGTTCTGCCTCGCGCGCTTCCTGCACGGCGCGGCGTTCGGCGGCTTCGGCCAATGCCCGCCGGGCGGCATCGGAAAGCGCTTTCACAGGCGGTGCTGGGGGAGTTTCGTCGCTCATATGGCAAGGATAGCGCAGCGGCGCGCGCCGTGCCATAGAGCAGCATGACGTTCAGCGAAGCCGATATCCGCGCCCGCATCCTTTATCGCGACGCCGACATGATTGTGCTCGACAAGCCGGCGGGCATCGCGGTCCACAAGGGTCCGAAGGGCGGCGAGACGCTCGACGCTTTTTTCCCCGCCCTTCAGTTCGAGGCGCCCGAACCACCACAGCTCGCGCATCGGCTCGACCGGGAGACGAGCGGTTGTCTGGTGTTGGGCCGAAACCGCGCCGCGCTCAAGCGCCTTGGCGCGATGTTTGCCGACGGGCGCGTCCGCAAGGTCTATGTCGCGCTCTGTTGTGGGGTTCCGGCGGAGGCCAGCGGCCGCATTGATCTGCCGCTTGCCCGCCGCAGTCATGACAAGCGGTCATGGTGGATGAAGGTCGATCCAGCCGGTGACCCATCGTTCACGCGCTATCGCGTCCTCGCCTCGCGCGGCGGGCTCTCGTTTCTCGCGCTCCAGCCGGAGACGGGACGCACGCATCAGCTTCGCGTGCATTGCGCAGCGATGGGCTGGCCGATCGCGGGCGACAAGGTTTATGGCGGCGACCGGGCCATGGCGGCGAGCCGGCATCTCCAGCTTCATGCCGCGCGCATCCGCATCCCGGCGCGGGGCGGACCGCCGGTGGAGGTGACGGCGCCGCTTCCTTCGGCTATGAGCGACTTCCTCGGCCACCTCGGGCTGAAGGATTTCAGTCCGGAGGATCTTCCGGCCGATCTCGCCCCCTGAGCCGCGCAGAAATCGCATTCCAAGGATCGCCCGTGCCGCGCAAACCCGCCGGACATCGAAAGACCGCCGCCATCCCGGGCCTTGCCGCTCGGGCGCTGGCGGCGCGCGCCATCCGCCGCGCGATGGCCGAACGGCGCTCGCTCGACGAGGCCTGGTATCTTGCGCCGGACCGGAACGTCGC
>JAVTWI010000122.1:0-2528 GCA_032229845.1 Rhabdaerophilum sp.
GACACGTCCCGTGAAGCGCCCCGCCGCGCGGCCGGCATGCAGCAAGGCCGCGACCAGCCGCGACTTGCCCGCGCCGGACGGGCCGCGAACGAGCACGCCCTTCTCGCCGATCACGAGCGCGGAGGCGTGGATATGGTCGCCCGCGCTCACGAACTCGCCACCGGAAGGCGAACGATGAAGCGCGCGCCGCAACGGTTGCCGGCCTCATCGATGATGTTCTCGGCCCGGATGGTGCCGTTGTGCGCCTGCACGATCTGCTTCGAGATGGAGAGACCGAGGCCGGAATTCTGGCCGAAGCCGTGATCGGGCCGGTCGGTATAGAAGCGCTCGAAAATCCGGTCGAGCGCATGGTCGGGGATGCCGGGACCGCCATCCTCGACGCGCAATTCCGCCATGCCGCCCGAATAGCCGACCGTAACCACAACGGGCTTGTCCGGCGCGGTGAACGACAGGGCGTTGTCGATGAGGTTGGTCAGGACCTGGACGATCCGGCTGTCGTGCCCCCGGACGACCAGCGCTGTCTTGCCCTCGCCCTTGCCTTTGGGCATGGCGCCGCGGTGAAACACCAGTTGCGGATCGCCGGGCTGGGCGACGTCCCGCTTCATGCCGACCACGGTTTCGGTGAGCGCCACGAGATCGACCGGCTCCATGCCGCCGCGCTGCAATTCGGCATCGAGGCGCGAGGCATCGGAAATATCGGTGATCAGCCGGTCGAGCCGCTTCACATCGTGGATGATGACGGCGAGCAGGCGCTCGCGGCTTTCTTCCTTCTTCGCGAGCGGCAGGGTCTCGACCGCGCTGCGCAGTGAGGTGAGCGGATTCTTGAGCTCATGGCTGACATCGGCCGCGAAACGCTCGATGGCCTCGATGCGGTTGTAGAGTGCGCCGGTCATGTCGCGCAGCGAGGCGGAGAGCTGGCCGATCTCGTCGGAACGCGCGGAAAAATCCGGGATTTCCTCACGCGTGCGGATACCGCGACGGACGCGATCCGCCCCCTCGGACAGGCGCCGCACCGGATCGGCAATCGTGCCGGCGAGCAACACGGAGAGGATCAGCATCACGCTCGAAGCGATCAGGAACACCATGACATAACCACGGCGCTCCTCGGCGATGACGCGGTCGACGTCGCCTTCCTGCGTCGAGAGCAGCAGCGCGCCGCGGACGGCGCTGCCACGCTGGATCGGTGTCGCGGCAAACACGATCGTCTGGCCGTTGGTTGCAACACGCACCACCGAACCCTGCGCGCCCTTGAGCGCGCGCTCGACTTCGGGAAGGCGGGCGTTCGCCGCCATCGAATCCGGCTGGACGATCGTCACGCGGCCGAAGCTCTGCTTGACGGCGTTCCAGGTGCGGGAAAACAGCGTCCAGCTCGAATCGTCCTCGGCGACGGGGCGTGTTTCTGAGAAGTCGGACGGATTGTAGAACGCGCGCGTGTCGAGCAGCAGCAGGCCGTCACGGTCGTAGACGCGGGCCCGGGTGCGCGTCGGCGTCACCAACCGGCGCAGGACCGGCGCGACACGCGCCGGGTTGATCGAGAATTCGAACCAGTTGGGCGCGGCGTCCTCGTTCGGCTGCGGCTCGGCGAGTTGCTGCTGCAGCAGCTTGTCGGGATCGAGTTCGTGCTGGGTTGAATGGGTGCCGACCGCGCTCGAGATCGCCGCCGCGATGATCTCGGCCTGAAGCGAGAGCGACTGGACGCGCGCGTCGATCACGCCGACGCGGGTCTGGTTGAGCCAGAGGAAGCCGATGAACAGGGCGACGAGCCCCGCGAGGTTGAGGATAGCGATGCGCCGCGTGAGCGAGGAGGAAAGCCGGCGTGCGAGGCCCTGCCGGAACCGCAGGACCTTGCGGGCACGGCCGAACCAGCCGCCCGACGGCGGATCGGACAGATCCGGCCGGTCGCCTGTCGCCTTTTTCTCCGATTGAGCCGCCTTGGCGCGGTCGAGCAACGGCTCCTCCCTTCCGCCCGGCGGCGCGCCGGGTTCAGCCTTCCTTGAAGCGATAGCCGACACCATAGAGCGTTTCGATCATTTCGAAATCGTCGTCGACCTGCTTGAACTTCTTCCTCAGGCGCTTGATGTGGCTATCGATCGTCCGGTCGTCAACATAGACCTGATCGTCGTAGGCCGCATCCATCAGCGCGTTGCGGCTGCGCACCACGCCGGGGCGCTGGGCGAGCGACTGCAGGATCAGGAATTCGGTGACGGTCAGCACCACCGGTTCGCCCTTCCAGGTGCAGGTATGGCGTTCCGGGTCCATCCGCAGCAGGCCGCGTTCGAGGACCTTGGCGTCCGCCTCCTTCGAGGCCGGGATATCCTTGGCGCCGGCGCGGCGCAGGATCGCCTTCACCCGCTCGACCAGCAGCCGCTGCGAGAACGGCTTGCGGATGAAATCGTCGGCGCCCATCTTCAGGCCGAACAATTCGTCGATCTCGTCGTCCTTCGAGGTGAGGAAGATCACCGGCAGATCGGATTTCTGGCGCAGCCGGCGCAGCAGTTCCATGCCGTCCATGCGCGGCATCTTGATGT
>JAVTWI010000123.1:0-13809 GCA_032229845.1 Rhabdaerophilum sp.
GGCGATCGCGATGCTGGTCGGCCTCGGCGTGACGGTTCTTCTTTTCCTGATTCTGCCGGGCATTCTCTCCTCGATCGGCGCTGCGGCGGTTCCCGGCCAGATCGCCGGGCGCTTCCTCGCGATCACGCTGCCAGCCAACGTGCTGATGGCCGCCGGCATGATGTTCTCGGGGTTCCTGCGCGCTGTGGGCGACGCGCGCCGGGCGATGCAGGTCACGCTCTATGGCGGGCTGGTGACGGCAGTGTTCGATCCGCTGCTGATCTTCGGCCTCGGCCTCGGGACCGATGGTGCAGCGATCGCGACGGTCATCTCGCGCCTTGTCTTCACCGCCGTCGGGTTCAACGGCGTTGTCCGTGTTCATCGCCTGATCCAGATGCCGCGCGTCGCCGATACCATCGCCGATGCGGCGGCGTTCTTCCGCATCGCGGTCCCCGCGATCCTGACCAACGTCGCGACGCCGGTCGGCGGCCTGCTCTACATGCGCATTCTTGCCCCGTTCGGCGCCGAGGCGATCGCCGCCAGCGCGATCCTCGACCGGCTGGTGCCGCTGGCCTTCGGCGCGCTGTTCGCGCTTTCCGGGGCGGTCGGGCCCATTCTCGGGCAGAATCTCGGCGCGCACCTGTTCGAGCGGCTGCGGCAGGCGCTGCGCGATGCCTTCGTCTTCTGCGCAGTATACACGCTGGTGTCGTGGCTGCTGATCGTGCTCCTGCGCAACCAGATCGTCTGGCTGTTCAGCGTCGACGGCGCCACCGCCCGCTACGTGGTCTTCTTCTGCCTGTTCGGGGGGCTGGCCTGGGTGTTCGGCGGCCTGACGCTGGTCGCCAACGCCTCGTTCAACAACCTCGGCTTTCCGCTCTATTCCACGGTTTTCAACTGGGGCCGAGCGGTTCTGGGCGCCTTTCCCTTCGCCTTTGCCGGCGCGCATTTCTACGGGGTGGAGGGCGCGATGGCCGGACTCGTCATCGGCAATTTCCTGTTCGGCGTCGCGGCGCTGACCATGGCTTTCCGCGTCGTCGACCAACTGGAGAGGCGCCATATCGCTGCGCAACCGCCGGCCGAATGAAGCATTGCGGTGCGGGAGTTGAGTGGTTAGGCTCCCTGATCGACATTGCAGCGGAGGGCCTTCGTCATGTTCAACCTGTTTGAGATCATGCAGGCCGCGCAGGGCGGGAACGCCTTCAACAATCTGGGGCAGCAGTTCGGCATCGGGTCCGAACAGGCGCAGAAGGCGGTCGAGGCCGTCCTGCCGGCGATTTCCCTGGGCCTCCAGCAGCAGACGCAGACGATCGAGGGCTGGCAGAATCTCCTCAACACGCTCGGCCAGTCGCATGGCAGCGCCGCCTTCTTTGATTCCGACGGCGACGGCATTCCCGATCACCTCGAGAACGAAGGCAACGGCGCGCTTGGCACCATGTTCGGTGGGCCGGAAATGGCGCAGGCCGTCGCCAAGAACGCCGCGCAGTTCGCAGGGCTGCCGGCTTCCATCATGCAGCAGATGCTGCCGGTTATCGCCTCCATGATCATGGGCGGCCTGTTCAAGGGCGCCACCAACAGCGGCCTCGGCGGCATTCTCGGCCAGATGATGCAGGGCGGGGGCATGGGTGGAGGCCTCGGTGGCGCGGGCGGGGGCCTGGGCGGCATGCTCGGCGGCATGTTCGGCCAGCCGCCGCAGCCGCAGAACCCGATGGGCGGGATGTTCGGCAATATTCTCGGGCAGATGATGGGCGGCGGCGCGCCGCAGCCGCAGCAGAACCCGATGGGCGGTATGTTCGGCAATATCCTCGGACAGATGATGGGCGGCAATCGCGCGGCGCCCCAGCAGCCCCCGGACGCGATGAGCGCGGGCCTCGATATGCTCAAGGGCATGTTCGAGACCGGCCGCGAGGTTCATTCCAGCCAGATGGACGCCTGGCAGAAGATTCTCGGCCAGCTCAACCAGCGGTCCTGAACGCCGGAAGCCCCGAACAACTCCGCAAGTTTTTATAAAGTTTGTTCGCGCGAATTCGAACAAATTCGCGCGGATCTTCGAGATGTATAAAATTTGAGCGATTTGATTCCGCACTCATCAGAAGGCGCTCATGTATCGACCCCTCCGTGCAGGCAGAAAGCCTGGGCTAGGGGAAGTTTAATGATCCAGAATGTTTCTTCGAGCGCGGCCTCGGTTGCCGCCCTCAACAGCGCGAATGCGAACAGCGCCGCCGCTGCCAACCAGAACGCCGCCGCGAAGCAGGAAACGACCGTTACCAAGAAAGCGGTTCCGTCGATTGCCGAACTGAACGCGCAGGCCTTTCTGCAGCGCCAGCAGATCGGTGCGGCCCTGTATGATCGATCCTTCACGCTCAAGGAAGGCAGCCGAGCGCTGACCCGCCAGGACGCGATCCAGGCCTATGCCGAGCAGATCCAGATGAAGGAAGGCGGCCCGACAGCCAAGGATCTGCGCATCCTTCAGCGCAAGCTCGATCGCGCTGCTGCGCAGATCGACCGCCTGTCGAACAATGCCGCCGGCATCAACCTGTCCAGCGTGGCGGGCATCGACGGTCGCGATATCGACATCGTTCAGGAGAACCTCACCGCCCGCATCAACGCCGGCATCAAGGACGGTTCGCTCACCGATGAGGAAGCGAAGGTTCTTATCGCCCAGCAGGATGAGATTGCCGGCATCGAGGCCAAGCTTCGCGAGACCGACGGCAAGCTCACAGCCGGCGAGATGAAGCAGGTCATGGATCAGCTGCGCAAGGCGGCCGATGCCATCAACCAGGCCCGTAACAACGGTACGGGCGTCAATCTCGGCACCTACGACTACGCGAATTCCGTCAACGATCGGCAGGCTGCGCTTGAGAAGCAGCTTGATCAGGCCATCAAGCTCGGCTCGATCACGGCTGAGGAAGCCGATGCGGTTCGCACCCAGTTCGATGCTGTGAACAAGCTCGAAGAACAGGCGCTCGCCAACGGCAACGTCAACTGGCGCGAGGCTGTGGGCCTCTCGACGGCCATGAACAATGCCGAAATCATGCTCTACGATCTCCAGCGCAATGATGCCGGCGTGAAGCTCGCTGACAGCTATGTCGACGTGAAATACGTCGATCAGCGTCAGGCGCAGCAGCTTGAAAGCGTGACTCGCGGTATCGACAAGGGCACCGTGACCAACGAGGAAGGCATCGTTCTCCTCAACGATCTCCAGGCCACCCAGGCGCTCGAGAACAAGCTGGTGTCCGGTGGCCTGACCCGCGCGGAGTATCTCCAGCTTCAGAACGAGATGAACGATTTCTCGCTTCTGAATGCCGATCTCCAGGGCAACAAGGATCGTTATACCGGCCTGTTCCCGGCGGCTCCGGCTCCGACGACGGCCCCTGCGGCCGGGTCGGGCAGCACGAGCGGTTCGACCGCGCCGACGACCGGCGCAACCGATCCGGGCGCCGCGGCCTCCGGCAACGGTGCTGCCAACGGTAACGGTGCTGCCAACGGCAACGGTGCTGCGGCCTCCGGCGGTTCGTCGAGCGGCACGACTGGCTCAACCGCTTCCAGCGGCAGCAACACCTCCTCAGCGTCTTCGTCCGGCACGGTGACGAATGAGGCGGCGGCGCCCACGACTGTCAAGGTCGAGGCGAAGCCGGAATCGGTTGCCGAGCAGGAGCAGGCCGAGGTGAAGGCCGAGACCGCTCCGACGGTCCCGCAGATCAATGCCGAACTGTCGGACACCAAGAACATCTTCGGTGATCTGATGACGAAGATGATGCGCGATCGCACCGACGACGTTCGCAACTCGCACGAGGCCTTCCTCGACAAGGCGGACCAGCGCCGCCACGAGGCGGCCGAGAAGTCGGCGAGGGACGACAACAATCGTTCCGGCAACGATCTCTTCGGTCTTCCGGCCCGCGATGCGGATCGCGAAGCCAAGGTCGCGAGCTATGCCGCTGTCGCCAAGAGCGGCGAGGCTCCGGCGCCGGTTATCGCCAAGAAGGTCGCCTGATCTCCCGCAATCGAAGCCGGGCCGTTCAGGCCCGGCTTTTGCGGCCCGATACCCCGACTCTCCTACCTGGACTTGCCGCTCTTTCCGCTCGGAAAGGGCGGCTTTTTATCGCCTGAGCACCAGCACGTTGCCGACTGCGACGGCCGCGAGGCCGATCAGTGCCGGCAGGGTCAACTGATAGTCCTCGAAGACCGCCGAGATCATCAGTGCGAAGACCGGGAAGAGCACCGTCGCGTAGCCGGCGCGGGCCGGACCGACCCTCCCCAGCAGGGTCAGATAGGTCAGGAAGGCGACGACCGTGCAGATCGTCGCGAGATAAACCATGGCGCCGAGATAGGCCCATGTGGGTTCGACCGTGAAGGTGGCGCCGCGAACAAGGGCGAGAAAGCCGGCCCACAGCGCGCCGTAGACCATGCCCCAGGCGCTCGCACCGATGACCGGGAGCCCCCGCTTCTGCAATCGGCTCGAAACCATGTTGCCCAGGCAGAAACAGAAGGTGCCCGCCACGCATAGCGCCAGCCCGGTGTAGATGAGCGGGCTGCCGTCCGCCTTGGCGATCTGCGGCTCGAACATCAGCGCGACGCCGCCGAAGCCGAGAAGGCCGCCCAGCAGCACTTTCCAGGAACTGCGCTCGCGGAAGAGCAGGAACGCCAGCACGAGATTGATGATGGAGGCGAGCGAGAACACGACGGAAAGCAGCCCGGAGGGGAGGTGCAGCGCGCCGTGGTAGAAGAGAATGAAGTTTGTCGAAAAAATCAGGATGCCCAGCAGGGACGAGCCGAGATGCTCCCTTGCCGAGAGCCGGAGCCGCGCACCGGTCAGTGCCGCCCAGAGGAACACGAACGGCGCGGCGATCAGGAAGCGGAAGAACACTGAAACTTCCGGCGCGATCACTCCGGTCTGCGCCTTGAGCGCGATCCAGCTTGTTGACCATGCAAAGACGACGGCGCCAAGCAGGGCGAGATTGACGAGGGTGTCGCGTTTCATCGGGCTCCGGCTTCCAGGACTGGCGCCACACCATCCGACGCAAAGAAAAACCGGGCCGCAGGGCCCGGTTGGAGTCGATCGCGTGTCAAGGCGTCAGGCGCAAAGCGCCGGCTCGGCGGAGGGGAGATTGCCGAGCCGGTCTTTGCCTGCCGCCACGGAGCCCGAAGGCTGCGTCCGGCCTGCGCCATCCCGCCGGACGGGCGTTTCACGTCCGGCCGCGATCAGGGAAAGCAACTTGGTGGGATCCTCGGTGAGCGGGAGCTGCAAGGCCCCTCGAACATCGCTCCGGGAGAGTCCGATGTCCTTCAGCGACCGATGATCCCAGTTCATCAGTTCCTGCGCCGCGCGACGGTTGGCGAGAACGGCCTGGAAGCGGACAACGGCCTTCGCGGCGGCGAGGACGAGTGCGGTCAGAAATCCGGGGACGAGTGCCATGATAAAATCCTTTCGCGAACGGGCCGGACGGGGATTCGTCGGACTTGGTTTTGCGCTCCTTTCGGGAGCCTTCTTATAGAAGAGCTGCTTGCATTTAAAAAACGAATGTTTTTAATGTATTCATCAGACTTGAAGATGAATGGGAAACGCCATGCCCCCCGTGCTGGACAACGACCATCTCCGCACACTCGTCGCCATCGCCGAGACCGGATCCTTCACCCGCGCCGCCGAACTCGTGAACAAGACGCAGAGCGCGGTCTCGATGCAGATCCGACGGCTGGAGGAGCGCGTGGGCCGCGACCTCTTCGCCAAGGAGGGGCGGGCTGCCAAGCTGACCGAAGATGGCGAGAAGCTGCTCGACTATGCCTACCGGATGTTGCGGCTGAATGACGAGGCGATTGCCGCCTTCCGAGAAGACCGGCTGACCGGCTCAGTCAAGCTCGGCGTGCCGGATGATTATGCCGAACGGTACCTGCCGCAGATTCTCGCGCGCTTCACCGCCTCCAACCCCGGCATCGAGGTGATGGTGGTGTGCGAGCCGACGCCGCATCTCGTGGCCAATCTGCGCGCCTGCGAGATCGACATGGCGATCATCACCCATTCGCAGAAGAACTCGGTCGGCGAGATCATCCGCGAGGAAAAACTGCTCTGGGTCACCTCCGCGCGTCATTGCACGCACGAGCACCGTCCGGTGCCGCTCGCGCTCGGGCGCGATACCTGCGACTGGCGCCGCGCGGCGATCACGCGGCTTAATCAGGCGGGAACATCATCCCGCGTTCTTTACACGAGCTGGAATTCGGCCGCCGTCGGTGCGGTGGTGCTCGCCGGCATGGCGGTGAGCGTGCTGCCGGAAAGCGCGATTCGCCCCGGCATGCGCGTGCTGACGGCGGAGGACGGATTTCCGGACCTGCCGACCGTCAAGATCGCACTGGTGCGCAATCCGGCCTCGCGCGATCATGTCGCCAACGCGCTTGCGGAGCACATCGTGCAGAGCCTCGACAACCTCTCGCTCGAAAAGCCGGGCGTGATGCTGGCGGCCGAATAAGCCTCAGTAGGCGGCGTAGTCGAACACCGGATCGACCTTGCCGCCCCACTCGCCCGCGTGGAGCGCGAGCAGGTTCTCCGCCTGCGTGCGCCCTTCGTCGACAAGACGGTCGAGCGGGTCGAGGTAGCAGGTTTCATCGTGGCCGGCGCGATCGAGCTGGCCGCGCGCCTTGAGGCCGGCGCGCGAAATCGCCAGCGCGTCGCGGGCGATATCCAGCACCGACCTTCCGCCGATGGCGGCCTTGAAGCCGAGCCGCGGCACGTCGTCGCGCAGGGCCTGCCGCTCGGCGGCGGACCAGCCCTTCGCAAGATCCCACGCCGCATCGAGGCTGGTCTTGTCGTAGAGCAGCCCGACCCAGAACGCCGAGAGCGCGGTGATGAACGGGCGCGAGCCCACGTCCGCGCCCCGCATTTCGAGATAACGCTTGAGGCGCACCTCGGGAAAAATCGTCGAGAGGTGGTTGGTCCAGTCCGACATCGTGGCGAAAGCGCCCGGCATGCCGGGCAGGTTGCCGGCGAGCAGGTCGTGGAAGGACTGGCCAGAGACGTCGTGGTAGGTGTCGCCGCGCTTGACGAAGTACATCGGCACGTCAAGCGCATAATCGACATAGCGCTCGAACCCGAACCCCTCGTCAAATGCGAAGGGCAGCATCCCGGCGCGCTGGTTGTCGGTGTCGCGCCAGATTTCCGAACGCATCGAGAGGAAACCGTTGGGCTTGCCTTCGGTGAACGGCGAATTGGCGAACAGCGCCGTCGCGATCGGTTGCAGCGCGAGGCTCACCCGCAGCTTCTTCACCATGTCCGCCTCGGAGGCGAAGTCGAGATTCACCTGCACGGTCGAGGTGCGATACATCATGTCGAGCCCGAGCGAGCCGACCTTCGGCATGTAGGCGGTCATGATCTTGTAGCGCGATTTCGGCATCACCGGCGTCTGCGCCCGGCTCCAGAGCGGCGACATGCCGAGCCCGAGGAAGCGGATGCCCAGCGGATCCGCCACTTCCTTGACCTGCGCGAGATGCGCGGCGGTCTCGGTCGCGGTTTCGTGCAGGGTCAGGACCGGCGCGCCGGAGAGTTCGAACTGTCCGCCCGGTTCGAGGCTGATCGCCCCGCCGCCGGTGACGTCGAACAGGCCGATCGGGTGGTCGTCCTCCATAATCGGCTCCCAGCCGAGCAGGCCCTGCATGCCTTCGAGCAGCTTGCGGATGCCGCGCGGGCCGTCATAGGGCACCGGCGAATGATCGGCAGCGTAGAACGGAAATTTCTCGTGTTCGGTGCCGATCCGGAAGTCGGATTGGCTGGAAATGCCGCCTTCAAACCATTCGATGAGGGCGTTCCGTCCCTCGATCGGGGTGAGATCGACCGTGTCTCGTGCCATGAGAGCCTCGGAGAAGAAGGTGAGAGAGCGACCGGGCGCCCATGTGTTGTGCTGAGTTATAGGTATCGCCCCGCCGCTCGACAATGGTGGCGGAAATCGGGCGATCGAATTTGTTTGCCCTCAACCGCTGCGCCAGTCGCCGAGCACGGCCTGCGCAAGGGCCATCGCCGCGACCGCCGCTGTGTCGGCCCGCAGGATGCGCGGGCCAAGCGAAAGACGGCACAGGCACCCGTGGCGCAGGATCGCCGCGCGCTCGTCCTCGGTGAATCCACCCTCGGGGCCGATGAGAACGGTCACGTTTTTGTGCGGCGCGGCGGATCGCAGGGCGGCGAAAGGATCGGCGATCTCCGCATCCTCGTCACAGAAGATCAGCAGTTCATCCGTCGTGAGGCCGCGCAGGAAGGGGACGAGCTTCACCTCGTCCTCGATGACGGGCAGGGCGAGAATGCCGCATTGCTCGGCCGCTTCAACGGCATTGGCGAGCAGCCGGTCCGGCTTGAGGCGCGTCATCTGCGTCCGCTGGGTAACGACCGGAACGATCCGCCCCGCGCCCATCTCGACCGCCTTCTGGACGATGTAGTCGAGCCGCGCCGATTTCAGCGGGGCGAACGCATAGCGGATCGGCCCGGCCGGCTCCTGCGGCCGCACCTGTTCGATCAGCTTGAGCACCGCGGTCTTGCGCGTCGGCTTCCGGAGTTCTGCGCGCCATTCGCCATCCCGGCCGTTGAAGGCCAGCAGCTTCGCGCCTTCCTCCATCCGCAGGACGTTGAGAAGGTAGTTGATCTGCCCGGCTTCGAGCGGCAGCACCATGTCCGGGCCATAATTCCCGGCGACAAGCAGCCGGTGGGTCGCGAACTCGTATCGGGCCATGAGGTCTACTCCGGACAGGGGCGTCGCGCGGGATGGCAATCCGCCGACCCTTGATCTATAAGCCTTGTCGTGACGGACCGGAAACGGTGAGGGGATTTTGGACGAAATGAAACGTGTGTTCTTGGCGCGTGGGTTCTTGGCGCGTGGGTTCTTGGCGCGCATGTTTTCGGTGCGCGTGTTGGGCCTTGCGTCGGCCGTGCTGGTGAGCGTCGTCTTCTCCGCAGGCGCGCAGGCGCAGGGACTGACGGCAAGCTGTCAGGCCGAACTCGACAAGCATGGCGGAGAACGGCTCAAGGTCATCGAGCGGATCAACGGCTTCCAGAAGCGCCGCCCGACGGCGAAGCAGGCCTGCGGCACCTTCTCGGAGCTGGTGAAGGTCGAGGCCGAGATGCTGAAGTGGATGGAAGCCAACATGGATTGGTGCCGCCTTCCCGAGGCTTTCGTGAAAAACTTCAAGGACGGCACGCAACAGGGAATCAAGATCCGGGCCCAAGCCTGCACCGCCGCCAAGAAGCAGGCTCAGCAGCCGCGACAGCCGCGCGGCCCGGCCCCCGGCGGCGGCGTGTCGCTGCCCAAGGGCGCGCTGTGACAGTCGGCAGCGGCCCGGCGACGCCGGATGCCGTCCGCCAGAGCTTTGTCGAACGCCTGCCGGCGGCGTGGCAGCCCTATGCGCGCCTTGCCCGGCTCGACAGGCCGATCGGCTGGTGGCTCCTGCTGCTCCCTTGCTGGTGGAGCGCGGCGATCGGTGCGCGGATGGCCGGTCTCTGGCCCAGCCTCTGGGTGATCGGTCTGCTGCTGGTCGGGGCCGTGGCGATGCGTGGCGCCGGTTCGACCTGGAATGACATCACCGACCGTGACCTCGATGCCCGCGTCGCGCGGACGCGGGGACGGCCGTTGCCGTCCGGGCAGGTCAGCGTGAAGCAGGCTTTCGTCTTTATCGCCCTGCAAGGGGCGATCGGACTGGCGGTTCTGGTCCAGTTCAACCGCTTCGCGGTGCTGATGGGTATGCTCTCGCTGCTGCCGGTGCTGGTCTATCCGTTCATGAAGCGCTTCACCAATCACCCGCAGATCGTGCTGGGGCTGGCATTCGCCTGGGGCGCGCTGATGGGCTTCGCCATCCACCTCGGGACGATTCCGCCGGCCGGCTGGCTGCTCTACCTCGGCGGCATCGCCTGGGTCATCGGTTACGACACGGTCTACGCGCTGCAGGATATCGAGGATGATGCCATCGTCGGCATCGGTTCGACCGCGCGGGCCTATGGCGCACAGGTGCGCGTTTTCATCGCGGCGATGTTCGTGCTGGCGACCTTGCTGCTCGGCGGCGCGCTCTTTGCCTCCGGAGCCGGCCTCCTCGCCTGGCTGGGGCTGGGCGGACTGGTCGTCAACCTCGTCTGGCAGGTCGTGACGGTGGAACTCGACAATCCCGAGCGCGCGCTGATGCTGTTCCGCTCGAACCGCAATGCCGGGCTGGTGTTCTTCGCCGGCCTGTTGCTGGACGCGGTGTTCGCGCGGCTTTGATCGAGCATCCGCCCGCCAGACGGCCCCGGTTGGCGGAGCAGGCCGATGCGACGACTTGGCGACCCTAGCCTTTGCGAACGACCTTCGCCGAGCCTGCGGGCACCGGGTTTGCCGGCACTTTGCGCCGCGTGAGAAAACGCGGCCGGCGGCCCGAAAGGGGCGAGCCCTTGCGGCGGGCGTGGACGATCTCGCCCGCGAGCGGCGTGACGGGGGTCATCACGCCGCTCGCATCGCGGAGGTAGAGCGGAAGGTCGAGATCGCGGCCGAGCCCGCGCCAGTCGGCGATGATGTCGGAGGCGTCCTCCGTCACGACGATCGTCGGGGAAAGGGTCTTGTCGGTTCCAAGAAGGCGGATCGCAACGCAAGGAGCGCCGCCGGCCGCAAATTCGGTCGAGAGAACGAGGCCGCAGGCGAGCCCGCCCGGAAAGGCGAGGCCGGCGTCATTGTCGTTGGCGAAGCACGCCCGGAGAGCGTCGGGACCGGGCGCAAGAAAGCCGCCCGGTCCACCAGCGCGATGGCTCGTCGTCATGTTTGATGCCTGTCCCTGTCGGAGAATTCTTTGTCCCCCGATCATGGAAGGAGAATAGCGCGGCGGTGTCGGAAAACCCCTAAGAAGTGCGGTTAAGCGGCGATAACCATATGATTTCCGGCGCTTTCCCGGATTCGTCGTTCATGAAAGGTAACCGGGGGGAGGACGGAGCTTCGGCTTGACGTGCTGCCCCCCGCGCGCCAGAACCGGTTCCGAGATCGTCCTTCAGAGGGTGCCCGATGGCTTCAACCGCCGCCGAAAAACCGACGCTTCGCATCCGGCTCTGCGCGCCGCGCGGGTTTTGCGCCGGCGTTGTCCGCGCCATCGATGCGGTCGAGGAGGCGCTCCGGAAGTTCGGCGCGCCGGTCTATGTCCGGCACGAGATCGTCCATAACCGCTACGTGGTCGAGGGGCTGAAGCGCAAGGGCGCGATCTTCGTCGACGAACTCGATGAAATCCCCGACACCGAGGCGCCGGTGATCTTTTCCGCGCATGGCGTGCCGAAATCGGTGCCGGTGGAAGCGCAGTCGCGCCATTTCTTCGCGATCGACGCGACCTGCCCGCTGGTGACGAAGGTGCATCGCGAGGCCGAGATTCATTACCGTCGCGGCCGGCTGGTGATTCTGGTCGGGCACGAGGGACACCCCGAGGTTGTCGGCACGATGGGGCAGCTGCCTGAAGGCGCGGTGCGGCTGGTGGAGAACGTCGAGGACGTGGCCACGCTCGAAATTCCCGCCGGAACGGCGCTCGCCTTCGTGACGCAGACGACGCTGTCGGTCGACGATACCCAGGCCGTGGTGAGCGCGCTCAAGGCGCGGTTCCCGGAAATCGCCGCCCCGCACAAGGAAGACATCTGTTATGCCACCACCAACCGGCAGGAGGCGGTGAAGCGCGTCGCGCCGGAGGTCGATGCGATGATCGTCGTCGGCTCGCCCAACTCCTCCAATTCCCAGCGCTTGCGTGAGGTCGCGGAGCGCTCGGGCTGCAAGGCAGCGCGGCTGGTGCTGCGTGCCGAGGATATCGACTGGTCGATCTTCGGCGATATCCGCTCGCTCGGCATCACGGCAGGTGCCTCGGCGCCCGAAGTGCTCGTCGAGGAAATCATCGATGCCTTCGCCGCGCGCTATGCGGTCGAGGTCGAGACGGTCTCCACGGCGGATGAAAGCGTGTTCTTCCCGCTGCCGCGAACCCTGCGGCCGGATGCGGCGTGAATTTCCGCCCGTGAAATTCCGGCTCAGAGATTGAGCAGCAGCGCGACGCCGATCACGATCAGGAGAAGGCCGAGGCCTTCGCGCGGGGTCGGCTTTTCCGAGAACAGCTTCCCGGAAAGAACCCGCGCGAACAGCACTTCCACCAGCGCCAGTGTGCGCACCTGCGCGGCCGTCGCGAGTGCGAAGCCGAGGAACCAGAACTGCGAGGCGAGCGCGCCCATGAACCCGGCCAGCAGCGACGGGGGCCACAGCCTGAAGATCGTGACGAGCGCGGCGCGATCGGTGATCGCGAGGTAAAGCGAGAGCAGCGCCGACTGGAAGAACAGTCCGGCGACGAGGATGGTCGAGGCGCGGATGCCGAAGCCGCCCGCAGGCAACTGGTGGATCGCTGCCCGGAAGGCGACGGCGGAAATCGCGAACATCGCGGCGGCGGCGACGCCGAGCGCCAGCGCCGGCAGCGACCAGCCCTCGCTTGCGCTTTTCGGCCAGGCGGTCAGCATCACGCCGAGCGTGGCGATCCCGATCGCGACGGACATCGGCAGTGAGAGATGGTCTCCGAGCACAATCAGCCCGAACAGCGCCACCAGCACCGGCTCGGTTTTCGTGTAGGCCGTGGCGACGACGAAGCTCTTCGATTTCATCGAGGCGAGCATCAGCCCGGTCGCGCCGACCTGCGCTCCGGCCGCGATCGCGATGGTCGGCAGCAGCGAGAGGCTCAGCGGCGGAATGGCCTCGCCGGTGATGAGGCGCATGATGCCAAGCATCAGGAGCGAGAACGGGAAGCCGAACAGGAAGCGCACGTGCGTGGCGCCGACGACGCCGATTTTCGTCGTCAGGTCGCGCTGCAGGGCGTTGCGCAGCGTTTGCGAGCCGGCCGCGATGACCGTGAAGAGCGCCCAGAGCATTGGAAATCCGCAGGCCGGAAGGCCGAGACGTTTGACGGGAAGGTTCGTCGAGGCGTATCACCGCCCGGGAACCTTTGTCACGCGAAAACCGCCCGTCGGGCCGGCGACATCGAGAAGGGGGAGGACGATGGCCGTTTATACCGATGTCAGTGCGGAAGAACTCGCCGAGTTCCTCAAGGATTACGATCTCGGCCCGCTGTTGAGCTTCAAGGGTATCGCGGAGGGCGTCGAGAACTCGAATTTCCTGATCGAGACCGGGCGCGGGCGCTACATCCTCACCCTTTACGAAAAGCGCGTGAACCGCGACGACCTGCCGTTCTTTCTCGGGCTGATGGGGCATCTGGCCGATCGCGGCATCACCTGCCCGCTGCCGGTGAAGGGGCACGACGGGCAGGTGCTCAGGATGCTGGCCGGCCGGCCGGCCGCCATCGTCACCTTCCTTGAGGGCGTATCCTTCCGCCGCCCGAACGTCGCCCATTGCGCAGCGCTGGGCGCGACGCTGGCGAGCCTCCATGACGCCGGCAAGGGTTTCGGTCTCGCGCGCGCCAACGCGCTGTCGATCGCCGGCTGGCGTCCGCTCGCGGAGCAGGCGGGCGAGCGCACGGATACGGTCGCGGCCGGCCTCGCGCAGGCAATCCGCAACGAACTTGACGAGCTGGAAACGCACTGGCCGCGCACCTTGCCGGCCGGCATCATCCATGCCGACCTGTTCCCGAACAACGTGCTGTTTGTCGGCGACCAGCTCTCGGGCGTAATCGATTTCTATTTCGCCGCGCAGGATGCGCTCGCCTACGATCTCGCGATCTGTCTCAACGCCTGGTGCTTCGAGGCGGATTATTCCTTCAACCTCACCAAGGGGCGGGCGATGATCGCCGCCTACCGCGCCAAGCGCCCCCTCAACGGCGCCGAGATCGAGGCGCTGCCGATCCTCTGCCGCGGTGCTGCGCTGCGTTTCCTGCTGACCC
>JAVTWI010000124.1:0-2518 GCA_032229845.1 Rhabdaerophilum sp.
GCGCCGCCGGCGACGACGTCGATCTCCGGAATTTCCGAGAACGACTCGGGGACGATATACCCCACCACCCGCTCGCCGCTGTCGTGTTCGATGTTGAAAAGCATGGGCGTCGGGCAGTCACGCCATATGGTTGCGCACGAGCACCACGCCGCCGACCACGCAGCCCCAGAGCGCGAGGCTGCCGATCACGGTCAGAAAGATCGACAGCCCGCGCTTCGGATAGCGGGCCTCCTGGGGGATGCTCGGAGCGACAAAGGTGTTGAGATACATCTTCTTCCGTTCGGCGTTCATGCGCGCCACCTCAAGCGAGGCCACGGCGCCGGCATAGAGCTTCTCGGCGATCTGCCGCTCGAGTTCCAGCGCGGAAAAGCGCAGCATCGAGGCGGAAAGGGTCGGGTTGCCTTTCGCATCCCGGCGCGTCAGCTGCGATTCGAGATCGGCGATCTGGCCTTCAAGCGCGTTGATCCTGGCTCGGAGGTTCTGCATCTGCGGCGCGGATTCGGAAACCACGCGCAGCTGCGTGCGATATTCCTGCTGCATCAGCAGCAGTTGCGAGCGGGTTTCCGTTATCAGCCGGGCGATCCCCTCGGCCGCGCGCGTGGCATCGAGAACGCCTTCGTCGTTGCGGGCCTTCTCGATGTTGAGCCGGGCCTGCATCAATCGCTGGCTCGCGCGTTCGAGTTCGCTTTCGGACAGCGTGAGCGTGTCGCGGTTCATGCGATCGTTGAGATCGTTGATGAGTTTCTCGCTGATCTCGATCAGCGCGGCGGCGATGTCGTGCGAAGCCGCGGGTGTGAAGGCCTGCACGCGGACGCTGACGATGCCGGCCGGCATCTGGATCGCGACATGCGCCATCGACTGCCAGTACTTGACGAGACGTTCGATCGGCTTCGTTCCATTGAAGCGGGACAGCCAGTCGACGTCCGACGCCGAATAAAGCGATCGGAGGCCAACTTTCTTTTCGAGCGCCTCGACGGCGGCGCGGCTCTGGAGGTGGTTGGCAACGATCTGCGTGTCCTGGATTGTATCGGCGGACGGCAGGCCTGTCAGGGCCCCGAGCCCGTCAACCATCGGCGCTTCCGTCCCGGTGACGGTGAACTTGATCTCCGCCTCGAACCTGTCGGAGGCCAGCCATCCGAAATAGACGACGCCAGCGACGGTCGGCAGCACAACCATCAGCCAGAAGGTGAGGCTGATGAAGAACTTCATCAGCACCTGGCCTTCGCGCGCGCCGAAGCCGCCGTGGGTCTGGCGGCGCGAACGCGACGAGAAGCGCGCGCGGCGCGCGGCATCGGCCAGCGCCTCGGACACGAGGCGGGCGCGCTCGAGCGGCATCATCATCCGCCCCCGTCCCGCGTTGTCGTTATCGAGGCCCATGGTCGTACCCTGTCCGGCGCGAAAATGTCCTGTTCATCCGCATCGCACTAGAGCAT
Organism: Rhabdaerophilum sp.; assembly: GCA_032229845.1. Lineage (GTDB taxonomy): Bacteria > Pseudomonadota > Alphaproteobacteria > Rhizobiales > Beijerinckiaceae > Rhabdaerophilum. The sequence goes on from JAVTWI010000124.1 coordinate 1,434, forward strand.
GCTGCGATCAAGTGGAAGCCGGTTAATCGCAGCGTGATCTAACCGAGTTCAGCGGTTAAGTCGATTGTAGGTTTCAATCGCCTTGTCGACGGAGTCGAACATGAACATCTGTCCGTCGACCAGCACGGCGCCGTGGTCGCAGTAATCCTTGATAGTCTCCATCGAGTGCGAGACCACGATGAGATCGGACGTCTTGCGGCGCTCGTCGAAGGCAGCCTTGCAACGTGCTTGGAAGCGCGCGTCGCCGACCGCGGTGATCTCGTCGATCAGATAGCATTCGAATTCGATGGCCATCGAAAGGCCGAAGGCAAGACGCGCCATCATGCCGGACGAGTAGGTCTTCACCGGCACGTCGATATATTCGCCGAGCTCCGCGAAATCCTCGACGAATTCGAGCACCTTGCGCGCATCTTCGCCATAGGCGCGCGCGACGAACTTCACGTTGTCGCGCCCCGTCATCAGCGGGTGGAACCCGCCGGCGAATCCGAGCGGCCAGGAAACGCGCACGGAGCGGCGAATGCGCCCGGCATTGGGCAATTCCGATCCCGCGATGAGCCGCAGAGTCGTCGACTTGCCCGCGCCATTCACGCCCAGCAGGCCGTAGGACCGGCCGGACTGGAACGTGGTGGACACGTGATCGAGAACGATCTTGGTGTGACCGTGCGTTTTGTAAAACTTGAAAACGCGATCAAGCTGGATCATGAAACCTCACAATCCTCCATTGGAATATGCGGCGCCAATATTCAACCAATCGAGGCGGTTTTTTGAAGGGCATGGCCAAGCCCGCGTTGCGCCGCTCGGCCGGGTTCGCTAACTGTCTCGCGAGGGATGCGGGCGTAATGCCGGCATTAAGCGGCGAGGGGCTGCCCTCCGCTCCTCTGTTTCTTCGGGCGTTCCACGGGCTGTCGGAAGCATGTTGTCAATAATCGAAAAGGTGCTGGCCGCCGTCAGTCCGGGGATGCGGCAGCGGTTCGCGCGGCGTCGGCATCATCGCGTGGTTCGCACGCTGCTCGCGCGGATCGAGGCGATGGCGGCGCACGAACGGGAGCAGTCGCCGAGGCTCGGTGTGGAAACCGGCGTCCGCA
>JAVTWI010000125.1:0-13481 GCA_032229845.1 Rhabdaerophilum sp.
CAGCCCCGCCAGCAGCGCGATCAGTGGCGCGGCGGCGATCAGCGCGGCGGCGAGCGCGGCGAGGATGTTCCCCGCCCGTTCCGGCACCGCCCAGGCCAGCGCGAAGACGAGCAGGCCGATGCCCATGGGGAGGATCGCCTCGCCCGTCGGCCCGAGCAGGGCGGCGAGGAACACGAGCCCGACCAGCGCCAGCGCGAGGCGGCGGCGGTTCTTGATCAGCAGCCAGGCGGCGGCGCCCCAGCCGAGGCACACCAGCAGCACCGCCGAGCGGCCCGGCGTCGCGGCCGGCAGGCGCAGCCACGCCCAGCCCTGCGACTCGCCGACAAGCGCGATCAGGATCAGGACGGCGCCGAGCGCGACGCCGATCGTCACCAGGTGCAGGTTGGAGGCGCGCATCTTCTGCGGCAGCGATTTGACCGCGAGGATGCCCAGCGCGATCACGCCGAGCAGCTTGAAGATCTTCACCGCGCCGGTATTCGGACCGGGCGCCCAGGCTAGCGAGGCAATGCACCAGATGGCCAGGAATACGGTCGTAAGCCCCGGCAGCGTGGCGATGGACTGCCGCAGATCGCCCAGCACGCGAAACGGATTGCCGCGCAGGACTGCCGAAAGCACGATCAGCACCGCGCCGATGGGGACCAGCACCACGATCACCCAGCGCGACATCAGCGTCGCGCTCGGAATGACAATGGCGAAGATCGCGAATCCAAGCCGCAGCAGCATGGCCGCCGCATCCGCCGCTGGATCGAGCGTGGCTTTCGAGATCGAGTGGTCGCGCGCTTCCATGCGGCCTTTCAGTCCTATGTCCCAGTGATGGCAGGCTAGCGGCTGGTGCGACCTGAAGCTGTATGCGGGAAGCCACACTTGTCGCTTTTCGGTCACCCTCTCACAATCCCGGCAGATCGGCGACGGGACTTTTCACGGGGGCTCCGCCCTTGCCTCACCGGGACCGGTGGCCTACCTCAGGGGACCAACGCCTCTGGAGACCCCGCCGATGCCGTCCCGATCCAATCCGGTCATGGATGCCCTTCTTCAGCGCCGCTCGGGCAACGCTCGCGCGCTTGTCGCGCCGGGGCCGGACGCGGAGGCGGTCGAGGCGATCGTATTCGCCGCCTCCCGCGCGCCGGACCACGGCCGGCTGGTGCCGTTCCGGTTTCTCCGGATCGCCGAGGAGGCGCGAACCCGGCTCGCGGATTTGCTGGAAGCGGCGAGCCTCGCGCTCGATCCGGCGCTGCCGCGGCCGGAGATCGAGCGGGCGCGCGAGAAGGCCGATCAGGGGCCGGTGATTCTTGCCGTCATTGCCCGGATCGAAGCCGACCACCCGAAAATCCCCGCTTCCGATCAATGGCTGGCCGTCGGCGCGGCGCTGGAAAACATGTTGCTGGCCGTCCAGTCGCTCGGGTTCGCGGCAGCGATCCGCTCCGGCAAATTCCTCGAAACCGCGCCGATGCGCGCGGGGTTCGGGCTTTCCGGCAACGAGCACGTCGTTTCGCTCGTCGCGATCGGCACGCCGGCCGAGTGGCCGCCGGAAAAGCCGAAGCCGTCTCTCGATCGGGTTTTCGGCGTCTGGACGGGCTGAACGTGAATTGATTTTGAACAAGGACGCCCGATTTCGGCTCGCCTAGCCTCCCCCAACTAGCCCGCTTCCTGTCGCGGGCCTTTGATTTGGGTGCGACATGACGGCTCACTTTAATCAGGTGGAAATTGCGCGTCTCGCGACGCCGGTTCCGCGATACACAAGCTATCCGACGGCGCCGCATTTCTCCGGTTCGATCAGCAGTCCGACCTACCGCGAATGGCTCCATGCGATGCCGCCCGGCTCGCGGCTCTCGCTCTATGTGCACATCCCCTTCTGCGATACCATGTGCTGGTTCTGCGGGTGCCATACCCGGATGGTGCGGAAATACGCGCCGATCCGCGGCTATCTCGACCAACTGGCGCAGGAGATCGCCACCGTTGCGGCGCACCTTCCCGCCAGTTGCAGCGTGACCCATATCCATTGGGGCGGCGGCTCGCCGACAATCCTCGAGCCGGCGGATATCGTTCGGCTCAATGCCGCAATCCATGACGCCTTTCCGCTCGCCCGGACCTGCGATTTCGCGGTCGAGATCGATCCGCGCGGCATGGACGATGCCCGCCTCGACGCACTTGCCGAAACCGGGCTGACCCGCGCCAGCATCGGCGTTCAGGATTTCGATCCGGACGTCCAGCGCGCGATCAACCGTTTCCAGAGCTTTGAGGAGACGCGGCGGGTGGTCGAGGGGCTGCGCCAGCGCGGCGTGACCTCGCTGAACGTCGATCTGCTCTACGGCCTCCCGCACCAGCACATGCGCGCGATGCTGAAATCGCTCGACGCGGTGCTCAAGCTGCGGCCGGACCGCGTCGCCCTGTTCGGTTATGCGCATGTGCCGTGGATGAAGAAGCATCAGGAGATGATCCCCACAGAAGCATTGCCGGGCATGCCGGAGCGCATCGAATGCGCGGAGCGTGCGGCGGAACGGCTGGTCGCGGATGGCTATGTCCGAATCGGGCTCGATCATTTCGCGCTGCCAACCGATTCTCTTGCGGTTTCGCTGGAGAACGGCACCCTGCGGCGTAACTTCCAGGGCTACACCACCGACGATTCCGATTGTCTGATCGGTCTCGGCGCTTCGGCGATCGGCCAGTTCCCGCAAGGGTTCATCCAGAATGAAACCAGCGGTCAGGCCTACGAGCGCCGGATTCGCGAGAACGGCATGGCGGTGACTCGGGGTTTCGAGACGACGGCGGAGGACCGGATGCGCGGCGAGGCGATCGAAAGCCTGATGTGCGTTCTCGAACTCGATGTCGCGCGGCTGCGGGTTCACCACGGCGAACTGGTCGATGCGCTGCTGCCGGAAATCGAGTCGCTGCTGGCGGAGGAGGAGCCGGCATGGTTCCGCCGCACGGCGAATGGCTTTGTCGTCACGGAAGCGGGGCGTCCGTTCCTGCGGCTGATCGCGGTGCGCTTCGACGCCTACCTGCCCAAGGGCATCGCCCGCCACTCCACCGCCATGTGATCCTGGCGATTTGATCCCGTCGAAGTGATCCGGGGGGCGTGACGTCGGCGTCAGTCCGGCTCCACACGCCGCGCGAGGGCCTTCTGCCGGAACTGCGCCGCGCGGCCTGCAGGATCGTCGATCACCACGAGCCCCTGCTCGAAGGCTGCCTCGAGCGTGGCATCCGCCGGCAATGCGTCCGACATCAGGAAATGGAACGAGACCGGCGGGGCGCCTTTGAGCGTCAGTTCGTGATGAACGGCTGCGTCGGTCGCCGTCGCCTCCTGCGAGACAACCTCGTGGCCGCGCTTCGGATAGGGCCAGCGCCCGAGCCAGTCCGCCGCGCGATAGGCCTGCGGATCGTCGGCAAGGGCGATCAGCACCACCGGTGATGAGGGCTCGGCCTTCTGCGCGGCAAAAGCGCCGGCGAGCAGCAGACCGCGAAGGCCGGGTTCATTGATCGAGAATTGCCGGCTGTCGGCGAGCAAAGAGGCAATAGCCTCTCGCCCGAGCCCCGTCTTCGGAGCGGCGGCCTCGCGCCGGAACAGGGCGCCGAGACCCGGCGCGCCGCGGCGCGGCGCGATTACGAAGCGCACCATGAACCAGAATCCGGCCACCGCGACGAGCAGGAGGAGAGGGTTCTGGCCGGAAAACATCTCGAGCATGGTTTCCTCCCGCCGGGGTCCGGACCTTAGAGCACGACAATGCCTTGATGCTTGGCCTTGTTCTCGGGCTCGACGTGGATCGTGATCCGTGCGCCCTCGACCGCCGCGCGGATCGCGGTCTCGATCCGGTCGCAGATATCGTGGGCGGCGTCGACGCGCATGTCGCCGGGCACGACGAGATGGAATTCGACGAAGGTGACGGGCCCCGCGTGACGGGTGCGCAGGTCATGTGCCTCGATGGCACCCTCGGCGTTGGCCGAGATGACCGCGCGGATCTGCTCGACCTCCTCCGGCGCCGCCGCCTCGTCCATCAGCCCCGAGAACGACGACTGCATCAGGCTCCAGCCGGACCACAGGATGTTGAACGCGACGAGGCAGGCCAGCAGCGGATCGAGCCACGGGAGGCCGGTCGCCAGCGCCAGCACCAGCGCGACCAGCACGCCGATGGAGGAGATAACGTCGGAAAGTAGATGCCTGCCGTCGGCCACCAGCGCCGGCGAGCGCAGCGCGCGGCCGCGCCGGATGAGGACGTAGCACCAGAGCCCGTTGATGAGGCCTGCCAGCAGGTTGAGACCGATGCCGGTCAGTTCGAGCGAAACGGGCTTCGGGTTGCGATAGGCTTCGTAGGCGGCATGGAATACCGCGAAGGCGGCGATCAGGATCAGCGCGCCTTCTGCGACGGCGGCGATGTATTCGATCTTCTGGTGGCCATAGGGGTGGTTGGCGTCGGCGGGCTTCTGCCCGAAACGGATCGCGCCGAAGGCGAGAAGCGCCGAAAGAACGTTGATCGTGCTTTCAAGCGCGTCGGAGTAGAGCGCGACCGAGCCGGTGGTGAGATACGCGCCGGTCTTGAGGGCCAGCACGATCAAGCCAACGGCGATGGAGCCGAGCGCGATGGATGTTGCGCGGTTGGCCACCACGTTCACTCTCCCTGATCGAGGGGCGGGCGCATTCGGCCCGCTCCGTCTCTCCTGCCCCGCCTCCCTCGCGCAAGGGCGCGGCGAGGTCAAGCGGAACCGCTCGGAAAAGCGTCTACCGACGGGAAAGACGCCGGGAGTTTTGCCGGACCGTCCGACCGGCCGGTGCATGCAGGGCCTCCGCGACGCGCATGGGCGCGTGCGCCGCCAGCATCGAGAAAGCATGCGGCCGGACCTGCCAGGCCAGTTGCGTGAGCTGGACCTGCATCCGCATCACCTCGAACCCGGCATTGGCCCACCCCTCGACTCCGGCCGTGACCTTCTCCGTGACCATCCGTTCGCTTTCCAGCCGGGAACCCGAGAGAAGATGGCCGAGCGGCGAGCGCAACATCTCGTTGACGACAATCGGCAGGCGCATCCAGATCACGGCCGGCGCCAGCAGGAAATCAAACATCAGTCGTCTCGCGTTCTGCCCTGGCGTCCGTCGACCGCGCCCATGGAGAAAAGCGATCCGAACCTAGAGAATGGCCCAGCCACTATGCTGCGCAAACAGTTCCAGGGCAATCGTGCCGACGAGCGAATTTCCCGCGCGGTCCAGCTCCGGCGACCAGACGACGGCCACGCCCAGTCCCGGTGCGACCGCGACGATGCCCCCGCCGACCCCGCTCTTGGCCGGCAGGCCGACGCGATAGGCGAAGTTGCCGGTGGCTTCGTACATGCCGCAGGTCATCATCACCGCGTTGACGCGGCGGACCAGGCGGGGTGCCATCATCGTCTCGCCCGCCAGCGGCGAAAAACCGCGCGCCGCCAGCGGCAGCATCGCCCGCGCGAGCTGCCGGGTCGAGAATTCCAGCGCACACTGCCGGCAATAGGCATCGACCACCCGGTCAGGCTCATGGGTGATGGTGCCGTGAATGCGCAGGAGATTGGCGATCGCGCGGTTCTTGTAGGCCGTCGCCCGCTCGGACGCCGCGACAGCCTCGTTGATGGCACCGCCCTCGATCGCGCCGGAGACGCGGACAAACCCGGCCATCAGCCGGGCGATGTCCGGGGTCGACGCCATGAGGTAGTCCGTCACGGCCAGCGCACCGGCATTGACGAACGGGTTGCGGGGCGCCCCGTTCTCCGCCTCGAGAATCGCGAGATGGTTGAAGGGCGTGCCCGAGGGCTCCCGTCCGACGCGTGACCAGATCTCGTCGCCGCCCCGGTTGAGGGCGAGGATCAGCGCAAGCAGCTTGGTGATGCTCTGGAGGGAGAAGGGTTCGTCCGAATCGCCGGTCGAGACTTCCTCGCCGTTCACGGTCACCACGGTCATCGCGAACTTGCGCGGATCGACATGGGAGAGTTCGGGAATGTAGTCCGCCACCTTGCCGCGCCCGAAGGCGGGACGGACATGCTCGCGGATATCGTCCAGCAGGACGGCGAGGGAGAATTCCGATCCCGTCAGCGGGTTCAAGGTCATGACGGCACGCCCTTCACGCTTTGTTTCGCGGGGCGCGGCTCTTCGCACAGGCCGGGGCCGAAAGCAAGAACGGCAAAGGCCGAGCGACGGGCGCCCGGCCTTCGGAAACTGCGCGGCGTGCGGGGCAGGCCGCGCGGGAAGGGTTATCCGGGCCGCAGGGGAGGGAAGCGGCCCGGAACCGGGGAAGCTTATTCCGCCGCGACAGCCTTGGGCTTGTCGCCGTGGAACTGCTCGGTCTCGGTCGAGCCGCCCATCGCGGTCGTCGAGGACTTGCCCTGCGAGATCGCCATGGCGACGGCATCGAAGTAGCCGGTGCCAACCTCGCGCTGGTGGCGCACGGCGGTGAAGCCCATGTCCTGCGCCGCGAACTCGCGCTGCTGCATCTCGGAGTAGGCGCCCATGCCGCGGGTCGAATAGCCCTTGGCCAGCTCGAACATCGAGAGGTTGAGCGAGTGGAAGCCGGCGAGGGTCACGAACTGGTACTTGTAGCCCAGCGCGCCGATCTCGTCCTGATACTTCGCCGCCTCGGCGTCGCTCATCTTCTTCTTCCAGTTGAAGGATGGCGAGCAGTTGTAGGCGAGGAGCTTGTTCGGATACTTCTTCTTGAACTCGGTCGCGAATTCACGGGCTTCCCCGAGGTCCGGCTCCGAGGTTTCCCACCACACGAGGTCGGCGTACTCGCCATAGGCAAGGCCGCGGGCGATCGCATGCTCGACCGAGTGCTTGTTGCCCTGCTTGAGGCGGAAGAAACCTTCTTCGGTGCGGCTGTCGCGGTCGATCCACGGATGATCGTAATCATCGACATCCGAGGTGATGAGGTTCGCCGCATGGGCATCCGTGCGGGCGAGGAGCACCGTCGGCACGCCGCAGACATCGGCGGCGAGGCGGGCGGCGTTCAGGGTGCGCAGGAAGGTCTTGGTGGGAACCAACACCTTGCCGCCGAGATGGCCGCACTTCTTTTCCGAAGCGAGCTGATCCTCGAAGTGGACGCCGGCGGCGCCCGCCTCGATCATGGCCTTCATCAGTTCGAAGGCGTTGAGCGGGCCGCCGAAACCGGCTTCCGCATCGGCGATGATCGGCGCCATGTAATGGGTCGACTTGTCGCCTTCCATATGGGCGATCTGGTCGGCGCGGCGCAGGGTGTTGTTGATGCGCTTGACGACATCCGGCACGGACGAGGCCGGGTAGAGCGACTGGTCCGGATACATCTGGCCGGCGTTGTTGGCGTCGGCGGCGACCTGCCAGCCCGAGAGATAGATGGCTTCGAGGCCGGCCTTGACCTGCTGCATCGCCTGATTGCCCGTCAGCGCGCCGAGCGTGCGGACGAACGGACGGTTGGCGAGCAGCATGCGCAGGCGCTCGGCACCCATGCGGGCGAGCGTGTATTCCATCTGGAACGAGCCGCGGAGCTTCTCCACATCGGCCGGCGTGAAATCACGCTTGTTTTCGGGATTGTAGGTGTTGGCCATCTCAGGTTTCCTTTCGTGGAAGTCGGCGAATTCCGTAAGACGTTTCCGGTGGAAGGCCCCGGCTGATGCTCTTTACAAGCCTTCACATGCGGCTTCGTTCCCACAAGCCGTTCGCACTTGCAATAAGCAATTGACTTTCTGTGAGAAACAAGGAAAATACTTGACACATTGACAAAATTGAAAATGTAAAATGTAAACAGATTTACATGGAGTTTCCATGAAATCGCTGCGGATCGGCGGGAAATTGCGGCGGCTCCGGCAGGAGCAGCGCCTGAGCCAGGCCCAGATGGCGGGGGAGCTCGGCATTTCGCCGAGCTATCTCAATCTGATCGAGAGCAATCAGCGCCCGGTCACCGTTCCGGTGCTGCTCAAGCTTGCCGAGCGGTTCCAGATCGACCTCTCGGCGCTCGGCGGCGAATCCGACGAGCGGCTGCAGTCAGATCTGATGGAAGCGCTTTCCGATCCCGTTTTCGAGGCGGCGGACGTCAAGACGAGCGATGTGCGGGAACTTGTCGCCCAGCTTCCGGCGATGGGGCGGGCTTTCGTGACGCTCTATCAGGCCTACCGGCAGGGCGGGGCGGGCGATGTCGGCCTTGGCGGCGATCCGGATGCGGAAGGTCTTTCCGCTGCGCTGCCGTCAGAGGAGGTGACGGATTTCATCCAGCGCCGGCGCAACCACTTCCCGGAACTGGAAGCGGCGGCGGAGGATCTCTGGCTGGAGAACGGCCTCGCGCTGTTCACGCTCCAGCAGGATCTCGTGAAGGTCCTCAACGCGCGGTTCGCAGTCGATGTCGAGATTGCGCCCGCCGAGGCGATGCAGGGCCTGCTCAGGCAATACAATCCCCTGACGCGGCGGCTGTTGCTGTCGGAATTGCTCCCGCTTTCGAGCCGCACCTTCCAGCTCGCGCACCAGATCGGCTTTCTTGGCTACCGCAAGGAGATCGAGCAGGCGGTGTCCGGCGGCAAGTCGTCGAGCCCGGAGGCGGATGCGCTGGCGGCCTCCGCCCTCGCCAACTACTTCGCCGGGGCTGTTATGGCGCCCTACGACCGCTTCTTCGAGGCGGCCCGCACGACGCGCTACGACCTCGATACGCTCCAGCGCCGGTTCGGCCTGTCGTTCGAGCAGGTCTGCCATCGGCTGACGACGCTGCAGCGGCCGGGGCGGGAGGGTATTCCGTTCCACCTCATCCGGGTCGATATCGCCGGCAACATCTCCAAGCGCTTCTCGCTTTCCGGCATCCATATTGCCCGCTTCGGCGCCGCCTGCCCGCGCTGGAACGTCTATGATGCCTTCGCGACGCCGGGAATGTTGCGCGTGCAGGTCTCGCGGATGCCGGACGGCGCGGCGTTTTTCTGCGTTGCGCGGACGGTGCGTCCCGCAGGGCGCGCGGTGGTGCGCGGCGGGTTGCCGCAGCGCGCGGGCACGCTGGCGATCGGCCTTGGCACCGCGCTCGGCCATGCGCGCGACATTGTCTATGCCGACGGCCTCAACCTCGACGATCCGCAGATCGTCACGCCCATCGGCGTCTCGTGCCGCACCTGCCCGCGTTCCGACTGTTCGGACCGGGCGATGCCGGCGCTGGCGCAGAAGCTGGTCATCGACGAGAACAAGCGCGGGCTTTCCACCTATTCCGTGACGGGGTAAGAGCGGGCATCCAAAACGCCGAGGTTTCCGATGCCCTCCAAGCTCGATCAGTTGAAATCCATGACCGTCGTCGTCGCCGATACGGGCGACATGGGTGCGATCGACGCCTACAAGCCGACCGACTGCACCACAAACCCGACGCTGATCCTCAAGGCGGCGGAAATGCCGGCCTACGCCGGTTTCGTCGACGAGGCGGTGGCATGGGCTGCGAAAAAGGTCGGCACGGCTGAAGCCCAGATCGACGCGGCCTGCGACCGTCTGGCCGTCACCTTCGGCGCCGAACTCGCCAAACGCGTGCCGGGCCGGGTTTCGACGGAGGTCGATGCGGATCTTTCCTTCGACACCGCGAGGTCGGTCGCCAAGGCGGAGGCCATCATCGCCGATTACGCCGCGCGGGGCATCGGGCGCGAACGCATCCTCATCAAGATCGCCTCGACCTGGGAAGGCATCCGCGCGGCGGAAATCCTTCAGAAGAAGGGGATCGACTGCAACCTGACGCTTCTCTTCAGCGCCGTGCAGGCGGCGGCCGCGGCGGAAGCCGGTGCGTTTCTCATCTCGCCCTTCGTCGGCCGCATTCTCGACTGGTACAAGAAGTCCACGGGTCAGGAATACGCCGCCGAGACCGACCCGGGCGTGCTCTCGGTGCGGAACATCTTCGGCTACTACAAGGCGCACGGCTACAAGACGATCGTGATGGGCGCCTCGTTCCGCAATACCGGCGAGATCGAGGCGCTCGCGGGTTGTGACCGGTTGACGATCGCGCCGGCACTGCTCGATCAGCTTGCAAAGGACGAGAGCACGCTGGCCCGGGTTCTCGATGCCGCCAAGGCCGCCGCCGCGCCGAAACCGGCGCGTATCCCGACCGACGAGGCAAGCTTCCGCTGGCACCTCAACGAGGATGCCATGGCGACAGAAAAACTTGCCGAAGGCATCCGGCTGTTCGCGGCGGACCTCAACAAGCTCAAGGCGATGCTGGCCAAGCGGCTCGGGGCGGCCTGATCGGGTTGATCTCACGCAAAACCGTGGGGCGCGCTATTATTAGCATCTAGTCATATAGAAAAATACGAATATCATCCGGATCATGCGACCCCTCGCGGGTTCAAGATCCGGAGAGAGACATGTTTTCACTCACAGCCAGAAGCTGGTCGCCCTATGCGGCCGGTCTCGTCATCGGGCTCCTGCAGATCCCGGCCTTTTATTTCATCGGCACCGCGCTTGGCACCTCGTCCGCCTATGTGACGATCTCGTCGAGCCTCGCACAGTTCGTCGATCCCTCGATCGTCAAGATCGACTATGCCGCCAAGCACCTGAGCGGCGCCAAGAACTGGTGGCAGGTGGCGCTGATCGCCGGCATCGTCCTCGGCGCCTTCATTTCCTCGCGTCTCTCGGGCACGCCGCGCTGGGGCGCCTCGCCATTCTGGGCGAAGGCGATGGGCGCACACACCCCGGCGCGCCGCTACATGATGGCGTTTCTCGGGGGCTTCATCATGGTGCTCGGCGCGCGCATCGCCGACGGCTGCACCTCGGGCCATGGCGTCTCGGGCATCGCCCAGCTCGCGATCGGCTCGTTCATCGCAGTCACGGCGATGTTCGGCGCGGGCATCATCACCGCCAATCTCATCTACAAGCGCGTCTGAGGAGGCTATCATGAGCGTATTTGCAGCAATCCTGATCGGCCTCGCGATGGGCGCCATCTTCGGCATGGCGCTGGAGAAGGGCCGCGTGTGCGAGGGCGGCGTCATCGTCTGCCAGATGCAGATGTCGCGCCACGCGATGCTGAAGATGTTCCTCACGGCGGTCGCGACCGGCCTCGTCGTGCTGTCCTTCATGGTCGGCTTCGGCTTCGCCAAGCTCTCGCCCAAGGCGACGCTGTTCGCGGCGGATATCGTCGGTGGTGCGATCCTCGGCGTCGGCATCGTCATCGCTGGTGCCTGTCCCGGCACGGTGCTTGCGCAGATCGGTACTGGCTACAAGGATGCGATCTTCACGTTTATCGGCGGCCTTTTCGGCGCCTTGGCCTTCACCTACATGGAGCCGAACCTGCTCAAGCCGGTGCTGACCTCGGGCGCCTACGGCAAGCTGACGCTCGACAAGCTGCTCGGCCTGCCGTTCCCGGCGGTGGCGCTGACATTCGCTGCGATCATCGTCGGCTTCCTTGTCTGGCTCGAGAAGGTCTCGCCATGGCAGACCGAGATCGGCCCGAACGCGGACGGCCTCCCGGCCGAGAAGGCGGGCGGTTCCCCTGCCGCGGCGAGCGCGGCTCGCGCCTGACAGGGGGCGCCCCGATTGACGGCAAGGCGAGAGGCGCCCCTCGCCTTTTTTATCTGACCTCTTCTTTTTCTTGGACATTTGCGCGCGCTTCGCTATGCGCTGGCGCATGACCACGAAGCCCATCCCCAATATCCGCAATTTCTCCATCGTCGCGCATATCGACCACGGGAAATCGACGCTCGCCGACCGGCTGATCCAGAAGACCGGCGGCCTCGCCGATCGCGAGATGGTCGAGCAGGTGCTCGACTCGATGGATATCGAGCGCGAACGCGGCATCACCATCAAGGCGCAGACCGTGCGTCTCACCTACAAGGCCGAGGACGGCGAGACCTATATCCTCAACCTGATGGACACGCCCGGCCACGTCGATTTCGCCTATGAGGTCTCGCGCAGCCTTGCCGCCTGCGAAGGCTCGCTGCTGGTGGTCGATGCGTCGCAGGGCGTCGAGGCGCAGACGCTTGCCAACGTCTATCACGCGCTCGACGCCGACCACGAGATCGTGCCGGTGCTCAACAAGGTCGATCTCCCCGCCGCCGAACCCGATCGCGTCAAGGCGCAGATCGAGGAGGTGATCGGGCTCGATGCTTCGGAGGCCGTGCCGATTTCCGCGAAAACCGGCCTCAACATCGAGGGCGTGCTCGAAGCGATCGTGAAGAAGCTGCCGCCGCCGAAGGGCGATATCGACGCGCCGCTGAAAGCGCTGCTGGTCGATAGCTGGTATGACGTCTATCTCGGCGTGGTGGTTCTGGTGCGGATTGTCGATGGCCGGCTCAAGAAGGGCATGCGCATCAAGATGATGGGCACCAACGCCGTCTACGAGGTGGATCGGCTCGGCGTCTTCACCCCGAAAATGGTCGATTTGCCGGAACTGACGCCCGGCGAGGTCGGCTTCATCACAGCCTCGATCAAAGAGGTCGCGGACACCCGCGTCGGCGATACGATTACCGAGGACAAGAAACCCTGTGCCGAGGCGCTGCCGGGCTTCAAGCCGGTCCAGCCGGTGGTGTTCTGCGGCCTCTTCCCGGTCGATGCCGCGGATTTCGACGAACTCCGCGCCGCGATGGGCAAGCTGCGCCTCAACGACGCCAGCTTCACCTTCGAGATGGAGAGTTCCGCCGCGCTCGGCTTCGGCTTCCGCTGCGGCTTCCTGGGGCTCCTGCATCTGGAGATCATTCAGGAGCGCCTGACGCGCGAGTTCAATCTCGACCTGATCGCCACGGCCCCGAGCGTCGTCTATCACATCGTCATGCGTGACGGCGAGGAGATCGAGCTTCACAACCCCGCCGACCTGCCGGACGTGATGAAGATCGCCGAGATCCGCGAGCCGTGGATCCGCGCCACCATCCTGACGCCGGACGACTACCTCGGCGCGATCCTCAAGCTCTGTCAGGAGCGGCGCGGCAACCAGATCGACCTCACCTATGTGGGAAAACGCGCGATGGTCGTCTACGACCTGCCGCTCAACGAGGTGGTGTTCGACTTCTACGACCGTCTGAAATCGGTCTCGAAAGGCTATGCGAGCTTCGACTACCAGATCACCGATTACCGCGAGGGCGACCTTGTGAAGCTCTCGATTCTGGTGAATGCCGAGCCCGTCGACGCGCTCTCGATGCTGGTGCACCGTCAGCGCGCCGAGGGGCGCGGCCGCGCGATGTGCGAGAAGCTCAAGGACCTCATCCCGCCGCACCTCTTCCAGATCCCGATCCAGGCCGCGATTGGCGGCAAGATCATCGCCCGCGAGACCGTGCGCGCGCTGCGCAAGGACGTGACCGCCAAGTGCTACGGCGGCGATATCTCGCGCAAGCGCAAGCTCTTGGACAAGCAGAAAGAGGGCAAGAAGAAGATGCGGCAGTTCGGCAAGGTCGAGATCCCGCAGGAGGCGTTTATCGCTGCGCTGAAGATGGATTCGTGATTTCTATGGAGATTCTTTTTTTAGAATCTCATGCATTTCTTCCATTGTAAGATCGTCTCTTCCAAATTTTTCTAGTAATAGGTCAGAAATAATAAGTTCTTTTGGTTTCTTTTTGTTTTTGAG
>JAVTWI010000126.1:0-13322 GCA_032229845.1 Rhabdaerophilum sp.
CGCATGTCTTCGAGCAGATTGAACTTGAAGAAGCTCACGCGACGCACGACGTCCTGGCTGATCCGCCAGTTGTCGCCGTCCTTGGTGAAATACTGCAGCAGGAGCTTGGTCGGCAGGCCGCGCTGCACCTCGAACTGGTTGTAGATGCCCGCCTTCGCCTTCGACAGGATCGCTTCGGAAATATCCGAGGCATGGATCTCGACGTTGCGGCCGCCGAGCTGGGCCTTCATCTCGTCGAGCAGCATGATCAGCGAGAACGGCTCCTGCCCGCTGGAACAGGCGGCGCACCAGATGCGGATCGTCTTGCCCGGCGGGCGGCGCGAGACGAGTTCCGGGATCATGATGTTCCGGAAATGATCGAACGGCGTCTTGTCGCGGAAGAAGAAGGTCTCGTTGGTCGTCAGCGCGTCGACGATGCGCTGGGCGATCCGCTTGTCGCCGCGCTCGGCCCGCGTCATCAGGTCGTCTATGCTCGCCGCCTTTTCCTCGCGGACGAGCGGGGAGAGTCTGGCTTCGATGAAATAGGCCTTTTCGGTCGTCAGGACGATGCCGGCAGCGCGGCTGATGAACTGGATGACACGATTGATGATCGGAGTGCTCATGGGGCATGTCCTTCGAGCAGCGAAACCGCCAGCTCACCAAGTTTTTCAGGGGGCAGCAGGGCATTGGCGAGGCCGGCTTCGGCGATGGAGCCGGGAATGCCCCAGACCACGCTCGAGGCCTCGTCCTGAACCACGATATTGGCACCGCGACGCGCCAGATGCGTCGCCCCTTCTGTGCCGTCTCTCCCCATTCCTGTGAGGGCGATCGCGAGTGCCTCGTTGGCGCAGGCCTCTGCGGCACTCGAAAACAAGAGGTCGATGGAAGGTCGCCACGGCCCGCGCGCCTCGGAGGGCAGCATGGCGATGACGATCTGTCCGTCCGGCTTCTTCCGGACGACGGTGTGGCATCCGCCCGGCGCGAGATAGATCTTGCCGGGGGCGAGCGGCACGCCTTCGGCGGCCTCGGCCGCCGGAAGTCCGGCGTGCTGCTTGAGGTGGGTCGCGAAGATCGCGCCGAAGATCGGCGGCATGTGCTGGGCGATCACGACCGGAACGCGGGACAGTGCCGGCTTCATCTTCGAGAGCAGCGCGACCAGTGCCTGCGGTCCGCCGGTCGACGCGCCGATCACGACGAGTTTCGGGCGCTGCCTGCTGAAGGGCCGGAGCGCGATGCCGCCCTGGCGTTCGGCCATTGCCGCCGGCGCGGGCTGGGTGGCGCGAAACGCCACGGCAGGGGGCGACGCGGTGATGCGCTGCGCGGGGGCGGTCGCCGGCGTCGGCGGAATGCCCGGCCGCGTGAACGGGTTGACCGGACGCGCCGGCTGGACCGGCGCCGGCCGGCGCATGATGGCGCGGACGCCGCCGACAGCCAGCACCTTGGCGACCAGCGCCTGACGGAAATCGGCCGAGGTCGAAACCTCGCGGTGGTTGGAGGGCTTCGGCAGGTAGTCGGTCGCGCCTTTCATCAGCGAGCGCATGGTCAGCTCGGCACCGTGCACGGAGAGCGAGGAGACCACGATCACCCGCGATTGCGGCGACTTGGCGAGGATCAGCGGCAGGGCCGTGATCCCGTCCATGTCCGGCATGTCGAGATCGAGCAGGATGATGCGCGGCGCGCAGCCGGGCAGGGCATCAATGATCTCGCGCCCCGAGCGGTAGGTGCCGACAACCTCAATGCCCGCCGTTTCCGAAAGCCATTTCGACAGGAGGCCGCGAACCACGACCGAATCATCGACGACCGCGACACGCACCGCCTGTGCACTTGGCATCGATATCTGGCGTTGCGGCACGGCCACCATTCAATCACTCCGGGGCGGGACGCCCATATCTTTCGTGTGGGCCGCCCTCGCGGGCCGGCACACGGCCGATCAGACCAGTCCGACTTCGCCGAATTTCGAGGAGAGAATCTCCTTGTCGAACGGCTTCATCACATATTCGTCGGCGCCCGAATCCATGGCCTTGGCGATATGGGCGATGTCGTTCTCGGTGGTGCAGAACACGACCTTGGGCCGGTTGCCGCCCGACATCTTGCGGAGCTTGGTCAGAAACTCGTAGCCGTCCATGTTCGGCATGTTCCAGTCGAGCAGGATGGCATCCGGCATCCGCGAGGAACAGCTGTCCATGGCCTGCATCCCGTCCTCGGCTTCGGCGATTTCGAAATCGAGGCCTTCGAGAATGCGGCGGGCGACCTTGCGGATGACACTGGAATCATCAACGACGAGGCAATATTTCATCGGCTTGGTCCTTTATCAGGCGGCCTGAAGGGTCATGGTTTCAAGAAGGGCGTGAAGATCGATCTCGATCATCAATTCGCGTTCCAGCTTGTGAACGCGGCGGGTGAAGCGCGCCCAGGTCTGGCCGAGGTTGGCGGGCATCGCATCGGAGGTATCAGGGCTGAGCGAGAGGACATCGCCGATCTCGTCGACGACGAGGCCGAAGACCTCGCCCTGCCATTCGACGCCGACCGCCATCGGCTCGGCGTCATCCTTCCGCGCGGAAGGCCGGGAATTGAGCAGGGAGCCCAGATCGAGGATCGTGACAATATGTCCACGGAGGTTGACCAACCCCGCCACCGCCCGGTCCGCGCGCGGCACCGGCGTCATGGCATGGATGGAAAAGACGTCCCGCACCGCGGTGATCGGCAGCCCGATGAGCTGGCCGTCGATCCGGACGGTGACCAGCTGGATTTCATGCGCGATGACAGCGTCGCGTCGCATCCGGCTTTCCGCGCTCATGCTGCGGCTCCCCATTCGTTCATGGCGTAACCGCCGAGAATTTCACCGATCGCACTGAGCAGGCCCTGACGGTCGAACTTGCCGACAAGGTCGTGCAGGCCGGCTGCCTTGCCCTGTTCGATAAGGCGCGGACCGCCGCGGCTGACGAGGCCGATGACCGGCGGGGCGTTCGCGCCTTCCGCCAGTTCGCGGGCGAAGGCGAAGGCCTCTTCGCCGGACTGGTCGAGATCGAGCACCATGACCGAGGGATGCTGGCGGGCGATCGCGTGGCGCGCGGCGGCCAGCGAGGGCACCACCGCGATCCGGTAGCCGGCGTTCTGAAGCAGTGGGGCGAACAGGGCGCGGAAGAATTCCGACCCTTCGACCACCATCACATCGATGCGGTCGTCCTCCGCAACGGCCTTGTCCGCACCCTCCGGGGCGACAAGCTCCGAGACATCGACGATTTCCACGGCCTTGCCGTCGATGATTGTCGCGCCGATCGTGCCTGCTGTCGCATGGGTCGTGTCGATCTGGATCGAGACTTCCATGACGTCGACGATCTCGTCGACCGCCATGCCGATCTCGCGATCGGGCTGATGGAACACCAGCACCGGCTGGCGGGAATCGACATCGAACCCATCGTGCGGGATATAGCCGAGGATCGGCATCAGGCGGCCCTGATACTGCACCACGGCCTTGCCGCCGGTATCCTCGATCGCCGAGCGGTCGAACTCCTCGAGGCGGCCGATGAAGGAGAGCGGGATCGCCTTGAGGTTGGCGCCGCCGGCACGGAACAGCAGCAGCAGCGAGCGTTCGCCGCTGGTGTGGAGTTCGGCGGCAAGATCGGCCTCGGCCTGCGCGGTCGCCTCGCGGCCCGCGCTTTCCATCACGGAGCGGGCGACGCCCGAGGGCTCGAGGATCAGGATCACCGAGCCGTCGCCGAGAATGGTTGCGCCCGAGTAGACCGACATGTGGCGAAGTTTCGAGGAAATCGGCTTCACGACGATTTCCTCGGTGTGGAGGATCGAATCGACCACGATACCGAAACGATGCCCGCCGACCTGGCAGACGACGACGAGCTTGTCGTCCGTTCCGGCAGCGGCTTCCTCGGTTTGCGGCAGGTTGAGCACATCCGCCACCTCGACGACCGGCAGCAGCTTCTGCCGGAGGCGGAGTGTCGCCTGGCCGTTCAGCTTCTCGATGCGGACATCGCCGGATTCCTGCGTACGCACCAGTTCGGCGACCGAGATCTGCGGGATGGCGAAGCGCTGGCCGGCCGCCTCGACGATCAGCGCCGAGGCAATCGCGAGGGTGAGCGGCAGCTTGATGGTGACGGTGAGGCCCTTGCCGGCGCGAGAGCGCAGGTCGACGATGCCGCCGACCTGTTCGACCTGGCTGCGCACCACGTCCATTCCGACGCCGCGTCCCGATACGTTGGTGATGGAAGCGGCAGTCGAGAAGCCGGGCTCCATCACGAAGCGTAGGACCTGCTCGTCCGACATGCGGGCGATGTCCTGTTCCGTCGTCAACCCGTTGCGGATCGCCTTCGCCTTGACGCGATCGAGATCGATGCCGCGCCCGTCGTCCGAAACCTCGCAGATGATGTAGCCGGATTCCTGCGCCGCGCGCAGGTGAATGGTGCCATGCGGGGTCTTGCCGGCTGCAATGCGCTCGTCGGGCATCTCCAGGCCGTGATCCGCCGAGTTGCGCACCATGTGCAGCAGCGGGTCCTTGATCATCTCCAGGAGTTGGCGGTCGATCTCGGTTTCCGCGCCGGACTGGATCAGTTCGATCTTCTTGCCGAGTTCCTCCGACAGGTCGCGAACGACGCGGCTGAGCTTGGTCCAGGCCGAGCCGATCGGCTGCATGCGCGTCTGCATCACGCCGTCCTGCAGTTCGGCGGTGATGTGCGAAAGGCGCTGAAGCGGCGATTTGAAATCGGCGTCGTCGCGCTGACGGGCGATTTCGAGAAGCTGGTTACGGGTCAGCACTAGCTCCGAGACCATCGTCATCAGCCGGTCGAGCGTGCCGACGGCGACGCGGACGGTCTGCTTCGAAACGGAATTGGCGTTGCCGTGGTCGCTCTCGCCCTCGCTCTCCTTGCGCTCGGCCTTGTCATTGGCCGGCTTCGGCGGTTTGGGCGCGGCCTTCGCGGCCGGCGCGGGTTCGGGCTCCTTGAAGGCTACCGGGTCAGGCCCCGGCGCATCGCGGAACGCTCGTTCGAGATCGTCGAGCGTGACCTCGTCGTCGCGCAGCGGGCGTTCGAGAATCTGGAAAGCGAGCGAACCTTCGGCCTCGGATTTGGCCGCCGCGGGCGGCGCACTGGCGGGCAGGCTGGGTGCCTCGCCCTTCGCCAGCGCATGCAGCGCCTCGACGAGGTCCTCGTCGTCGCCTGCCGGCTCGGCATTGGTTCTTTCGAGCTCGTTGATGATGCCCTTGATGCGATCGATCGTCTTGAGAATCATCGTAACCGCCGGCGCCGTCACCGGCTCACCGTCGCGGAAGCGGCTGATCACGTCTTCCGCCGCATGAGCCAGATGTTCGAGCCGGGGTAGGCCGAGAAAGCCGCAGGTGCCCTTGATCGTGTGAACGAGACGGAAGATGAGCGCGAGCGTCGCGCTGTTGTTGGGATCGCGTTCGAATCGCACCAGCTCAGCATCGACGATGTCGAGGTGCTCCGATGTTTCGACCACGAAATCTTTCAGGAGATCATCCATACCGCTTGACCCGATTTGCGGCGCAAGAAGAGCGACCGGTTCCGTCAAACGATGCCCGATAAGGGTTTATGATTGGTTTTTTTTTGCCTTCCGCCTGTGGGGATTGAAACAAAAATTACCTTAAGTTGCGCGCTTATCCCTGTGGGGTCGCAAGGATCGTGACGGCCTGCTCGTCGAGCGAAACATCGAGTTTCATGCCGCAGGCGCGGGCGATTTCGCCGGTGTAGAACACCTGGAAGCCATGGGCATCCACGGCGCCGGATTCGCTCCTGCCGGCCAGCAGATCGAGGACATGCGGTCCGAGGCGCGGCTTCGGACCGGAGGCCACAACCTTGAATTGCGGCGCTTCGGCGTCGCCCTCCATGGTCACGGCGATCGTCCCGCCGAGGGGGACAGAAGCGAGCGCGATGACGCAGAGATTCATCAGCAGCTTGACCCGGTTCTTCTCGACGAAGAGCCGCGGCGTGTTCCATTCGAGCGTCACCTTCTCGTCCGCCATCAGCTGGGTCGTGAGCTGCTGGGCGTAGCCGAGATCAACCGACGAGCCGGCGGAGCCGGCCGCGCCGAAGGCGATCCGTGCGAATTGTAGGCGGGCGGAGGCCTGGCGCGCGCTCTTGCGGATGAGTTCGAGGGAAAGCTCCTGCGTTTCGGGGCTGTTGTCCTCGTCGAGGAGTTCGAGGCCGTTGACGATCGCGCCGATCGGGCCGACGGCATCATGGCAGACGCGCGAGCACAGCAGCGCCGCGAGATCGAGCGCCGCGAGATCGATGGTCTTGAGCTGATCCGACATGGTTACCCCCGTCCGCTGGTTGTGCACGTCATTCCGTCCTGCCTTGCGTGATACATGCGCCGTGCCGATGCGCCAACCCCGCGCGGGTGCTTTCATCTTCAATAATCTGGCTTATGTTGTGCGAATGGCCCCGGTTGAGGGCCGGCAGGAACGCAACGCATGCTGGCGACCGGCAACCGGGACAGGATCGCGCGCAGGCTGGCCGATTTCGCGGCCGAGGCCGGGGATGTGCTGCGTCGCTATCGCGACGGGCGCTGCGGCAGCGCGACGAAACCGGACGGCTCTCCCGTCAGCGAGGCCGACATCGCTTCCGAGCAGTTGCTTCTGGCCCGCCTTGGCGCGGCTTTCCCGCAATTCGCGATCATTTCGGAGGAGAACGCGGAGAGCCACTCGCGGGCACCGGAGGAGCCGTTCTTCCTGGTTGACCCGCTGGATGGGACCAAGGCCTATCTCGCCGGCGGCGAGGATTTCTGCGTGCTTCTGGCGCTCGTGCGGCAGGGAGAACCCGTGGCAGGCGCGATCCATGCGCCGGCGACAGGCCGGACCTGGTGGGCGGGCGATCAGGCCTTTCACGCCAGTGACCGTGCTTTCGGCCTTATCGAGCCGATCCGGCTCCATCCGCGCCGGCGGGACGGGCGGGTGGCGATCATCAGCTCGGTCCACGCGGCGGAAGCGAGCCGGCTGATGTGCCGCAAGCTGGCCGTTTCCGAAATCCGGCAGGAGAATTCCGCCCTCAAGTTCACGCGGCTGGCCGAGGGCGAGGCGGATCTCTATCCGCGCGTCGGGCGGACGATGCAATGGGACATCGCGGCGGGAGATGCGATCCTGCGCTGCCTCGGTGGCGGGGTTTTCGGGCTGGACGGGCAGCCGCTGGCCTATGGCGCACGGCCCTCGGGATGGGACAATCCCGATTTCGTCGCGCTCCGCTGCGCCGAGGATCTGGCCGAGTGCAGACCTGCCTGATCTGCCTGCCTGATCAGGGCGCGAGATCGAGCCGCACCTGCGGCCAGTTCCGCTCCGCCTGTGACTGGATCGACGGGTCCGCGACGAAGGCTTCGCGCGAGCGTGCGTGGCGGAAGAGATAGACGCGGCTCGCCTCGATGACGAAATATTCGGGGCTCCCCGAAACCGCGAAGCCCGCAGCGATCCCGACGGGATCATAGCCGCCGTATGCCGGCACGTAGGACTTCGGATTGGAAACAAAGGCGCTCCTGTTCGCATCGGATACAAAGAGCCACAGCTTGCCGCCATACATCGCCTGATGCAGTTCCGAGCCGCGGCGGGCCTTGCTGTCGATGAAATAGGCGACTGGATCGAAGCCCTGCAGCGCCGCGCCGGTTCGCGGGTCCGAGATGATCTCGTCGCTGATCCGGATGCCCTGGCCGCGGGCGGCCGGGCCCGTGATGGCAAGGCCGAGCGCGAGCACAGCAAGACGCAACAGCCCGCCTCGCCCGGCCTCCTTGCGGAAGGGGTGCCGAATTTCGGCCTTGAGAACGCCGCTTTGTCGGTGAATCCTCGTTCCCATCACGAATCAGATGCTTATCCGGCCCCTATCCCTTCCCAATCCGCTTTCCCAACCCGAACGACCGGACCGATCGAGGCAGACATGACGGCACGCCTTTCAAAGCGCACCCCCGAGACTGATCCCTTCAACCGCGGCGCCCGGCTTGTTGCCGGTTCCGCCGGTTGGCTGGCACGGCTCCTACCGGTTCTGGCGCTTTTCATCATGGCAGCATTTCCTTTCGAGGTTCTTGCGCAGCAGCGGACACGGCCGGGCAACGCGACCTTCACGACGCGCGAGCTTGTCGGCTCTGGCCACCGGTTCTTCGGCACCGTTTCGCGTGGGCTGGCGCTCACCATCGAGGAGGCGACACGGCGTTGGGGCGAACCCAACGGCTACATTCTCGGGCAGGAGGCATCCGGGGCCTTCGTCGGCGGCCTGCGCTACGGCGAGGGCGTGCTCTATACCCGCAACGCCGGCGACCGGAAGGTGTTCTGGCAGGGACCTTCGGTCGGCTTCGATTTTGGCGGCGATGGTGACCGGACGATGATGCTCGTTTACCGGCTGCCGCGCGTCGCGGGGATTTACCAGCGCTTCGCGGGCGTCGATGGCTCGGCCTATTTCATCGGCGGCTTCGGCATGACGGCGCTGACCGCGAACGACATCGTCGTCGTGCCGATCCGGGCCGGTGTCGGCGCCCGGCTCGGGGTTAACGTCGGCTATCTCAAGTTTACGCCGCAATCGACATGGAACCCGTTCTGAGAGAACTTGGAACCCGTTCTGACAGAAATGTTTTTTGACCTCGCGGCGGATTCGTGCTGAACCTCCTCCGGCAAGGAGTTGGTTCGCATGATCGAGCAGGCGCTCGTCTTCGCACTCGGGTTTCTGGCGGCAGGGCTGATGTGGCTCCTGTTCCTGCCGGCCTTTTGGCGGCGTGCCCTGCGCGTTTCGCGCGCGCGTGTCGAACAGGTGCTGCCGCTTTCGCTCAACGAGATCGAAGCCGAGAAGGACCGCCTCCGGGCGGAGCACGGCGTCGGCATGGCGCGGCTGGAAAAGGCCGTTGAGGATGCGAATGCGCGGCTTGCTGGCGCGCGTGCGGAAACCGGCGAGCGGGTGAAGGCCGAGGCGGCGCTGATGGATACGCTCGGCGAGGAACGCCGGCGCATCGCCGAACTGCAGAGCGATGTCAGCGCCCTGGGCGTCGAGATCGAGACACGCGACCTCCGGCTCGCCAATAGCCTGGAGACCATTCGGCTGGCCGAGGCCTCCATCGCCAGCCTGGAAGCGCAGCGCGCGACCCTGGTCGAGAAACTCGATGCCGCGGTCGAGGTGGCCGAGACCCGGCGCCGTCAACTCGACGAGGCCCGTGTGCTGGCCGAGCGCGCACGCGAGGCTTTCGATACCGAATCCCGGCGCAATGCCGAATTGCGAAGCGAGTTGCAGACCTTGCGCGCCGAACTGCGCGATGCCGAGCGACGGATCGAGGATCATGACAACCGCGCGGTCCTTGCCAAGATCAGGGGCGGCGAGGAGACCTATCAGTCGGTCGTGCCGATGCAGGATCGCCGGCAGGCCGGTTGAGCTTGTCTCAACCCGGTTCTCCCGCGATCACGCCCTTGCGCAGCAGGAAGCAGCCGTAGGGACGCGGATCGCCGACCTGGACGACGCCGAAGCCCTGTTTCGCGGCTTCGTAGAAGGCGAAGCGTTCGATTCCCGCAATCCCGGCCGACGGCCCGAGAACGGCGCGGATTTCCGTCATAACCTCTCTCTGCACCGGCGGCACCGCTGCCGGGTCGCCGACAACCTCCATTCGCCGCAACGGGGCCGGCTCGAAATCGTCGATCGGCAACACGGACAAGATCGCCCTTGCGACGCGGCCCATGGCAAGACCCGGCAGCCGGATCAGGCGCCCGGAACGGGTCGCGCGGGCGATCGTCTCGGCGGGGTGGTTGGCATCGACGAGCGCGAGATCGTCGCCGTGCCCCATCGAGGCGAGCAGGTGCAGCAATTCGGGCGAAAGCACGGGGTCGATGCCGCGCAGCATGGCTTACTCCTTCGTGCGTCGGGACAGATAGATCCGCGCGGCGTTGCCACCGAAGATGGCCACTTCGTCAAGATCGGACCGGCTGCCGACGAAGCTCGTCACGATGTCGAGCCATTGGCCGTAGGTGCCGGCGAGGTTCAGAACCGGCCAGTCGGAACCGAACAGCAGTCGCCGGGGCCCGAACACATCGGCGACAAGTTCCATGAAGGGCCAGAGTCTCGCCTCGTCCCACCCCTGTCCAGCCTCGGTCACGAGACCCGAGAGTTTGCACGAGACATTCGGATGCATCGCGAGGCGCGACATGTCCCGTGCCCAGGGTTCGCGAATGCCGGCGGCAATCAATGGTTTTGCGCCGTGATCGATCACGATCGTCAGGTCGGGATGGCGCATGGCCAGCGCGTCGAGATGCGGCAGATGCGGCGGGCGGACCAGCGCGTCGAAGACGAGGCCCTGCGCCGCGATCGTCCCGAACACCCGCTCGAAGGCCGGGCGCAACATCCAGCGCTCGTCGGCGATGTCGTGGATCATCGGCCGCAGCCCGACCAGCTTCGGGTTTCTTGCGAGCCGCACGATATCGGCGACGGCGTCCGGTCCTTCGAAATCGACCCAGCCGACAACGCCGGCGACGCTTGGCGTCCGTCCGGCGATATCGAGCAGGAATTCGGTTTCCGCGAACGTCGGCGCCGCCTGGACGAGGATGGTTTCCCCGATCCCGCAGGCTGCGATCAGTGGCGCGAGATCGGCCGGCATGAAGTCGCGGTGGATCGCACCGAGTGCCGGCGTCAGCCAGCCGTAATCGCCACGGGCGATGCGCCAGAAATGCTGATGGGAATCGATGCGTCGCGTCATGAGGACTGTCCTGCCGGCACCGGCGCCGCTTCGGCGAGCAGTCCGGCGCGTTTGAGATCACCCCAGAGGCCCTGCGGCGGGATGGCGTTGAGCGCGTGCACCTGCGCCTCCACCTCCGCCGGCCGCACGGCGCCCATGACCACGGCGGCGACCGCCGGATGCGCCAGCGCGAAATGCAGGGCCGCAGTCGGAAGCCGGGTTCCATGTGCGGCACAGATGGCTTCGATCCGCCGCACCTTGTCGAGAATCTCCGGTGGTGCCTCGCGGTAGTTGTAGCGCGCGCCGGGAACCGGGCCGGTGGCGAGGATGCCGGAATTGAAGATGCCCCCGAGCATGACGCCGATGCCCTTTTCCAGCGCCAGCGGCATGAAGCGCGCGAGCGCCGGCTGTTCGAGCAGGGAGTAGCGGCCGGCGAGCATCATGGTGTCGAAATCGCCGGCGTGGGCGAAGCGCTCGCACATCTCGGCCTCGTTGACGCCGAGACCGACGGCGCGGATCGTGCCGGCGCGGCGGAGGTCATCGAGCGCGCGGTAGGCGCCGTCCATCGCCTCGCGGAAGCGTTGCTCGATGGCGTCGGCCCCGTGCGTCCAGACATCGACGTCGTGGATATGGACGATGTCGAAGCGGTCGATGCCGAGGCGCAGCGCCGACTGTTCGAGCGCGCGCATCGCGCCGTCATAGGAATAGTCGAAACGCGCGGCGTGGCGGAACCCGCCGAGATAGCCCGAGCCGTCACGCCAGGGCGCGAACGGCGTCATCACCCGCCCGATCTTGGTCGAGATGACCGGCGCCGTGCCCCGCCGCATGCGCAGGGCGGTTCCGATCCGATGTTCGGAGAGGCCGTGACCGTAGAGCGGCGAGGTATCGATGAGGCCGACGCCCAGATCAAGTGCCGCCGTCACGGTGGCGACCGCCTCGCCCTCGTCGAGGATTGCGTAGAGGTCGCCAAGCGGCGCGCCGCCGAAGCCCAGCGCCGTCACCGACAGCGGCAGACGTCCCAGCTTTCGCCGGGGTAACGTCTCTCCGGTGGCGAGTCTCGAGTCCGGCATTTGGCGACGGTTCCTGAAACGGCGCGGCGATTATCTGACATGTTAGCCTGCATTCAGTTGCCGTGCAACGGCAGGCGCTCTTGCGCAACTCGATGGCGAGGGGATCACCAAGGGGCTTGCCAAGACGGTCGCCGCATGAAAAGCAGGAGCGAATACAGCATACCGGAATGGTGGCTTCTGGCGGCGGCGGCTTGAGGAAGGCAACAGCATGAGCACGGCTCTGTTCTCGCTTGAGGGAAAGCGCGCCCTGATCACGGGGTCGTCGCGCGGGCTCGGGCATTCGATGGCCGAAGGCATGGCACGCGCCGGCGCCGAGGTGATCATCAACGGGACCGATCCGGCCCGTGTCGAGGACACGGTCGCGGCGCTGCGTTCCGCGGGTCTCAAGGCGCGGGGGGCGGCGTTCGACATTACCGACGAGGCGGCCATCAAGGCCGCGTTCGCGGCGTTCGATGCCGAGGGGCTGGCGATCGACATTCTCGTCAACAACGCCGGCATCCAGCTTCGCAAGCCGATGGTGGATCTCGCGACGGATGAATTCCGTAAGGTGATCGAGACCAACCTCACCAGCGCCTTCGTGATCGGGCGCGAGGCGGGGCGGCGGATGATGGCACGCCGGCAGGGCAAGATCGTCAATGTCGGCTCGCTGATGAGCGCGGTCGCGCGGGCGACGATCGCGCCCTACACGGTTTCCAAGGCCGGTATCCGCGCGCTCACACAGGCGATGGCGGCAGAGTGGGCGGCGCACGGCATTCAGGCCAACGCGATCGGCCCCGGCTACATGATCACCGACATGAACCAGGCCCTGATCGACAATCCCGAGTTCAATGCCTGGGTGACGAGCCGGACGCCGTCAAAGCGGTGGGGCAAGCCCGAGGAACTGGTGGGCACGGTGATCTTCCTCGCCTCATCCGCATCGGATTACGTCAATGGCCAGATCATCTATGTCGATGGCGGCATGCTCGCCATTCTTTGAGACCACATAAGGAAAACCGCGATGCGCGCCGTTGTCATTCATGCTCCGCACGATCTCCGGATCGAGGCCTTTCCCGGCGAGGACGCAACGCCGGGGCCGAATGACGTTCGCGTGCGGATGACGGTCGGCGGTATCTGCGGGTCCGATCTGCATTACTATCACCATGGCGGGTTCGGCGTCGTCCGCGTGCGCGAGCCGATGACGCTCGGCCACGAGGCGGCTGGGATCGTCGAGGTGGTGGGCACGAATGTCGTGCATGTGAAGCCGGGCGATCTGGTCGCGGTCAACCCGAGCCGGCCCTGCGGGGTCTGCCCCTCGTGCCAGCGAGGCAACCGCATCCATTGCGAGAACATGTTCTTCAACGGCTCGGCGATGCGCTTTCCCCATGCGCAGGGTCTGTTCCGCGAATTCGTGACCGTGCCGGGCAAGCAGGCGTTCCGGCTTGATGCGAACCGCGTTTCCGCTGCCGAAGCGGCCCTGTGCGAACCCTTCTCCGTCTGTCTCCACGCGGCGGCGCAGGCTGGTGATCTTTCCGGCAAGACGGTGCTCGTCTCCGGCGCTGGCCCGATCGGTGTGCTCAGCGCGGTGGCGGCGAAGCTCGGCGGCGCGAAGCAGGTCATCGCGACCGATATCACCGC
>JAVTWI010000127.1:0-13267 GCA_032229845.1 Rhabdaerophilum sp.
GTCAGGAACATCTTCATCTGCATCGACGAGCTGTTCTGCGCCTCGTCGAGCAGAATGAGCGCATTCGAGAGCGTGCGCCCGCGCATGAAGGCAAGCGGGGCCACCTCGATCACGCCGGTCTGAAGCGCGCGCTCGACAATGCGGCCTTCCATGAAATCGTAGAGCGCGTCGTAGATCGGGCGGAGATAGGGATCGACCTTCTCGCGCATATCGCCGGGCAGGAAGCCGATCTTCTCGCCGGCCTCGACCGCCGGGCGCGAGAGAATCAGCCGCTCGACATGCCCGGCTTCGAGCAGTTGCACCGCATGACCCACCGCGAGCCAGGTCTTGCCGGTGCCGGCGGGGCCTTCGGCAAACACGAGTTCGTGCCGGGCCAGCACGCGCAGATAGCTGTCCTGTGCCGCGTTGCGCGCCTTGACGATGCCCTTCTTGCGGGTCGTGAGATGGCCGAAGCCGGCGTAGTTCTCCCGGCCCGGCGCCCGCACGGGGTCCGGATCCGGCTCGGCCTTGTCGGGAAACAGCCCGCGCTGGAGCGCGCATTCCTCGATGGCGCCGTCGACATCGCCGGGGCCGACGGCCTTGCCGCGCTTCACGGTTGCATAGAGGCTCTCGATCACGCGGCGGGCGTGATCGACCGCATCGCGCGCGCCGCGCAGCACGATGTTGTTGCCGTTGACATGGGCGACGACGTTCAGTCGTCGCTCCAGATGCGCGATGTTCTGATCGTAATTGCCGACGACGAGGCTCGCGGCCCGGTTGTCATCCAGCAGCATGGCTTCCTCGACCCCGTCGAGCGAGGCCTGAACGGAAGCGGCGAGACGCGAAGGCTCGCTGAGGCGCAAGGTCAAGCGGCTTTTCCTCCGACGGCGGACCGGCTCTCCGCCATTTTTCCGCGAAGCGAATTCGATGCCAGTTCGGTGATATCAACATCCGCGATGCGACCGATAAAGTCGGAAATCATGTTCTCCGCCGGAATTTCAACATTGACCGCCTGAAGGTAGGGCGACTTGCCGGAAACCTGCCCCGGAAAGCGGCCCGCCTTCTCGAACAGCACCGGCATGCGCCGGCCCAGACAGGCGGCGTTGAAGGCGTTCTGCTGTTCGGCGATGAGCGCCTGCAGCGCGGCGAGGCGTTCAGCCTTCACTGATTCGGGCACGGAATCCGGCCCTTCGGCGGATTTGGTGCCGGGGCGGGGGCTGTATTTGAACGAATAGGCCGCCGCGAACCCGATACGGCGCACGAGGTCCATCGTGTCCTCGAAGTCGGCGTCCGTCTCGCCGGGAAAGCCGGTGATGAAATCGGACGAGAGCGCGATATCGGGCCGGGCAGCGCGGAGATCGTCGACAATGCGGAAGTAGAAATCCCGGTCGTGCCTGCGGTTCATCGCTTTCAGTACGCGGTTCGAGCCCGATTGCACGGGGAGATGCAGGTAGGGCATCACCTTGGGGTTGTCGCGATGCGCGGCGACCAGCGCGGCGTTCATGTCGCGCGGATGGCTCGTCGCGTAGCGGATGCGTGCGAGCTCCTCGATCGCCGAAAGTCGGTCGAACAGCCGGGCGAGGTCGGCGGTGCCGCCCTTGCCGTCATCGCCGTGATAGGCGTTGACGTTCTGGCCAAGCAGCATGATGTCGCGGATGCCGGCCTCGACCATCGCCCGCGCCTCCTCGACGATCGCCGCCACGGGGCGCGAAGTCTCCGCGCCGCGCGTGAAGGGAACGACGCAGAACGAGCAGAACTTGTCGCAGCCTTCCTGCACCGTGAGAAAGGCGGAGGGGCCGCGCGCCAGCAGCCGCTTCGCCTGCGGCTTCGGCAGCGCCGAGAACTTGTCCTCTTCCGGGAATTCGGTGTCGATCGCACCCTTGCGGTCATGCGCCGCGGCGCGCGCGATGAGATCGGGCAGGCGGTGATAGCTCTGCGGGCCGACGACGATATCGACGTTCGGCTGACGCTTCATGATCTCGCCGCCCTCGGCCTGGGCGACGCAACCGGCAACGGCGATCAGCGTTTTGCGGCCGTCGGCGGCACGCTGCTCCTTGGCGACCCGGAGGCGGCCCAGTTCCGAATAGACCTTCTCGGCAGCCTTCTCTCGGATATGGCAGGTGTTGAGGATGACGAGATCGGCGTCCCCGGCGTCCTCGGTCATGACAAAGCCCTCACCGGCCAGAAGATCGGCCATGCGCTCGGCATCGTGCACGTTCATCTGGCAGCCATACGACTTGATGTGTGCGCGGCGCGGCGTCTCGGGCTCGCCGGAGGACAATTCGGGTTCGGGTTTGGTCATCGCCCGTTCTTTACCCGCCACGGGCCGTTTCGCAAAGGGGCGGGTTTGTTGTCGCGAGTGCGTTCCTGCCTCATGCCGGATTCCGGCATCACGCGGCATGGGGTTCGCGCCCGGTCAACGCGCGGGCATGGCTGCGCCGGATCTCGGTTTCCATGTCGCGGGCGAGCGCCTTGCGGTCGCTGCCGGGCTCGACATCCCGCGCGCCGAGGAATGTCACGCGGCAATCGACATTCGGCAGGGTCAGGAAGTCACCGAGGTGGGGCAGAAGGTCCATGTCGCCATGCCAGGCGATCATCGGGTGGTCGACACGCCCGATCGGCAGCCCGCCGATGCGCGGATAGGCGATATTGAGCGGCTGGACGACTGAGCGGCCGGAGCCGCCGGCCACGGCCTGCGCCGCACCGATCAGCGCCGAGCGGAACGGCAGGATGCGCGTGCCGTCGCTGGTCGTCCCTTCCGCAAAAAGAACCAGTGCATCGCCCTTCTCGAGGCGCGCGGCGATCGAGCGGTTCACCTCGCCGGTCTTGCCGCGCCGCTCGCGCTCGACGAAGACCGAGCGCTGGAGCCGGGCGAGCGTGCCGAACAGCGGCCAGGCGCCGACCTCGCTCTTGGCGATGAACGAGACCGGCGCAAGCGAGGAAATCACGACGATATCGAGCCAGGAAAGGTGGTTCGAGGCGATGAGGATCGGCTTGCGGGGATCGAGCGCGCCGATCTTCTCGACGCGTACGCCGAGGACGAACAGCAGGTAGCGGTGGAAGATGACCGGCATCCAGCGCGCGAGCCCCGGCGCCACCCGCAGCGCGACCCATTGTGCCGGCAGGCCGAGCGCGAAGGCGGGCAGCATCGCCGCCACCCGGAACCCGATTTTCAGATAACGGAACGGACCTTGCTCGATCATGGAAAAAGGATGCGCCTCGCCACCACTCTCCGCCGGCTTCTAGCCGCGCTTTGTGACGGTTCGGCGACGGCCGCGGGCCTGCAGCGGCACGCAGAACAATTGCAGCCGGTGCCCGGTGATGCGGTAGCCGAGACCTTCGGCGATCCGCGCCTGCAGTTCCTCGATCTCGGGCGAGCGGAACTCGATGACGGTGCCGGTCGTCATGTCGATGAGGTGGTCGTGGTGCTCGTGATCGGCATTTTCGTAACGGGCGCGGCCATCGATGAACTGATGGCGTTCGAGGATACCGGCCTCGACCAGAAGGCGCACCGTGCGATAGACGGTCGAAAGCGCGATGCGCGGCTCGATCTCGGAAACGCGGCGGTGAAGCTCCTCGACATCCGGATGATCGACAGCGCGGTCGAGGACATCGGTGATGACGCGGCGCGGCCCGGTCATGCGCAGGCCCTGCGCACGGCAACGCTCGGCGATGCTGCCGAGATCGCGATCCGGGTCGGCCTCCCCGCTCATGCTTCCCTCGCCCTGTTCTCCCTGCGGCATATCAAGGCTTGGCCGGAATGGAAAGCCGCCCGTCGCTCAGCCGAAACGGGGGGTGGGGTCGAGATGGGTGAGATCGCGCCGCATGGTGAGGGCGTCATGCCGCGCGGCGCCGGGGCCCCTCGGGCCCGGATAATAGCCTTTGCGACGGCCGATCTCGACGAAGCCGAGCTTGCGATAAAGCGCGAGGGCGGGCTCGTTGGCATCCGCGACCTCAAGGAAATGGCTCTCGGCGCCGGCCTGCCGCACCCGCTGGGCATGGCGTTCGAGCAGGGTTTCGGAAAAGCCGCGTCCGCGCACCTCGCGGTCGAGCGCGATCGTCAGCAGTTCCGCCTCGTCAAGCACGACGCGGCTGATGGCGAAACCGGTGACGATCTCACCGACGGGCGCGCGCGAAACCATGACATCCGCGACATGGCCGTCGAGAATCATGCGCTCGATCTCGTTCCGGTCCCAGCCGATCGCGAAACTCTCGGCGTGAATCGCGGCGATGCGCGAGGAATCGAGGATGGAAGCGGGGCGAAACAGCGTATGCATCTGTCCGAACCAGAACCAGGGCCAGAGCCAGAACATGGCCGCGCTCAGGCCCGCCGGAGCCGGGCGCGATCACCCATCGTGACGCTGACCTCGCGCAGATACATCGGCCGGGCCGGCGAGGTCGCAGGGTTGGCGGCCGAAGCGAGCCGCGCCACCCAAGCGATCGGCGGCGCCGGCCGCGCCGCGACAGGGCCGGCGCCGAAGCGGAAATCGGTCTGGCCGTCGCGGCGGGCCGCGGCGAGCCGGTCGGCCGCATTGCCGACGAAGCTGATCGCGCCGTCTCCCGTCTTCCGGGCCGCTTCCTCGATCGGGTAGAGGCCCGGCCCGGCGATCGTGCGCCCGTCGATGCCCATTGCCTGGAAGAACACCATGCCGTTGCGGGCGTCGATGGCAGCCGCGACCGGGCGGCGTTCACCGCCAAACAGCACCGGCGCCGCGAAAGCCGCGAGCGTCGAGACGCCGACGGCCGGACGATCATGCACCAGCGCGAAACCGCGCGCGGCGGCGATCCCGATCCGCAACCCCGTGAAGCTTCCCGGCCCGATGGTAACGCCGAACCGGTCGATGGCCGCGAAA
The DNA here is from genome assembly GCA_032229845.1 of Rhabdaerophilum sp. GTDB lineage: Bacteria > Pseudomonadota > Alphaproteobacteria > Rhizobiales > Beijerinckiaceae > Rhabdaerophilum. Next base: position 4,833 of record JAVTWI010000127.1, read on the forward strand.
CCGATGCCGGCCGCCGCCAGAACGCGCTCCACCATCGGCATCAGGGCTTCGGAATGACCGCGCTCCATCGCCTCGCTCTCCTCGGCGAGGATACGATTCGTCTCCGTATCGAGCAGGGCGACCGAGGTCGCGCCAAGGGCGGTATCGAGGGCGAGAACGCGCAAGGGACGCTCCGGGCCGTCAGGCCGCCTCGACGGACTGGACATCCGGCAGGAAATGGCGAAGCAGATTCTGGATGCCATGCTTGAGCGTCGCGGTCGAGCTCGGGCAGCCGGAGCAGGATCCCTTCATGGTGAGATAGACGACGCCGTCGCGGAAGCCGCGGAAGGTGATATCCCCGCCGTCGCCGGCGACGGCCGGCCGCACGCGGGTTTCGAGCAGTTCCTTGATGGTGGCGACGGTTTCGGCGTCCTCGGGGGCGAAGAACTCGTCGCCCGTCCGTTCGGCGGCGGCGCCCTCCGCGAGAATCGGCGCGCCGGAGAGATAGTGCTCCATGATGGCACCGAGAACGGCCGGCTTGAGATGCTGCCATTCGCCATTCGATTTCGTGACCGAGACGAAATCGCCGCCGAAAAATACGCCGACCACACCCGGAATGCCGAACAACGCGGCAGCGAGCGGCGAGGCCGCAGCTTCCTCCGCCGAGCGGAACTCGCGCGTCGAATGGCCCAGGACATCGCGTCCGGGCAGGAACTTGAGCGTCGCGGGGTTGGGGGTCACTTCGGTCTGGATGAACATGGCTGCCTCGCTGGCGGGAAGGGTCCGGGATCAAGCACCGGCCGGCCGCTTCGCCTTACATAGACCCGCATCATGGCCGCGAAAAGTCCCGTCAGGCCAATGCCTCGAAATCCGCCTCCGCGAGCCCGCCGGGCACGATCGTCACCGGCACGGGAAAGCTCGCCGCGACCTTGCCGGCGATATGCGAGACGAGCGGTCCGGGCCCGTCCTTGCCGGTGCCTGCGGCAAGAACCAGCACGGCGATGTCCTCGTCATCCTGGATGAAGGCCATCACCTGATCCGCAGGAAGGCCGGTGCGGATAATGCGGTCCGGCTCGAACCCGGCCTCGCGCCGCACGATCTCGGCGGATTTGTCCAGCCTTTCGGCCGCCTCCGCCTCGGCTTCCGCCTGCATGAGGTTGCCGATACCCAGCCAGGGCTGGCCATCATCCGGCACGATCACCGACAGCATGGCGACATTGGCGCCCGAGCGCCGCGCCCGGCGCGCGGCGAACAGCACCGCGCGCTGGCATTCCGGGGTTTCGTCGACCACGACGAGAATCTTGGGCCGATGGCCCGGTTCATAGGCACGCCGCCGGAAACCCATGCAGAAACCTCGCTGCCTCACCCCAGAGCCGACATGCTGCCAAACCGGCCGGGCCGTGGCAAGGTGCGCTCCCGGATCCGCCTTCCCGCCAGCCGACAACCCGCCCGGCCGGCGGATGGGTCAGCCCTGGATGAACCCGTAGATCTCGCGAACCTCGCGCATCACCGGCCCGGCGATGGCGCGGGCACGCTCGGCGCCGTCGGCGAGAACCGCGTCGATCATCGCCGGATCGGCCGTCAGCCGCCGCATTTCGGCGCCCACCGGCGAGAGCTTCGTCACGGCGAGGTCGACGAGTGCGTTCTTGAAGGTCGAGAACTGGCCGCCGCCGAACTGGCCGAGAATGGCCGCCGGCGTCTCGCCCGACAGCGCGGCGAAGATGGTGACAAGGTTTTCCGCCTCCGGCCGCCCTTTGAGGCCCGCTTCCTCGGAAGGGAGCGGCTCGGGGTCGGTTTTCGCCTTGCGGACCTTCTGGGCGATCGCGTCGGCATCGTCAGTGAGGTTGAGACGGGAGTAATCCGACGGATCGGACTTCGACATCTTCTTGGTACCATCGCGCAACGACATCACGCGCGGCGCGGGACCGGCGATCAACGGCTCGGCCAGCGGGAAATACTCGCCCGACTCAAGGCCGAGCGCGCGAATGCGATCCGCGAAATCGAAGTTGAACTTCTGGGCGATGTCGCGCGTCAGTTCGAGATGCTGCTTCTGGTCCTCGCCGACCGGCACATGGGTCGCGCGGTAGACGAGAATATCCGCCGCCATCAGCATCGGATAGGCGAAAAGGCCGACGGACGCGTTCTCGCGGTCCTTGCCGGCCTTCTCCTTGAACTGCGTCATGCGGTTGGCCCAGCCCATCCGCGCGATGCAGTTGAAGATCCACGCCAGTTCCGCGTGCTCGACAACCTGGCTCTGGTTGAAGACGATATGCTTCTTCGTGTCGATCCCGGCGGCGATATAGGCGGCGGTCACCTCGCGGGTTGCGCGCCTCAGGCCCTCCGGCCCGCCCCAGACGTCGACCCCTTGCGTGATCGCGTGGAGATCGACCACGCAATAGATGCAGTCGTGCGCGTGCTGCAACTCGGCGAAGCGCTTGATGGCGCCGAGATAATTGCCGAGGTGCAGATTGCCGGTGGGCTGCACGCCGGAAAAGACGCGCGGCTTGTAGGGCGAAAGGGAAACGGGCTTCAGGGTCACGGGTTTCATCCGGTTCGGTTTTCAACGCGCGCTCTAGCAATCGCGCCCGGCAACCGCAAGCCGGATGCTCACATCGCGCCGCTCCGGGCCGTCTTCCGTAGCGCGGAGAAGGTGAAAACCCGCAAAAGGCGCGCGGCGGCAAGGTAGGCGAGCAGGCCGGCGAGACAGATCGCCATCAGGGCCGCGCCCTTGACCACGAACGGGCGGCTGACCTGCATGAAGCCCTTCATCTCGACGGCCATCCAGCCGACCAGCAGCCCCATCGCGGCAGCGGCGAACGCCGCGCCGGCCGCGCGCCAGACGGCGCTCGCCAGAAGATTGAGCCGGTCGTTCCAGATCGCCATGACAAGAAGAACGAGCGCGTTTGTCCAGGCGCCGACCGCGACACCGATCGCCGGCGCGAGCCATTTGCCGCCGTGGTGGAAGAACAGACCCGTGGCGATGTTCGCGGCAATCGCGATACCGACTGCGATCAGCGGCGGGCGCATTTCCTCGCGTGCAAGGAACCCCGGCAGGATGACCTTGATCAGCACGAAGGCCGGCAGGGCGAAGGCGAGCACCTTGAGCATCGCCGCCGTGGCGCGGACATCGACAAAACCGAAAGCGCCGCGCTGGAACAGGACCAGCGTGATCGGCTTCGCCAGCACGATCAGCGCGACCGTCGCCGGCAGGATCAGAAGCGAGGAAAAGACGAAGGACTCGCTCTGCGCCTCCGCCATCATTGCCGGATCGTCCTGATTGAGCGCCCGCGACACGCGCGGCAGCAGCACGACGCCGACGGCGGCAGCGACGAAGCCGAGCGGGAGCTGGAACAGCCGGTCGGCGTAGTAGAGCCAGGAGATCGCGCGCGGTTCGAGCGAGGCGAACTGGCTGGCAATGATCATGTGCACATGGCCCGAGCCGGCGATGATCATGCCCGGCAGCGCAACCATCAGCAGCGTTTTCGCGCCGGGATCGACACGACCCATGATGGCATCGAGCGGGCGTGGCATGACATCAAAGCCGACGCGACCGGCCGCACGCCAAAGCAGCACAAGCTGCACGAAACCCGCAACGAGCACGGTCGTGACCAGCGCAAGTCCAGCCTCGCGCCGTTCGACCGGCAAAAACAGCAGCGCGAGCAATACGCCGATCAGCAGGAGGTTCAGCACCAGTGGCACCAGCGCGGCCAGCGCGTAACGTTCGGTGGTGTTGAGCAGCGCCGACATCAGCGCCGCAAGCAGCACACAGCCGACAAAAGGAAAGGCGATCCGCGCGAACAGCACCGCGTCGTCGAACTTGGCGGTATTCGCCTTGAAACCGATCGCCACCGCCGACATGATCTGCGGCATCGCGAATTCCGCGACGGCGATCATCACGATCACAGCGACCAGCATCAGCGAGAGCACGTCGTCGGAGAAGCCGCGCGCCGCCTGCTTGCCACCCTCCTGCTCCAGCCGGGCGAGGCGCGGGACGATGGCGGCGTTGAGCGCTCCCTCGCTCATCATCTTGCGGAACAGGTTCGGGATCAGGAAGGCCGCGACGTAGATATCCGCCACCGGCCCCGAGCCGAGCATCGCCGCGATCAGCACATCGCGCAGGAAGCCGGTCACACGCGAGAGAAGCGTCGCCGAACCGACGATGGTGAAAGGCAGGGCCAGCGACATCGCGCGAGACTCCCCCAGCAGGAGGGCTCCGTCAAGCCGGGCGCGGCATCAGTCCGGTCCTGAGCGCATGGGCCCATTCCGCCCGGCCGCGCATTTCCGCCTGCTGTGCGGCACGCTCGAAATCGTAAGCCACGGCCCTGAATGTTACGTCCGGAAAGGCAAGATCAGCAATATCCAGAACGGCATAGCGGGCATGGGGTGTTCCAGCCTCGGAGACGTGGCGCTGGCCGGTGGTGTCCTCGTAGCCCGGATCGCCGACCGAGCCGGGATTGACGAGCAGGCGACCGTCGGGCAGCCGGATCATCTCGGGGCGATAGCTGTGGCCCATGAGGATGATTCGCGCCTCGAACCCGCCGAGCCGGCGTGCGATCTTGGCGGTATCGGCGCGAAAAAGTCGTCCCTCGTGGATATCGTCGAGGGTGTAGCGGTCGTCATACGCGGGTGTCGCGTGAAAGGCGCTGAGGCCGGGCGCGAATTCGGCCGAGAACGGCAGCGCCGCAAGTTCCGCGCGATCCGCCGTCTCGAGCGCGTCCCAGGCGACGGCATCGGAGGCGCCCATGCCCTGCCGAGGATTTTCACCGACGATCCGGTCGTGATTGCCGCGCACGCCGGGAATGCCGAGGGCTTTGAGCCGGTCGAAGGTTTCCTTCGGCCAGAGCGGGCCGGACACCCGGTCGCCGAGATCGACGATCTTCCCCACGCCCTGCCGCGCGATATCGGCCAGCACGGCTTCGAGCGCAAGAATATTGCCGTGAATGTCGGAGATGATCGCGATGCGCATGGATTCGCCTCCGAAACGGCATTCTACAGGATAAATCGCGAGAGATCGGCGTTCTTCGCGAGTTCACCGACCTCCTTCGTCACGGCGGCGGCATCGACCACGACGGTTTCGCCGGAGCGGTCGGTCGCGGTAAAGCTCACCTCGTCGAGCACACGCTCCAGCACGGTCTGAAGGCGGCGGGCGCCGATGTTCTCGACATTGGTGTTGACCTCGAACGCCGCCTTCGCGATCGCCGCGATGCCGTCATCCGTGAAATGCAGCGCAACGCCCTCGGTCGCCATCAGCGCAACATACTGCTTGATGAGCGAAGCCTCGGTTTCGGTGAGGATGCGGCGGAAATCCGCCTCGCCAAGCGGCTTCAGCTCGACGCGGATCGGCAGGCGGCCCTGCAGTTCGGGCAGCAGGTCCGAGGGCTTGGCGACATGGAAAGCGCCCGAGGCGATGAAGAGGATATGGTCGGTCTTGACCGCGCCGTGCTTGGTGGCAACCGTCGTCCCCTCGATCAGCGGCAGCAGGTCGCGCTGCACGCCCTCGCGGGACACGTCGCCGCCCGAACGCCCCTCGCGCACCGAAATCTTGTCGATTTCATCGAGGAACACGATGCCGTTTTCCTCCACCGATCGAATCGCATCCGCAACGATGCGGTCCTGATCGATCAGCTTGTCGCTTTCCTCGGCGATCAGCGGCTCATAGGCATCCCGCACGGTCGTCCGGCGCGGCTTGCCCTTCTGGCCGAAGGATTTGCCGAAAATATCGCCGAGCGAGATCGCGCCGATCTGCCCGCCGGGCATGCCGGGGATTTCGAACATCGGCAGGCCGGAGCTTGCCGCGCTCGTAAGCTCGATCTCGATTTCCTTGTCGGCGAGTTCGCCGTCGCGCAGCTTCCTGCGGAACGAGTCGCGTGTCGCCGGCGAGGCCGTTGCGCCGACGAGCGCGTCGAGCACGCGCTCCTCCGCCGCGACCTGCGCCTTGGCGCCGACTTCCTTGCGGCGTTTCTCGCGCTCCAGCCCGATGCCGACCTCAACGAGATCGCGCACGATCTGTTCGACATCGCGACCGACATAGCCGACTTCGGTGAATTTGGTCGCCTCGATCTTGAGGAACGGCGCACCGGCGAGCCTGGCGAGCCGGCGGGCGATCTCGGTCTTGCCGCAGCCGGTGGGGCCGATCATCAGGATGTTCTTCGGCAGAACCTCCTCGCGCATCGGGCCTTCGAGCTGCTGGCGCCGCCAGCGGTTGCGCAGCGCAATGGCAACGGCGCGCTTCGCCTCCTTCTGGCCAACGATGTAGCGATCGAGTTCGGAAACGATCTCGCGGGGGGAAAAGGACGTCATTTATTTCTCTTCTGCCGGGGCGTGCGATGAAGCGAAAAGCCGGTTTCCACGTTTTCGTCGCGTGCTCTAGCCATCAATCTTCTCGATCACGAGATTTTCGTTGGTGTAGACGCAGATCTCGCCGGCGATCTTCATCGCCTTGCGGACAATCGCCTCGGCATCGGCGTCCGTGTCGACCAGCGCGCGGGCCGCGGCAAGCGCATACATGCCGCCCGAACCGATACCCATGACGCCGCCCTCGGGTTCGAGCACGTCGCCGGTGCCGGAAAGAACGAGGCCAGTCGATTTGTCCGCGACGAGCATCATGGCTTCGAGCCGACGGAGATAACGGTCCGTCCGCCAATCCTTGGCAAGTTCGACGCAGGCGCGGGTCAACTGGCCGGGAAACTGCTCGATTTTCGCTTCCAGCCGCTCGAACAGCGTGAAGGCGTCGGCGGTGGCGCCGGCGAACCCGGCGATCACATCGCCCTTGCCGAGACGGCGGACCTTTTTGGCGTTGCCCTTGATGATCGTCTGGCCGAGGCTCACCTGCCCGTCGCCGCCGATCACAGTCTTTCCATCCTTGCGGACCATCAGAATGGTGGTCGCGTGCCAGCTTCCCTGCCAGCTTTGGGGCGCATGATCCTCGGCCAAGCGGTTCTCCTTCTGCTTCCCGGCAATGTAGGGAGTGGGGAGGCCGATTGCCAAGGGCAGGGACGCCGCCCGAGGTTGGAATTGCCCGAACTCCGCTTTTTCGCTAAAGCCGGGTTTCTGGCTCGAAGGCCCATGTCGGCTTTGTGCTGCTTTGCAAAAGGATCGGTCCGATGCGCCGCGCGGAAATCAGGCGGGAGACGGGTGAAACGAAGATCGAGGTCGGGATCGACCTCGACGGAACCGGCCGGGCGGATGTCGCCACCGGCGTCGGCTTTCTCGATCACATGCTCCACCTTCTCGCGCGGCATTCGATGATCGACCTGCTCGTGCGCGCCGAGGGCGACCTCCATGTCGACGATCACCACACGGTCGAGGATGTCGGCATCGCGCTCGGACAGGCCTTCGCCAAGGCGCTCGGTGACAAGAAGGGCATCACCCGCTACGCCGATTGCCTGATGCCGATGGACGAGACGCTCTCGCGCCTCGCGCTCGACATTTCCGGCCGCGCTTTCCTCGTGTTCCGCGTCGAGTTCCCGACCCACAAGATCGGCACCTTCGACACCGAACTCGTGCGTGAGTGGTTCCAGGCCTTCGCCTCCAACGCGGGCGTGACGCTGCATGCGGAATGCCTTTACGGGCTGAATTCGCACCATATCGCCGAGAGCCTGTTCAAGGGCCTCGCGCGCGTGCTGCGCCACGCCACCGAGCGCGACGCACGCGCGGCGGATCGCGTTCCTTCCACCAAGGGGACTTTGTCGGTCTGATGGCGCGGTTCACGATCCATGTGGCCGGCGACGCTCCGAACCGCGACGCGGCGCTCGAGCACGCCGTTCTGGTGCGCGACGGCTGGAGCTGGGGCGCCTTCCTGTTCGGCCCGTTCTGGCTGATGGCAAATCGCCATTGGCTGACGGGCTTTTTGGCGCTGATCGGGCTGGTGCTGATCGCTGCCGCCATTGTCGCCTTGCCTGTTCCGGCCGGCGCGATGGCCATGCTGTGGCTGCTTGTCGCCTGGCTGTTCGGCCTCGAAGGCTCGTCCCTGCGTCGCTTCGCGCTCCGGCGCGGCGGGTATGACGAGGCGGGCGTGGTCGTCGGCACGGCGGGCGAAGCGCTCGAACAGCGCGCCTTCGCGAGCCTTGGCACGGACGTTCCGGCCCGCACCGGCAGCCCGGCGGTGCTCGGCCTGTTCCCGCAAGCGAGGACACGGCCGTGAAAATAGCGCTGATCGATTACGGCGCCGGCAACCTGCACTCCGCCGGCAAGGCCCTGACGCGGGCGCTCGACGAGATCGGCGTTACCGGCCATGTCGTGCTCGGCGCCAATCCGGACGAGGTCGCCGAGGCCGATCGTATCGTCCTGCCCGGCGACGGCGCCTATCGCGACTGCCGCGAGCATCTCGCCGAGGTCGATGGGCTCGAAGAGGTGCTGCAAGAGCAGGTGCGCGTCAAAGGCCGGCCGTTCCTCGGGATCTGCGTCGGCATGCAGCTTCTGAGCGAGGTTGGTGAGGAGCGCGGCGAGACCAAGGG
>JAVTWI010000128.1:0-12853 GCA_032229845.1 Rhabdaerophilum sp.
CGGCTTCATCGGCGATCATCCGCGAGACGATCGAATAGCCGGTCGGGAACAGGACGCCATCCACCTGCCAGCCGAGCCGTTGCCAGCGTCGCGAGCTGGCGATGCGCCGCATCAGCACGCCGCTCGGATTGCGGGGAACGCCGGGAAAGGGGCCAAAACCGGTGATCAGCGCGCGGGGCATGGGTTTCCTGGATTTCCTTGATTTGGCCGGAATTCGCGGGCATTCCCGCCGGAGCACTCAGCAGGAAATTGGCAGGTTCCACGGCTTCGGTAAATCCGATGCCGGAGGCATAGGGGTTTTACGGGATAATGACGGGGCGGATCGTAAATCCGGGGCTTTCGCGGCGGGCGGTGATGACACTGGCGCTCGGGCTGCCGCTCGGCGGCTGCATCGGCTCCTCGCGCACCTTCAACGCGCGCGCCGGCGCGGAGGACCTCGCCGCGGACCCGACGCTCCATGTCGTCACCACGCGAAAACTGGTGAAGGGCGGGCAGAAGTCACCGTTCTTCGATGCAAGCCGCGGATCGCTGAAATATGCCCGCGCGCGCCTCGAGGCGCCGGACGGGTCCATCTTCGGGCAGGTCAATACGCTGGTCGCCGGCGAATTCGCGGTGACCTCGGTGGACCTCGTCGAAGGGACGCCGGTGACGGCGTTCACCGAGGCCCTGCGCGGGCGCAACACGCTGCTGTTCGTGCATGGCTACAACCAGACCTTCGAGGCCGCGAGCCACGATGCGGCGATGCTCTCGAACGGCATCGGTTTCAAGGGCAACACAGCCCTGTTCAGCTGGCCTTCCAAGGCCGGGCTGTTCGATTACGGTTACGCTCGCGAGTCCGCGATGCTGGCGCGCGATCCGCTGGCCGACAGCCTCGCCGGCGTGGTGCAGGACCCGTTCGGCGCGCGCCTTCATCTGGTAGCGCATTCGATGGGCACGCTCGTGACGCTCGAAGCCCTGCGCATCTTCCGCGACCGGCATGGCGATGCCGGGCTCGACCGGGTCGGCGCCATCGTGCTCGCGGCGCCGGATGTCGATGCGGACCTGTTCCGCGCGGCAGTCGGTCATCTCGGGCCGTGGCGCGACCGGATGACGGTCATCACCGCGACCAACGACCGCGCGCTCGATCTTTCCCGCCGTATCGCCGGCCGCGAACGCGCCGGCGCGCTCGGGCGCGAGGCCTTCGAGGGCATGGGTATCCGCGTGCTGGACGCGACCGAATTCGCGACCGGGCTGATCCGCCATGATGCCTTCGTTGCCAACGCCGACGTCCGCGCCGCGATCAAGCGGGTCATCGAGCGGGCCTGACAAAAAAGCCGCCCGATGGGGGCGGCTTCGTCAATTCGATTGGAGCCGTCGTTCAGACGAACTGGCTGAGACCGGGAATCGCGCCGACGGATAGCGGATACGAGAGCAATCCGCGTCCCGGACTGACCGATCGGCGGGCGTTCGATTACTCAGACGAACTGGCTGAGGCCCGGGATCGCGCCGACGGATAGCGGATGCGACAGCAATCCGCGTCCCGGACTGACCGATCGGCGGGCGTCCGATTGCTCAGACGAACTGGCTGAGGCCCGGGATCGCGCCGACGATCGCGCCCATCGTGTCTTCGCCGACCTTCTCCTGCGCGTAGGCAAAGACTTCCTTGGAGAGCGACTGGATCTGCCCCATGCCGATCCCCTCGCTCATCAGCTGCTGGCCGAGCGCCATCACGCCGCCGCCCGCGCCCATCATGTTCATCAGGCCGCCCATCAGCCCGCCGCCGCCTTCGCCCGCGCCATGTGTGGCAGCGAGATCGGCCGCGCCCGGCAGATTCTCGAACATCGACGACACCGCACCCTCCGGCCCGTTCTTCTGCAGGAAGCCGAGGATGAGACCGACAGCCTTCTCTGCGATCGCCGGGTCGAGCCCGACATTCTGCACAACCCGGTTGATGAGCTCTTCCATCTGTTCCTCCAAAGCGCGGCGCGTCTCTCTTGACGCGGATACCGGTTACGCCAAGCCCATGCCGGTTGCAAGACAAGATAGTTTATATCTCAACTTAATTTGCGGGTCGATTTGCGCCGCCGGCTTGGCGTGCCGGCATTCCAAGCGCGGCGAAAACCCGCTATAGCCAGCGGAACGGCCTAGAGCATGTGGCGATTAAGTGGTAGCCGGTTAATCGCAAAAAGCATGCTCTAACTTATTGATATCGATCACGTTGCCTGCGGTTTGACGATTTCGTCAAAACGCAGCGTGATCCAGGAGGGACTAATGGCGGGTGAAGACGGCACGATCCTGATCGGCAAGAGCGAAACGAAGTTCGAGCGTCTGGTGCTCAAGCTGGCGAACCGGCACGGGCTCGTCACCGGCGCCACCGGCACCGGCAAGACCGTGACGCTGCAGAAGCTCGCGGAAGGGTTCTCGGCTGTCGGGGTTCCGGTCTTCACGGCCGATATCAAGGGCGACCTGTCCGGCGTTTCCGCCATGGGCAATTCGCTGCCGCCCTTCGTCAACCGCGCCAAGGAAATCGGCGTCGAATACAAGGCCGACCAGTTCCCGGTGGTGTTCTGGGACCTGTTCGGTGAGCAGGGCCATCCGGTCCGCGCCACGGTCGCGGAGATGGGGCCGCTCCTGCTCGCGCGCCTGCTTGAACTCAACGATGTGCAGGAAGGCGTGCTGAACATCATGTTCCGCTATGCCGACGAACACGGCCTGCTGCTCCTCGACCTCAAGGACCTGCGGGCGATGCTCTCGGAACTGGGCTCCAACAAGGAGCTACAGGGCCAGTTGCAGGCCGCTTACGGCAACGTATCCTCCGCCTCTGTGGGCGCGATCCAGCGCCAGCTCCTCGTGCTGGAGAATCAGGGCGGCGCGAAGTTCTTCGGCGAGCCGGCGCTCGACATCCGTGACTTCATGCGTCTCGACGAGGATGGGCGCGGCACCATCAACGTGCTCGCGGCCGACAAGCTGATGCAGTCGCCGCGGCTCTACGCGACCTTCCTGCTCTGGCTGCTTTCGGAACTGTTCGAGATCATGCCGGAAGTGGGCGACCCCGAGAAGCCGAAGCTGGTGTTCTTCTTCGACGAGGCGCACCTCCTGTTCGACAACGCGCCACCGGCGCTGCTCGAAAGCATCGAGCAGGTCGTCCGCCTCATCCGCTCGAAGGGCATCGGCGTCTATTTCGTGACACAGAACCCGCTCGACGTGCCGGACAAGGTCGGCGCTCAGCTCGGCAACCGCGTGCAGCACGCGCTGCGCGCCTTCACCCCGCGCGAGCAGAAGGCGGTCAAAGCGGCGGCGGAGACCTTCCGCGCCAACCCGAAATTCTCGACCGCCACGGTGATTACGCAGCTGGGCGTCGGCGAGGCGCTGGTCTCGGTGCTCGAAGGCAAGGGCGCGCCCTCGATTGTCGAGCGCACGCTTGTCGCCCCGCCGGGTGGCCGCGTCGGGCCGATCACGCTGGATGAGCGCAAGGCCTTGATGCGGGAGAGCCCGTTCCGCAACAAATATACCGAGACGATCGACCGCGAGAGCGCGTTCGAGACGCTGGCGAAGCGCGCGGAGGACGCCGCGAAGGCGGCCGAGGAGGCCAAGGCGGGGTCTGGCGGTGTCGGCGGCTGGCTCGGCGGTATTCTGGGCGGAGGCGGCTCGACCACCGGCAAGGGCCGCCAGCCGCAGTCGATGGCCGAGAAGATCGCGACCTCGGCGGCGCGTTCCGTCGCCTCATCGGTCGGCCGGCAGATCGGCACCGCGATCGTGCGCGGCGTGCTGGGGAGCCTGCTGGGGGGAAGGCGCTAGCGCCTCGCCCGCCTAGTAGACGGTCATGTCGATCTGATAGAGGCGCGAGCCGCCGTCGCTGAAAATGATGAGGAAGGAGAATTTCTCCTTCCCCTTGAAGCCCTCGTTCGCCTGATAATAGACCGTGACGCCCTGCGTTTTCCGCGATGAGCAGTCCTTGTAGCCCTCTTCGTTGCCGAAATCCGTGAAGGCGGATTCCGGCACGGCCTTCAGGGTGCCGTTCTTCGGCGGAATGGGAACGGCCATGCGGATTTCGCCCATCGGCTCGCAGTCGGGCCGGATATGGGAGGCATGATGCAACCGGATGGGTTGCGTGCCGGCGGCGTAGCGCGCCCAATGGCGCGTTTCCCCCGAACTTGTCTGAGCCAGCGCCGCGCCGGCCGGGAGCGCCAACGAGAGCAGAAGTGCGAGACGCTTCAACATCGTTCTCATCGCCAGACTGTCGCCTCGACGTCGAAATGGCTCGCGGTTCCGTCATAATAGATGATGGCAAACCGGAACCGATCCGTTCCCTTGAAATCCTCGCGCGCCTTGTAGATGGCGTAGTTGGTGAGCGCCTTCTTCCTGTTGCAGGCGTGGCGCGGGTTGTCGCGCGGGAAATTCGGGAATGATTCGATCTTTTTCTCGAAAAGCGTGCCACCGCTCGGCGGGGTGATCACGACGATCCGGTTCGGTTCGAGCAGCCCGCACTCGCGGTCCATCGCGTAGGCGCGCCGGACCTGAATCTCCTGCCCGCCGACGGCGGTGATCTTGATCTGCTCGACCTTTTCCTTCTTTGGCTGGGCAACACGCTTCCGTTGCGCCCAGGCAGGCGCTACGAAGAGGGCCGTTATCAGGAATGCCGACAGGAAAGACTTGATCATCTTGCGCTCGCGCCCCCTACTGTTGGGAAAGAATGCACATCGTGACCGGGAGCGGCAAGCGTTGATCAGAGACGAAAAGAGTTGATCCGGGGCAGCGAGCGCGCGGAATCGTGATTTTCTCTCCTCTCCTCTCCGGCTTCCTGATCGGTGGCGGGCTGATCGTCGCCATCGGGGCGCAGAATGCTTTCGTGCTGCGGCAGGGCATCCGTCGCGAACATGTTTTTGCGCTTGCGCTGATCTGCTCGCTCTCGGACGCAGTGCTGATCGTGCTGGGCGTCGTCGGGCTCGGCGCCCTGATCGAGCGCTTCCCGGCGCTGCTGACGGGCGTGACCCTGTTCGGCATCGGCTTTCTTCTCTGGTATGGCGGATTGGCGGCCCGCCGGGCGCTGCATCCGCACGGGATGCGCGTGAGCGACGAGGGCCCGGTACCGCTCGGCAAGGCCGTGACGACCTGCCTCGCGCTCACGTTCCTCAATCCGCACGTCTATCTCGATACGGTGATCCTCGTCGGCTCGCTTGCCGCGCCGTTTGCCGGCACCGCGCGCATCGCCTACGCGCTTGGCGCGATCACGGCGTCGTTTCTCTGGTTCTTCTCGCTCGGCTACGGCGCGCGCGTGCTGACGCCGCTCTTCGCGCGACCCCTGGCCTGGCGGATCCTGGACGGGCTGATTGCGCTCGTCATGGTGACGATCGCGGCCAGGCTGGGGTTCTGGTTGGCCGGGCAGGGGTGATCCGGGGAGCTTCTGATTGTCGGAGGCTGCTCGGTTACTTGGTCAGCGAGACCTGGTTGACGCTCTTCAGGAACAGCGCGTTCATCGCATCGGTGATGCCCTGGCTCGGACTGACCTCGAAAAACAGTCCCTCGCTGGCGCAGGTCTTCATGTTGGTCGCGATATCGGGCTGGAACGGCTTGATCCAGGTATTGTACCAATCGTTCGTCGGCAGCGGGAAATAGGTCGTGTAGAGCACCGCGATCTTGATGCCGCGGTCCTTGATGGTCTTGCACAGCGCCGGGTTAAGCGGCTCCTGGCAGCGCTCGTAGATCTTTCCGGTCTGGCCGTCGGTCGAAAGGGTCGGTGTCTTCGAGCATATCGACTTGTTGGCGTCGTTGGTACCGTCGGACACGAAAAACAGGATCTTCTGCGGTTTGGAGGACGTCGACCCGTCACCCGGCGTGGAAATCTCGCCGTTCATCTTACCGAAGGCGGTGTCGAAATCGGTCTGGGTATCGCCCCTGTAGTTGGAATAGGGGATCGTCATCAGGTCGAGGGCATTGGCAGCGGATTTGGCGGAAGACAGGTTCGAGGACAATGAGAAGATGTTCTTCAGCCCCGCTGATTCCGCCTTGTCGCCGAAAGAATAGATCGCCATCCGGAACTGGCTCGTCCGGATCTGGGTCGATTGCGCTGTATCCATCAGCGATTGGGTCGCCGAGCGCACGACGTCGATGCGCGTCTGGACCTTCAGTTTCTTGGCCAGCGCGTAATAATCCGAACCGGGCACATCCATCTGATGGCAGGCGAAGGCGCATTTGTCGCTCGTGTTGGCGACGAGGGTGTCAATGTCCGCAGTCGTCGCGCCGAGTCCCATCGACGGCGTGTTGTCGAGCATGACGTAGAAGTCGATGTAGGGCGCGAGCGGACCACGCGCCGAAGCGACGCCCGAGATTTCCAGCGTCCCGTAGCCGTAAAGCCGCATGAAGGACGTCTTGTAGGTCGCACTGTATTTGACGGTGACCGACCGCTCGATGCCGACGTCCTTGACGTCGACGGAATAGGAATTGACCGTCAGCGACGGATCGTCCGACAGATTGGCGACGAACGTCTTGGTCGCGCGATCCTGGGCATCCTTGGCTGTCAGCATCCGGGCCTGAACGCCCACAGCGGTAAGCGCTGCCGAATCCGCGGCTGCGTTGAGGCGCGCGTTCTGACCCTTGACCCAGCTGTAATCGACCGCCGCGCCCAGCAGACCTACCATGGGGACGACCGCCAGGCCAAAGCCGACCGCGACATTGCCCCGGCGGCTACTGGAAAGCCCCACGACCGAGGCCGCAACCGAGCGCGCCACGTCCACGACTTTGGCAATGATCCCTGCAGGCTTGGTCAAGACAAGCCTCCGTATCGGTTTTTGCTGCACCTGCGTTCGACTTGGCGCCGAAAAAAGTAAACAAATGATGGCCTTGGCGAGAAGACGCCGAATTCGTCATTACCAAACCGTGCATACTGTGCTCTCGATTTCGGGGAACGCCTGCGATATGACCGGGCAACAAGGAGATTCCCCATGTCCCAGACCGGCGCCAGCCTCGTTTCCGTTCTCGATCGGATCGATTCCGATCTCGATCATGCCATTGCCCGCCTCGCGACCTTCATCCGCTACGAATCCGTCGGCGCCGACAGCGCCTACGACAAGCAGACGCATGCTTGCGCCGCGCATGTCGTGAAGGATCTCCAGTCGATGGGTTTCGAGGCTTCGTCCCGCCCGACGCCCGGCCAGCCGGTCGTTGTCGGCCACCGCCGCCGGCCCGGCAAGCCGCACGTGCTGTTCTACGGGCACTACGATGTGCAGCCGGTCGATCCGCTCAACCTGTGGGAGGATTCGCCTTTCGATTCGAAGGTCAAGGAGATCGCGCCGGGCCGCAAGGTCATCACCGGGCGTGGCGCCTGCGACGACAAGGGGCAGGTGATGACCTTCCTCGAAGCTTGCCGCGCGACCATCGCCGAGACGGGCGATCTGCCGATCTCGCTCTCGGTGATGATCGAGGGCGAGGAGGAAAGCGGCTCGGTCAATCTGCCGGCCTTCCTTGAAGCCAATGCTGCCGAACTCAAGGCCGATATCTGTCTCGTCTGCGATACCGGCATGTGGGATCGCCAGACGCCGATGATCACCTCCTCGCTGCGCGGCATGCTCTATGAGGAAATCATCGTCCGCGCGGCAGATCGTGACCTCCACTCCGGCATGTTCGGCGGCACGGCGCAGAACCCGATTCATATCCTTTCGCGCGTGGTGGCCTCGCTCCACAACGCCGACGGGCGCATCATGGTGCCCAACTTCTACGATGGCGTGCACGAGACCGGTGCGAACCGCCTCGCGGCATGGGATGCCCTAGGCCTGACGGAACAGGAGTTCCTCGGCCAGATCGGCCTCAAATATGCCGCCGGCGAGAAGGACCGCACCCTGATCGAGAAGATGCAGTCGCGCCCGACCTGCGATGTCAACGGCATCTGGGGCGGCTATACCGGCGAGGGCACCAAGACGGTGATCGCGGGTGAGGCGCGTGCCAAGGTCTCGTTTCGTCTCGTCGGCGATCAGGACCCCGCGGCAATCCAGAAGAACTTCCGCGAATACGTTGCGAGCCAGATCCCGCCGGACTGCTCGGTCGAGTTCATCGGCTACAAGGGCAGCCGCGCCGTGCAGGTGCGTGAGGACAGCGCGGACCTCAAGAAGGCCGTTGCGGCGCTCAAGGAGGAATGGGGCAGGGAGCCGGTGGTGCTCGGCACCGGCGGCTCGATCCCGATTGTCGGCGATTTCAAGCGCGTCCTCGGCCTCGATGCCCTGTTGATCGGCTTCGGCCTCGACGACGACCGCATCCATTCGCCGAACGAGAAATACGACCTCTCCTCGTTCCACAAGGGGCAGCGGAGCTGGGCGCGGATCATCGCGGCGCTGGGAAAATAGGACCCGTAGCGCGAATGCGCGCCCGAGCTTGTGCGAGGGGACGGCAGCCCGTCCCAAGAGCTGCGGCGTGGGCCCTCACACCCCGCCGAGCCCCGAAAGGTCGCTGACCACCACCACAGGGTCCAGCCCCGGATATTCCGGCGGCTGGCCCGTCCGGTTGCACCAGACCGGCGTGAAGCCCATCGCAGCCGCGCCGGCGACATCCCAGCGGTTCGAGGAGACGAAAACGATCTCGTGCGGTTGGGGGCTGCCGACCGTTGCCCGCGCATGATCATAAACGGCGGGAACGGGCTTGAAGCGCTGAACCGCTTCAACCGTCACGACATGATCGAGTAGCGGGCGCAAACCGGCGGCGTCGATCGCGGCATCGACCATCGCCTGCGTGCCGTTGGTGAAGATCGCGGTGCCGTTGCCCGCCGCCTTGAGATCGGCAAGCGCAGGCGCGACATCGGCGAAAGCATCGAGCGTGAGGTAAGCGTCGAGCAGCGCCTGACGGAGCGCGGCATCGTTCACGTTGTAGCGTGCGAAAGCAAAATCGAGCGCGCGGGCGGTCAGAACCTCGAAGTTCACGCCCGCGCTTTGATCCATCATCGTCAGCGTCCAGGTGTATTCGAGCTGTTTGGTGCGCCAGAGCTGCGAGATCGCGTCGCGGTTGGCACCGAGCGGCGCGCCCACCCGTGCGATCGCCGAGTGGACGTCGAACAGCGTACCATAGGCATCGAACATAAAAATGCGCGGCATGAGCCCCTCCCGAATTCTTGTTTCGGGGGAGAGTAGCGAGCAGAAAAATTTTCTGCCAGCACCCTCACGATCTATTGACCGCCCCCGGCAGACCCGGTCGAATGCCGGAAATTTCAGCATTCGAGGAGCGGCAAGATGGCATGGTCTGAAACCTGGACCTTCGTGAACGGCGAGTGGCAGGGCGGCAATCCGCCGATTCTGGGGCCGCGCAGCCATGGCTTCTGGCAGGCTTCGAACGTGTTCGACGGCGGGCGCTACTTCGAGGGCGTGATGCCGGATATCGCGGCCCATGCGGCGCGGCTCGTGCGGTCGGCCGAGACGATCGGGTTGAAATGCCCGGTGACGGCGGAGACCATCGTCGGGCTCGCGCAGGAAGGCGTGAAGAAATTCGCGCCGGGCACCGCTGTCTATATCAAGCCGATGGTCTGGGGCGAGGGCGACAAGGGCTCGGCGATCCTGCCCGATCCGGACGACAGCCGGTTCCTGCTGTGCCTTTTCGCCGCGCCGATGCCGGTGCCGGGCGGATCGTCGTCGATCACGCTCTCGTCCTACCGCCGCCCGACAGTGGAGTGCATGCCGACGGACGCCAAGGCCGGCTGCCTCTACCCGAACAACGCGCGTGCCTTGCGCGAAGCGCGGGCGCGCGGCTTCGATAATGCGCTGGTGCGGGATTTCCTGGGCAATATCGCCGAGACGACGACCTCGAACATCTTCATGGCGAAGGATGGCGTCGTCTATACGCCGATCCCGAACGGCTCGTTCCTCAACGGCGTGACGCGCCAGCGCGTGATCGGCCTGCTGCGCGAAACCGGCGCGACCGTGGTCGAGAAGAGCCTCACCTATGCCGATTTCGAGGATGCGGACGAGATCTTCCAGTCCGGCAATTATTCGAAGGTGATGCCGATGACCCGGATCGACGGGCGAGACCTCCAGCCCGGCCCGTTCTACGCCAAGGCGCGTGAGGCCTACTGGGATTTCGCGCACTCGCGCTGAAATCTGTCTCAAATCCGGCAGGATGCCCTTGCCGGGCGCTTACGGGTCCTTAATTGGCCTCGGTGTATGAACGCAAACGTGGACATCGGGCTTTTCGCCCCCCGAAATGAATTCTCGGTGCCACCGAAGGTTCGAGACCCTTTGAAGGAAAGGCCGCGGTGAAATACCCGCGGCCTTTTCGCATTTTCGCCGGAGGAGACCTCGCGCGATGAAAACTCGCCTGACCGAAAAACTCGCCATTGACCACCCGATCATCGCCGCGCCGATGGCCGGCACCTCCGGTGGCGCGCTGGCCGCGGCGGTCTCCAACGCCGGAGCCATGGGGTTGATCGGCGGTGGCTACGGCCAGCGCGAATTTCTCGAAACGGCGTTCCGCGATGCCGGCAACGCGCGCATCGGCTGCGGCTTCATCACCTGGTCGATGGCGAAGGACGAAGCGCTGCTCGATCTCGCGCTGTCGCACCGGCCGGCGGCGATGATGCTTTCCTTCGGCGATCCTGCGCCGTTTGCCCGCAGGATCCGCGACGCCGGCGCGGTGCTGATCTGCCAGTGTCAGAACCTCGATCATGTGCGCGCGGCGGTCGATGCCGGCGCGGAGATCGTCGTCGCGCAAGGGGCGGAGGGCGGCGGGCATGGCGCGACGCGCGGCACCATGAGCTTCGTGCCGGAAGTGGCGGATCATCTCGCAAGACGCGCGCCGGCCGTCATCCCGGTCGCGGCGGGCGGTATCGCCGACGGGCGTGGCCTCGCGGCGGCATTGATGCTGGGGGCGGAAGGCGCGTTGATCGGCACCCGGTTCTGGGCGGCGGCGGAATCGCTGGCACCGAAAGGCCATCGTGAGGCGGGAGTCGCGGCGAGCGGTGATGCGACGCTGCGCACCAACACCATCGATGTCATCCGCCAGCTCGATTGGCCGCCGGGCTATACGATTCGCGTCGGCCGCAACGCCTTCACCGATCGCTGGCACGGCCGCGAGGATGAATTGCGCGCGGCGCTGGAAACCGAGGTGCCGCGTTATCAGGCGGCGGTCGCGGCGGGCGATGCCGCGAACTCTGCGCCGATTTTCGGCGAGGCGATCGGGCTCGTCGGCGCCATCGAGCCGGCGGGCGAGATTGTGCGCGCGATCATGGCCGGCGCGGGTGCGGCCTTCGGTCGGGCGCCCCGGAACTGACGGGCGATTTTCGGCCGTTAGCCAAGAACCCGAGCCTGACATGCACACCGGCAGGGAATCGGGTATAGGGACGGCGAAACAAGGATGATCCGCCTCATGAAGAACCTCGCCGCGGCCCTGCTCGCCCTCTCCGCCGGTTTCGCCACCCTGCCTGCTCAGGCATGGACTCCGCCTTCGGTCGGAACAGCCTGCAAGGGCACCCGCGGCGGTGGCCCGCAGATCGAACGCATCGCCGGCAATTATCTCGGCGGACGACGCATCCGCGACGGTATCGTCGATCGCAAGTCGTTCCAGTCGTGCTTCCGCACGGTCGAGCGTTGCGAGGGCTGGCTCGCGGCGAAGGCGGCGCGCTATCCGCTCCAGCCGGGCTTCGCGACCTGCAACCGCGTCGTCCTACGCTGAGCGGCGCAGGTTGAGCGGCAGTTTCAGAAGCAGGAATCCGAGCCAGACGGCGCTGAAATAGAACACCGCGCCGATTGCGCCGATCGCGACCAGCCGCGGTAGCGGCGAGAGTCGGCCGTAGGCCCAGGCGGCGAGCAGCATCACGACGCCGAGCGCCAGTGCCGATAGCGCGATGATGAGCGCGGCCTGCCAGAACGGGCGATCCGGCACGCATTTCCCCTGCCGATACGCAAGCACGAACAGGATCGCAAGATTGAGGATCGCGCCGCAGGCGGTTGCGAGCGCGAGGCCGGCCGCACCAAGCGACTGCCACAGCACCAGTTTCAGCCCGAGGTTGAAGGCGATGGCGGTCAGCGAGGCATAGAGCGGCGTCCGCGTGTCGCCGCGCGCGTGGAAACTCGCCACGACCGAGCGGATGGCGACGATGGCGACGAGGCCGACCGAATAGGCCATCAGCACATTGGCGGTTGCGCGCGTCGCCTCGGCGCTGAACGCGCCACGCTGGAAGAACGCCGCGACGATGAGATCGGGCAGCAGCAGGAACCCGGCGAGGAACGGCGCCGCGATCAGCCACGACAGCGTGATCGCCCGGTTCTGCTGGCGATGGGCGATGTCGTCCTTGCCCTCGGCGATGAGGCGGCTCATCTCCGGCAGCAGCACCGTGCCGGCGGCGACACCGATAACGCCGACGGGAAGCTGGTAGAGTCGATCCGCGTAATAGAGCGACGACGCCCCGCCCTGCGGCAGGAAAGTGACGATGATCGTATCCGCCAGCATCGCGATCTGCACGCCGGCGGCGCCGATCACCGCCGGACCGAAGGCCCTGAAGAAGCGCCTCACCTCCGGGTCAAGCGAGGGCAGTTGCAGCGGCGCCAGCAGCCCGGCGCGGCGCGCGCCCCAGGCCAGCAGCCCCGCTTCGAGGAAGCCGGCGATCAGCACGCCATAGGCGGCGGCATGGGCATAGGTCGCGAACAGGCTGCCGGCGAGCAGGGTGGAGATCATCGCCGCGTTGAGCAGCACCGGCGCCGCTGCACCCTCGAAGAAGCGCTTCTCGGCATTGAGCACGCCCGACCACAGCACGACGAGGGTGATCAGCGCGAGATAGGGGAAGGTGATGCGCGTGAGGTCGATCGCCAGTGCCATCGCGTCCGGCCGTTCGGTGAAGCCCGGCGCGAGCAGGCGCACGAAGCCGGGCGTGAAGGCGAGCACCAGCGCGAGCAGCACGAGCTGG
>JAVTWI010000129.1:0-12680 GCA_032229845.1 Rhabdaerophilum sp.
CGCCCCGCACGAGCCGCGCGTATCCCGGCCACCAGGAGAGCGAAATCGCCACCACCATGTTGACGATGCCCGGCCCCAATGCGGCAGCCACCGCCATGGCGAGAATCAGGCCGGGGACCGTGAGCTTGAGGTCCGAAAGCCGCATCAGGATTTCGTCGATCCAGCCGTCCGCATAACCGGCAATGGCGCCGACGATCGTGCCGATGACGGTGCCGAGCAGGACCACCGCAAAGCCCGCGAGCACCGAAACGCGCGCACCGGCCAGCACCAGCGAAAAGACATCCTGCCCCAGTTCGTTCGTGCCGAAGGGATGGGCGAGCGAGGGCGCGAGAAAGCGCTTCGCCGTGTTGACGCCGCCCGTGACGTGCTCGGGGTAAGGTGCCAGCGAAGCGCCAAAAACCGCGAACAACAGCAACGCCATGACCATCACAAGGCCGAGGATCGAAAGGCCGCTCTGCGAGAAACGGAACCAGGCGCGGCGGGCCGCCAGGCGACCGGCGCTTTCGATTTGCGTCTCGGCGCTCATTCGTAACGCACCTTCGGATTGATCACGCCGTAGAGAAGGTCGATGACGAAATTGGCCAGCACGAACAGCGTGCCGATCACCAGCGTCACACCGATCACCGGCATGAAATCCTGCGTCACCACGGCCTTCGTGGCGTAAAGGCCGAGGCCGGGCCAATCGAACACCGTTTCGACCAGCACGGTGCCGCCCAGCAGCCAGCCGAAATAAAGGCCGATGACCGTCAGCGTCGCCGAAATGGCGTTGCGCGCCACATATTTCATCACGATGAGCCGCTGCGGCAGGCCCAGCGCCCGCTCGGTCAGCACGTAATCCTGCTGCATCACCTCAAGCGTCGAGGCGCGCATCATCCGCATGATGGTCGCGAGCGGCGACAGGCTCATGGCGATGGCCGGCATCGCGAGATGCTGGAGAGCGGTCCAGAAAGCGGAAAGGTCGCGCGCGAAAAGCGCATCGAGCGTCAGAAATCCGGTGACGAGTGTCGGCGGATCCTCGGTGATGGGAAATCGCCCGCCGAGGGGAAGCCAGCCCAGCCACATCGCGAACAGCAGTTGCAGCAGCAGGCCGAGAAAGAAGCGCGGCATCGAGATGGACCCGAGCGCGACGACCCGTGAGACATAATCCGGCCAGCGCCCCCGCCAGACCGCGGCGGCGAGCCCGGCGGGGATGCCGACGAGGATCGCGATCAGCATCGCAGAGAAGACGAGTTCCAGCGTCGCCGGCAAATAGGCGGCAAGGTCCTCGCTGACCGGTCGGCGCGTGTAGATCGAGACGCCGAAATTCCCGTGAAACAGCCCCGCGAGATAATCGCCGTATTGCACCAGCAACGGACGGTCCAACCCGAATTCGCGGCCATAGGCGGCGATTTCCGCCGGCGTCGCATTCGGCCCCGCCGCCAGCGCGACCGGATCGCCCGGCAGCAGCCGCGCGATCGCGAAGACGAGCGCCGTCAGCCCGAACAGGACCGGGACCAGCAGGATGAGACGGCGCAGAGTAAAGCGGAGCATGTCTGTTCCCCGGGAACACCGGCGCGACACACAGCCGCGCCGGCACCCTGCATCAGATGGAGAGCCCGAAACACTCGATGGCGTTGGAGGCGACAGGGACGAACTTAAAGCCCTTCACCTTGTCGCTCATGCCGAGTTTGCGCTTCTCCAGCACGCCGAAGATATCCGGCGCGTCGGCCACCACCTTTTCCTGCATCTGGCGATAGATGGCGATGCGCTTGGCCTCGTCCATCTCCGAGCGCCCCTGCTCGATCAGCGAATCGACTTCGGGGTTCTTGTAGACGGCGTTCTGCCAGTTGCCGTTGCGCGAGGAATGGTAGGCCGCGAAGGCGATATTGTCCGGATCGCCATAGTTGGCGGTCTGATACACCGGGAAGAGGTCCGGAAACGTCTCGGGTGACCGGCAGGCCGCCACCATGTCGGGCCAGATCATCGGCTTGATTTCCAGCTCGATATTGAGCTGCTTGAGGCTGTCGAGCACGATCAGGGCCCAGCGGCGCTGCTGTTCGAGCCCGGAGACATGGACCATCGTCAGCTTGATGCCACCGTTCGGCGATTTCGACTTGGCGAGATGCTCCTTCGCTTTCGCAAGGTCGGTGCGATAGACCGGCAATTGCGGGTTATGGCCAAGGATGCCGGTCGGCAGCGGCCCCACCATCAGCTCGGCATAGCCGGCGGCATCGGCGATGCCCTGATAGTTGATCGCGTAGGAAATCGCCTTGCGCAGCTCGATATCGGCCAGCGCGCCTTTCTGCGTGTTCATCTTGATCGAGAAGGTACGGTATTCCGGCTCTATCACGCGGACGATGCCGGGGCGATCCTTCAGCGTGTCCATGTCTTCGGAGGTCAGGTCCACCGCGATATGCGCCTCGCCGCGCTGGAGCGCCATACGCTGGTTGGCGGTTTCACGCGTGATGCGCCAGATGACGCCCGTGAGGTTGCCGCCGCCCTTCTGCCAGGCATCGGCGACATGTTCGATCTCGTAGAGATTGCCGGCTTCGGCACGGCGCACCTTGAAGGGGCCGGATGCCGCGAGGTTCGAGCGCAACCAGTTCTGGCCGTCGTCGGTGCCGAGATTGGCCTCGACATCCGCCTTCGAGACGATCCAGATCCAGGGCAGCACCTGAAGGAACGCCGCGAAGGGTTTGAGGAGCGCGAATTTCACCGTTCCGGCATCGACCGCGCTGACGCTGTCCGGCCCGACCACGCCCTGGATCATCCAGGCGTTGCCCTTGTTGAGGCGGACGGCGCGCTTGAAGGAATAGACCACGTCGTCCGCCGTCACCGGCTTGCCGTTGTGGAACTTCGCCGCCGGGTCGAGCTTGAAGACGAACTCGCGGCCATCCGGCGTCGAGGTCCAGGATGCCGCGAGCGCCGGCACGGGCTTGGGCGGATTGCCGGCCACGCGCACGAGGGAATCGTAGACATTGCGCAATAGAAAGCTCGCCGAATACCCCGTTGCGATGTGCGGATCGAAATTGGGGATGTCCTGATTGGACGTGATGACGAGGATGCGCCGCCCGCCCTGCTGCGCGAAGACGCGATCCGGCAGGGTGAGCCCCGCCAGCCCGAGCCCCGCCGCGCCGAGAACGGCACGCCGCGAAATTCCTTTTCCGAAAGTCATGCTCATCGTGGTCTCCTTGCCTTGAGGGCCCAGCGGGCCGCGTGTTTCAGCCAGCGAATTTCTGTTCGGTCGCGGTATCGACTCTGGTCCCCCCGTAATCACGGCGGGCGCATTCCTCGGTTACAAGGCCGAGAGCAATATCCCGGCCAATGCTGTTAGATGCGCGTTCGCTCGCGGCGCCGAAGCCGGAGCCGCCGGCCAGAACGAGTTCGATCTGCTCGTTCGCGCTGCGCAGTTCCACGAGTTCGCCGGTGCCGCAGTCGCGCAATTCGTTGCCCTTCGGATCGAGAACGCGCCCTCGTGCGCCCCCGCCCGGCGCGCCGCCGAAAAGGCCGGGAATAGGATTGTTGACGCCCTCCGGATAGACCGAGACCAGCATCGTCTCGCCATCGTCGTCCCGCTTCCTGAACCGGACAACCTGTCCCAGCCCGCCGCGATGCCGGCCTGCGCCGCCGCTGTCGGGCAGGTAGGATTTCTCCGTCACGATCACCGGAACGCGGCTTTCCATGAGTTCGATGGAAGTATTCGCCGCCGAGGTCGGCCAGAGCAGCGCGGAATGGCCGTCGCCGCGCGCCGAGCCGCCCTGGCCGCCGCCGCAGAACAGCATGTCGGAATAGAATGTGCCGGACGCGTCCTTGCCGTAGACGTTGGCGGCCACCGCCAGCCCGGTATGCGCCTGCACCTGTTCCGGCGCGGCCTTCGCCATCGCCCGGAAGATGTTGGGCGCCAGATACCAGCCAGTGCGCGTGCGGATGTTGACTGCGGCCGGATAGGCGCAGTTCAGCACCGAGCCTTCCGGCGCGGAGACGCTGAAGGGGCGATAGCATCCCGCGTTGCCGCGAATACCCGGTGTGAGCATGCACTTCAGCGGATAAGTGGCATGCGCGGCCGTGTAGTTGAGCGTGCAGTTGAACCCGCCCTGCGGCATCTGCGGCGGCGCCCCGTCGAAATCGATATCGATGGTATCGCCCGCGATGGTCAGCTTGACCGGATAGGTCATCGGCGTGCCGAGCGGATTGTTCGAGATCGTCGAGGCATAGGTCCCGTCCGGCAGGGCGCGGATGGCGTCGCGCATCGCCTTTTCCGAAAGGCCTTGGATGACTTCGGCCAGCGCACCGAGATCCTCGATGCCGTAATCGGCCATGAACGCCGTCAACCGCTCGGCGCCGATGGCGTTGGCCGCGACGAACGAATGCACGTCGCCCAGCACCTGCTCGCCGTTGCGCACGTTCTGTTTCAGGAGGCGGAACAGGGTCTCGTTCGGCCGCCCTTCCTCGAACAGCTTCATCGGCGGAATCTGGAAGCCTTCCTCGTAGATCTCGCGCGCCTTCAGGGAATCCTTGGTGCCGCCAATGTCGGAAACGTGCCCGACCGTCCCCATCAGGCCGACGAGACGTCCGTTGACGAACGCCGGCGTGACGATCGCGATGTCGAACAGATGCCCGGCGCAGAGCCAGGGGTCGTTCGTCACCAGAACGTCGCCGGGCTTCAGCGTGTCCGACGGGTAGCGCTCCAGCAGCGCCTTCACCGCGCGCGGAAGCGTGAGGTTGAACACCGGCATGGCCCGCGGGCTGTGGGCGAGCGTCTCGCCGTCCTTGTCGAGAAGTTCGCAGGCAAAGTCCTGCGCCTCGGAAATGACGAGCGAGAAGGCCGTTCGGCACACGGTGAGCCACATTTCCTCGACGACGTTGACGAGGCGGCTCCACATGATTTCGAGACCGATGGGATCGGATTTGATCCGGCGCACGGCCTGCTCGCGGCTTGCCAAGGCCGTGACGAGCGCTTCCGCCGCACGCGCCTCGGCGATGGCGATGCACAGGTTGAGGCTGCCGTCGACCATGATCCTGTCGCCCGGTGCGATGATCGTGGTCGACTCGCGTTCCTCGACGATCGCCGGGCCTTCGATCACATCGCCCGGCCGTAACGCATAGCGGTCATAAACGGGCGTTTCCGCCGCGCCGCTTTCGAACCAGGCCCTGCGACTGCCCTTGATCTTGGTCGCCGCGTCGGCGCCGCCCGCAGCCCCCTTGAGCGAGAGCACCGGTGCCGGCGCGACGCAGCGCACACGGAAGTTCACGGCTTCGAAGCGCGCATCCTCGAAGACCTCCGTGTAGCGTGCCGCGTAATTGGCTGCGAAGGTCGCACGCAAGGCCGGCAAGGACGCACCATCAATCGTGCCGGTCGGCAGCGGCACAGAAATATCGTGCATCTGGCCGACGAGGCGCATATCGGCGCTTCGCTCGACGGCGATACGATCATCCGGTACGCCTGCCTCGGTCAGGTGGCGGCGGCCCTCCGCTTCCAGATCCAGCAGCAACGCATTGATCGCAGCGGCATCGAACCCTTCCCGGAATTCGACGCGCCGCGAGCGCACGTCCTCGAACGAGAGCGGCGCGGCAAGAAAGCCGAGCGCGGAAGCGGCGCCGGAAGCCGGCGGGATGATGACCTCCCGCACACCCATGGCGCGGGCGACATCCGCCGCATGCGCCGGCCCGGCGCCGCCGAAGCCGACCATCGCGTATTTGCGCGGATCGTTGCCTTTCTCGACAAGATGGACGCGCGCGGCAGCGGCCATGCTCTCCACCACCACCTTGTGGATGCCGAGCGCGGCCTGCTCGACGCTCAGACCCAGCGGATCGGCCACGCTCTTCACCGCCCGGCGCGCGGCCTCGAGGTCGAGCGTCATCCGCCCGCCGAGGAAGAAGCCGGGATCATAATAGCCCAGCACGAGATTGGCGTCCGTCACCGTCGGCTGCGTTCCGCCCATCCCGTAGCAGGCCGGGCCGGGATCGGACCCGGCCGAGCGCGGCCCAACTTTCAGGAGACCCACCTCGTCGATCGCGGCAATCGACCCCCCGCCCGCGCCGATCTCGATCATCTCGATGACCGGGGACTTGATCGGCAGGCCGGACCCCTTGGTGAAGCGGTTCACGCGCGCCGCCTCCATCATCGGCGCGACCTCAGCGCGTCCGTCCTCGATCATGCAGGCCTTGGCGGTGGTGCCCCCCATATCGAAGGAAATGACATCCTTCTTGCCGGCCAGCTGACCGAACAGCGCGGTGGCGAGACCGCCTCCTGCAGGGCCGCTTTCGAGCAGGCGGATCGGATAGGCCCGCGCCGTCTCCAGCGAGACGAGACCGCCGGCCGAATGCATCAGCCGCAGTTCTCCCGCGAAACCGCGTGCGCGCAGCTCACGTTCCAGCCGCTCGAGATAGCGCGCCATAAGCGGCTGGACGTAGGCATTGGCGCAGGTGGTGACCGTGCGCTGGTATTCGCCGATCTCCGCCACGACATCCGACGACAGGGAAACCGCCATGTCCGGGTAGAGCCGGCGGATGATCGTCGCCGCCTGACGCTCATGCGCCGGATTGGCGTAGGCATGCAGGAAGCTCACCGCGATGGCGCCGCAGCCCGCCGCCTTCAGGGATCGCGCGGCTGCTTCGACCGATGCGGCATCGAGCGGGACGACAATCCCGCCGCGGGCGTCGATCCGCTCCTCGACCTCGAGACGAAGGTTGCGCGGCGCCAGCGGCTCGGGGAAAGCGACGAACAGATCGTAGATGTCGTAGCGCTGCTCGGTGCCCATTTCGAGAATGTCGCGGAAACCACGCGTCGTGAGGAGACCGAGCTTCGCGCCCTTGCGCTCGATCACCGCGTTGGTCACCAGCGTCGTGCCATGGACCATTTCGCTGACGTCGGAAAAGGCGAGCCCGCGCAGGGCGAGGAGATCGGTGAGCCCCTCAAGCGCCGCCTTGGAGGGATCGTGCGGCGTCGTCAGAACCTTGTGCAGGGTCACTTCCGACCGTTCACCGTCGTAGAGGATGAAGTCGGTGAAGGTTCCGCCGATGTCGAAACCGACGCGCCAGCGGGCATGGGTGGTCATGAGGTCGGTCCTTTGTCGTTGCGCGCCTTCGGAAGCACGAATTTGGCGTCCTTGCCGAGCGCCGCGATCTCCGCCGCGCCGTCTTGCAGCGCCCTGGTGATCGCGGTCCGCTCGGCCTTGTCCGAGGTGGTGAGGGGAAAAACGATGCAGAGCGAGACTTCCTCGCCGGTGTCGCTGTCACCCACGGCAACCGCGATGGCCGCGACGCCGCGATTGGCCTCGTCATGTGAGGTGGCGATACCGCTGGTCCGGATATCGGCGAGACGAACGAGAAGTTCGTCGAGGCTCTGCGGGGCCTGCGCGGAAGGCGCTGGCGGCAAGCCGTCACGGTAGAGCGCGCGGACCTCGTCGTCCGAGAGTCGCGCCAGCAGGCTGCGCCCCGTGGCGCTGGCAAAGGCCGGCAGCAGGCGCCCGACGGAACTGACGACCCGCAATGCGTTGGTGCCCTGATGATCGGTGACCGCGACGATGTGCTCGCCGTCGCGCTTGCTGACGTAACCGGTGTGGCCGTACTCCTGCGACACCCGCTGGACCACAGCATCGGCCCGCTCGATCAGCGAGGACGAGCGACGATAGGTGCGCCCCACGTTCATCAGCATCAGGCTGGGGCGGAAGCGCTTGCTGTCGCCGACATTCTCCAGAAGCCCCGCGTCCCGCATGCCGCGCAGCAATCGCGAGGCATTGCTTTTCGGCATCCCCAGAAGGCGCACGAGATCGCTCACCGTCACCTCGGTGCAATCTTCCGAAAAGCATTTCAGCACCGCCGAAGCACTCACGAGAATGGACACGGAAGCCTCACCAAAAAGTTCCGAAAAATGGAACTTGTGTTCCTAAAAATGGGATACTAGGATGAGATCTTCCCGGAACGCAAGAGGCAATCATGACAACTGCATCGGATTCGGACGCCGTTCGCTGGCTGGCGGCACATGAACAGGCCATGGTCGATCTCCTGCGCGATCTGGTGAACGCGGATTCCGGGACCTACGACAAAGCCGGCGTCGATGCGGCCGGCGCCGTTCTGACCAGCTTCTGGCGCACACACGGCATCGCGGTACGGACCCATCCCCATCCGGTCTTCGGCGACGGCATCAGCGGGCATCTCGCCGCGAGGGACGGCGGCTCGGACCGGCCGATCCTGCTACTGGGTCATCGCGATACCGTGTTTCCCAAGGGCGAGCCGGAACGTCGCCCCTTCACCCTTCGCGACGGGCGCGGCTATGGGCCGGGCGTGGCCGACATGAAGTCGGGGCTTGTGATCGAGGCCTTCGTGATGGCGGCCTATGCGGCGACGGGCGGCCTTTCCGCGCCGCTGACCATGCTGACGACGAGCGACGAGGAAATCGCCTCGCCCTCGTCACGCGAGCTGATCCAGGGCTTCGCGCGGCAGGCCCGCGCGGTGTTCAATGCCGAACCCGCGCGCGAGGCGAAGAAGCCGGCCAGCGGCGGCAACACGCGGACGCAGGTCATCACGCGCGGGCGCAAGGGCGGCGTGTTCATGAAGGCGTCGACGGTCGGCAAGGCGGCCCACTCCGGCGCACACTACGCGCTGGGCCGCTCGGCGATCCTCGATCTGGCGCAGAAGGTGGCGCCGCTCCATGCGCTGACGGACCTCGATGCCGGCATCACGGTGAATGTCGGCCTGATCGGCGGCGGCCAGACCGTGAATACGATCGCGCCCTCCGCCTGGGCCGAGATCGACCTGCGTTATGTCGAGCCGGCGCAACGCGGGCCGTTGATCGATGCCATTCGCCGCATCGTCGAGACGCCGGTAGTCGAAGGCACTTCCGGCAGCCTGTCGATCATGGGGGAATTCCTGCCGCTGACGGAAACAGAGGCAAGCCACACACTTCTCGACATCTACAGCACCGCTGCGGCCCGCCTCGGCGTCGAGGTGACGGCCGAATTCACCGGCGGCTGCGCCGATTCCGGTCTGACCGCCGCTGTCGGTTGCCCGACCTTGTGCAGCGTCGGTCCGACAGGCGGCGGCG
This sequence comes from Rhabdaerophilum sp., assembly GCA_032229845.1. Lineage (GTDB taxonomy): Bacteria > Pseudomonadota > Alphaproteobacteria > Rhizobiales > Beijerinckiaceae > Rhabdaerophilum. Next base: position 9,026 of record JAVTWI010000129.1, read on the forward strand.
GACATACGCCCGAGGAATTCGTGATCATCGACAGCCTGCTGCCTGCGGCGCAGACCCTGGCCCTTGCGCTTCGCGAGACGGCTACGCGCTTCGAGTAGTCCGCCACGCTTCCTTCGTTACGGCAGCGCCTTCAGATGGCGCACACGACGCCCGTCGCTGACGGCCTGGGCGGCGTGGACGATGGCATTGGTATCGATGCCATGGTGCCGGTAGAGATCGCCGATCGTCCCGGTCTGGCCGAAATGCTCGACGCCCAGCGCCTTCACCCGATGGCCGTACACCCCGCCGAGCCAGCCGAGGCCGAGCGGGTGCCCATCCGCCACGGTGACGATGCCGCAATCGCGGCCGAGCGGTTCGAACAAGCGCTCGACATGGCTCATCGCCGCACCATTGCCGCGCTGGCGCGCGCGCTCGGCCGCCTGATGGCCGGCGATCAGCCGGTCTGCCGAGGTGACGGCCAGCAGCGCGACATCGCGCCGGTCTTCCGCCAGCAGACCCGTTGCCGCGATCGCCTCCGGCGCCACCGCGCCCTGATAGGCGATGACGACCGCGCAGTTCGGCCCCGGCGGCCGCATCCAGTAGGCGCCGTTGATGATATCCCGCTCAAGATCAGCCGAGATCGTCCGGATCGGCTGTTCGAGCGGTCGGGTCGAAAGCCGGAGATAAACCGAACCGCCGGTCTGGTCGCGCAGCCAGGTCGTCTCGTCCGGATCGCCCTCGCCGTCACGCTGCATGTAGTCGAACGAAAACCGCATGAGGACGGCGAGTTCGTCGACAAAGGCCGGCTCGAACGCGCACAGCCCGTCCTGCGCCATGCCGATCAGCGGCGTGCCGATCGATTGATGCGCGCCCCCTTCCGGCGCCAGCGTTACGCCCGAAGGCGTCGCCACCAGCATGAACCGCGCGTCCTGATAGCAGGCGTAGTTGAGCTGGTCCGCCGAGCGGTAGATGAAGGGATCGTAGACCGTCCCGATCGGCAGCAGCCGCTCGCCGTTGATCGAATGCGACAGCCCGAGCGCCGAGAGCATGATCATCAGGTTCGATTCGGCGATGCCGAGTTCGAGGTGCTGGCCCTTGGGCGAGAAATCCCAATTGTAGGTCGAGGGGATGCGCTCGGCCTTGAAGGTATCGGCCATGCTCTCGCGCGCAAACAGCCCGCGCCGGTTGACCCAGGGACCGAGGTTGGTGGAAACGGTCACGTCCGGCGAGGTGGTGACGATCCGGCTTGCCAGTTCCGAATCCTCGCGCGCGATCTCGTTGAGGATCTGACCGAAGCCCATCTGCGTCGAGACCGGCTTGCTGCGCTCGGCCGGCGCGGTCAGGTTCGCCGGCACCGGTACGGCCGGCGCGGAAAGGCGTCGCCGCCCCTCGGCGAAGAACGGCGCGGCATCGACACGCTCCTGCAAGAGCGTCGCATCGAGGCGAGCGCCTTCCCATTTCTCCCATTCCTCGCCGGGGCGGACACCCATCGCCTTGCGGAAACCCTCCATCTGCGAGGGCGTCATCAGGCCGGCGTGATTGTCCTTGTGCCCGGCGAGCGGCAAGCCGTGCCCCTTGATCGTGTAGCAGATGAAGAGGGTCGGCCGGTCATGCCGGGAGGCCGCCTCGAACGCCTCGATCAGGTTCGGAAGATCATGCCCGCCGAGATTGCCCATCAACTCGGCGAGTTCGACATCCGAGCGCCGTTCGATCAGCGCCGTGACCGAGCCCTGATCGCCGATCTCGTCGAGGAGACGCTTGCGCCAGGCCGCGCCGCCCTGAAACGTCAGCGCCGAATAAAGCTGGTTCGGGCAGGTGTCGATCCAGCGCCGCAACGCCTCGCCGCCGGGTTCAGCGAAAGCGGCCTGCTGAAGCTTGCCGTGCTTCACGATCACCACGTCCCAGCCGAAGTTCGCGAACATCGCCTCGAACTTGGTCCAGAGCCCTTCGCGCACCACGGCATCGAGCGACTGGCGATTGTAATCGACAATCCACCAGCAATTGCGAAGACCGTGCTTCCAGCCCTCGATCAGCGCCTCGTAGATATTGCCTTCATCCATCTCGGCATCGCCGACGAGGGAAATCATGCGCCCTTCCGGCCGCCCTTTCATCCATCCGTGCGCGGTGACGTAATCCTGCACGATCGACGAGAACAGCGTCTGCGCGACGCCAAGCCCCACGGAGCCGGTCGAGAAATCGACGTCATCGACATCCTTGGTCCGCGAGGGATAGCTCTGCACGCCCTTGAAGCCGCGGAAATTCTCCATCTTCTCGCGACCGAGATGCCCGGCGAGATACTGGATGGCATGGAAGATCGGCGAGGCATGCGGCTTCACCGCCACCCGGTCCTGCGGGCGCAGGATGCGGAAATAGAGCGCCGTCATGATTGCGCACATCGACGCTGACGAGGCCTGATGCCCGCCGACTTTCACCTCGTCCGCCGGGCGGACATGGTTGGCGTGGTGGATCATCCACGAGGCGAGCCAAAGCACCCGGCGCTCGATCTCGGAAAGCAGAGTCACGTCGTTCATCGCGGGTCTCCTGGCGGATATCATGATGCCATTCTGGCCCATGCCGCTTGGCAGATGTTGCCAATTTTGCTTCATTGGATGCAATTCTTGGCAGAACGAACCAATCATTCGCGCATTCATGGCAAAAAACAAAACCTACCCGCTCGACGCCATCGATGTCCGCATCCTCGCGGAGATCCAGCGCGATGGCCGCATCACCTATACCGACCTCGCCGAGCGGGTCGGCCTCTCGCCCTCACCCTGCCTCCGCCGCGTGCGGATGCTGGAGGAGGCCGGGGTCGTCACCGGCTACATCGCAACCGTCGACCAGACGCGCGTCGGCCTTGGCATCAATGTCTTCGCCTCCGTCCGGCTCGAACGCCAGCGCGAGAGCGAACTGGAAAACTTCAACGCCGCTGTGAAGCGCTGGCCGGAGGTGATGGAGTGCTACCTGATGACCGGCACGCACGATTACCTGATGCGCATCGTCGTCGGCTCGCTCGAAGACTACGAGACCTTCATCCGCGACAGGCTCTCGCGCCTCACCGGTGTTGCCTCGATCCAGTCAAGTTTCGCGCTGAGCTGCGTCAAGCACAAGACCGCGATCCCGGTTTCCGAGCAGGATTGAAGCCGCGTCCCGCATTGCCTAGGAAGAGCCGCATGAGCCAGGCGAAACCCGACATCCTCTACACGCTCGACGGCCCCGTCGGCACCATCACCCTCAACCGTCCGCAGGCCCGCAACGCACTGACCTATGCGATGTATGACGAGATCGGCCGCATCTGCGCCGCGCCGGAAGCCTACGGTTCGCCGCGCGTGCTGGTGCTGACCGGGGCTGGCGACAGGGCCTTCGCTTCGGGCACCGATTTCTCGGAGTTGCAGGATATCTGCACTGCCGAGGATTCCATCGCCTACGAAGCGCGCGTCGAAGGCATCCTGCGCGCAATCGAAACCTGCCCCGTGCCCACCATCGCCGCCATCGCCGGCTCGGTGACCGGCGGCGGCGCGATCATCGCCTGCGCCTGCGACCTGCGCATCGCCACCGGGGACGCGCGCTTCGGCTTCCCGATCGCGCGGACGCTCGGCAATTGCCTCTCGATCCGCAATGTTGCGCGCATTACTCGCCTGCTCGGCCCGGCGCGGCTGCGCGACCTCGTCTTCACCGC
>JAVTWI010000130.1:0-12680 GCA_032229845.1 Rhabdaerophilum sp.
TGCGCACGCAGTGCCTGATTGACGGGCAATGGGTCGGTTCGCCGACGAGCGTGGTCACCAACCCGGCCGACGGGGCCGAACTCGCGCGCGTGCCGGAGTTCGGCGCGAGGGAAGCCGAGGATGCGGTCCTCGCCGCCGAACGCGCCTTCAAGCCCTGGGCGAAGAAGCCGGCCAAGGAGCGCGCCGCGATCCTCCGGCGCTGGTTCGAGCTGATCATGGCGAACCAGGAGGACCTCGCGCGCATCATGACCGCCGAGCAGGGCAAGCCGCTCGCCGAAGCGCGCGGCGAGGTCGCCTATGCCGCCTCCTTCGTCGAGTTCTACGCCGAGGAAGCCAAGCGCATCTACGGCGAGACCGTGCCCTCGCCGTTCCCGAACTCGAAGATCATCGTGCAGAAGCAGGCGATCGGCGTCTGCGCCGCGATCACGCCGTGGAACTTCCCGGCGGCGATGATCACCCGCAAATGCGCGCCGGGCCTCGCGGTCGGCTGCACCTTCGTCGTCAAGCCGGCGCCGGATACGCCGCTGACCGCGCTGGCGCTCGGCCTGCTCGCCGAGAGGGCGGGAATGCCGCCGGGCGTGCTCAACATCGTCACGGGCGATGCGGTCGCGATCGGCAAGGTGATGACCGAGCACCCCACCGTGCGCCTCATCGGCTTCACGGGTTCGACCGCCGTCGGCAAGCTCCTGATGCGGCAGGCGGCCTCGACCGTGAAGAAGGTCGCGCTCGAACTCGGCGGCAACGCGCCCTTCATCGTGTTCGACGACGCCGATCTCGACGCGGCGGTCGCGGGGGCGGTGATCGCCAAGTTCCGCAACATGGGCCAGACCTGCGTGTGCACCAACCGGCTCTTCGTGCAGGCCGGCATCCACGATCGTTTTGTCGAGGCCTTCGCAAAGGCGGTCGCGGCGCTCAAGGTCGGCCCCGGCGATGCCGAGGGCGTCGTGCAGGGCCCGCTCATCAACGCCAATGCCCTCGCCAAGGTCGAACGGCACGTCGAGGACGCCAGGGCCAGAGGCGCGGCAGTCGTCACCGGTGGCGCGCGCCATTCCCTCGGCGGCACCTTCTACACCCCGACCGTGCTGACGGGTGTCAACACCGAGATGGCGCTCAGCCGGGAGGAGACCTTCGGCCCGGTGGCCGCGGTCTACAGGTTCGAGACCGAGGAGGAGGTGCTGCACCTCGCCAATTCGACGCCCTTCGGCCTCGCCGCCTATTTCTACACCAAGGACCTTGCCCGGGCCTTCCGGGTCGCGGACGAACTCGAATCCGGCATGGTCGGCGTCAATTCGGCGATCCTCGGCAACGAGGTCGCGCCGTTCGGCGGCGTCAAGGAATCCGGCCTCGGACGCGAGGGCGGACGCCACGGAATCGAGGAGTTCGTCGAACTCAAATACGTCCTCATGGGCGGACTCACCTGAGACCGTCGAGCCGTTCGAGCCCCTTGCCGAGGCGTTCGAGCAGGCGCATCAGCAGGAAGCTCTCTTCCAGCGAAAAGCCATCGAGCGCGCTCGCATAGTAGCGCTCGATGTCGGCCCGCATCGCGCTCCAGACCTCGCGGCCTTTTGTTGTGAGGCGAATTTGCCGTTTGCGTCCGTCGCCGTCATCACGGACCCGCTCCACGAGGCCCGCAGCTTCCAACCGGTCGATCACCGGTGTGAGATTCTGACGCGACACCAGCAGATATTCCAGCAACTGCTTGATGGATAATCCACCCTCCAGAACCGCCGGACGCGCGAGCGCGCCCAGCACCGCCCATTGCTGGGTTGTCGCGCCATAGGCATCGACGGCCTTCGTCCCGGTTTTATGCAGGAGATTCGATGCCTGATAGAGTCGGAAGAACAACCGATTTGCGATCTCGAACGGCGAGACGGGCGCATTTTGGGTGCTCGGGCGAATTTGCTGCGCGGTCATTCGGGACCCAACCTAAGTTCGTTTGACAGGCGATTTTTTATATCATAGCATTGATATATAATTTGACCAGCAAAACGATGCGGTAGCCTCCGCTACCCACAGAAAGTCCGGGGAAAACATGCGAGGCCTGAAAGACAAGGTGATCATTATCACCGGCGGTGGCGGCGGGATTGGCGGGGCAACCTGCAAGCGTTTCGCCGAAGAGGGCACCAAGGTCGCCGTGCTCGACCGCAATCTCGAAGCGGCGCAGGTTGTAGCCGATGCCATCACGACGGCCGGCGGCACCGCAAGAGCCTTTGCCTGCGACATCACCGACCGCACCGGCGTTGATGCTGCAATCGCCGCCGTCGAAGTCTCGCTTGGTCCGATCGACATCCTCGTCAACAACGCCGGATGGGACGTGTTCAAACCCTTCACCAAGACAGTGCCGGACGAGTGGGCACGCCTGATCGCGATCAACCTCACCGGCGCGCTCAACATGCATCACGCCGTGCTGCCGGGCATGGCGGAGCGCAAGGCCGGCCGCATCATCAACATCTCGTCGGATGCGGCGCGGGTCGGCTCCTCGGGCGAGGCGGTCTATGCCGCCTGCAAGGGTGGGCTTGTCGCCTTCTCGAAGACGATTGCCCGCGAACATGCCCGCCACAACATCACAGTCAATGTTGTCTGCCCCGGCCCAACCGATACCGCGCTGTTCGCTGACTACAAGGAAGGCGCGGGCAACCCGGAGAAGCTGGTCGAGGCCTTCCGCCGCGCCATTCCGCTCGGGCGGATCGGCGAACCCTCCGACCTGCCGGGCATGATCGCCTTCTTTGCCTCCGATGACGCGGCCTATATCACCGGACAGGTGATCAGCGTCTCCGGCGGCCTGACGATGAACGGTTGAGGAGGCTACACGATGGAATTCACCGATATCCTCTATGAGATCCGCAACGGTGTCGCCTGGATCATCATTAACCGCCCGGACAAGATGAATGCCTTCCGCGGTACCACCTGCGAGGAGCTGATCCGCGCCTTCAACAAGGCCGGTTGGAACAAGAACGTCGGTGCCATCGTGCTGGCTGGCGCCGGTGACCGCGCCTTCTGCACCGGCGGCGATCAGGGCGCGCATGATGCGAACTACGACGGGCGCGGCACCATCGGCCTGCCGATGGAAGACCTCCACAACACCATCCGCAACATGCCGAAGCCCGTCATCGCCCGCGTACAGGGCTATGCGATCGGCGGCGGCAACGTGCTCGCCACGATCTGCGATCTAACGATCTGCTCGGACAAGGCGATCTTCGGCCAGGTTGGCCCGAAAATGGGTTCGGTCGACCCCGGCTATGGCACGGCCTTTCTCGCGCGTGTCGTCGGCGAGAAAAAGGCCCGCGAGATCTGGTACATGTGCCGGCGCTACTCCGGCGCGGAAGCCGAGGCGATGGGCCTTGCGAACCTCTGCGTGCCCGCTGACAAGCTCGACGAGACTGTGCAGGCCTGGGGCGAGGAACTGTGCGAACGCTCCCCCACCGCACTCGCCATCGCCAAGCGGTCGTTCAACATGGACACCGCGCATCAGGCTGGCATCGCCGAGATGGGGATGTATGCGCTCAAACTCTATTACGAGACCGACGAATCCAAAGAAGGCGTCGCCGCGCTCAAGGAGAAGCGCAAGCCCGAATTCCGCAAGTTCGTGAAGTGAGGCCTCGATGACCGGAATCGACCCCTCGCTCAGCGACGAACAGCGCGAAATTCAGGCGGTCGCGCAACGCTTCTCCGCAGAGAAGGTCGCGCCGTATTACCAGAAGCGCGAGGCGGAAGCGCGGATCGACCGTGCTCTCATCCGCGAGATGGGCTCGCTGGGGTTGATCGCGCCCGAACTCCCCGAGGCGTTCGGCGGGCTGGGCCTTGCGAGCCTCACCATCCGGTAGATCGCGGAGCAGATCGGTTATGGCGATCTCAACGTCGCCTATGCGCAGATCCTCTCCTCGCTCACCGGCAAGATCATGGCGCAGCACGCGCCGCGCGATCTCGCACTGGAGTGGCTGCCGCAACTGACCGCCGGCGAGAAGGTGTTCTGCATCGCGCTCACCGAACCGCGCGGCGGTTCGGACGCCGCGAACCTTTCACTCTCGGCGCGGAAGGACGGCAACGGCTATATCCTCAAGGGCGAGAAGTCCTCGATCTCGATGGCGGATCAGGCCGATGCTGTCGTGCTCTTCGCCCGCACCGGCTCGCGGGAAGAAGGGGCGCGCGGCGTCTCGGCGTTCTTCGTGCCGATGGATACGCCGGGCGTCTCGACCTTGCGCTACAAGGATCTCGGCAGCCACGCCATCGGTCGCAGCTCGATCTTCTTCGACGAGGTGCGCATTCCGGCAAGCTTCCGGCTCGCCGATGAGGGCGCGGGCTTTGTGCAGGTGATGCAGGGCTTCGATTTCTCGCGCGCGTTGATCGGATTGCAGGTGATTGCCGCCGCGCAGGCCTCGCTCGACGAGAGCTGGGCCTATATCAGGGAGCGCAAGGCCTTCGGCGCACCGCTTGCCAAAAACCAGGGCGTGACCTTCCCGCTCGCGGAAGGCGAGACCGCCATCGCCGCCGCGCGCCAGCTCTGCTATCACACCCTGCGCCTCAAGGATGCCGACCTGCCGCACACGGCCGAAGCCGCGATGTGCAAATGGCTCTGCCCGAAAACCGCGGTCGATGTCATTCACCAGTGCCTGCTCACGCATGGTCACTACGGCTGGTCGCTCGATTTGCCGCATCAGCAGCGCCTGCGCGACGTCATGGGGCTCGAAATCGGTGACGGCACGGCCCAGATCATGAAAATGATCATCGCCCGCGAGAAGGGCGGGCGGCACTGACCTGTTACATTGCTGCAACGCAGCACTTAAGAAATACGGTTAAAGGAGAAATAAACTTCTCAGGGCGTATCTGTCTCACAAACTCCCCAATCGACCGGTTGGTTGGGCAAAGGTCAATCTGGAGACAGCCAAAGTGCCTTTCACCTTCTCCCGTCGCGCCTTTCTCGCGGCTACGCCCTTCGCTCTTGCCGGCTGTGCGACGCAGCGTCTCGAACCGCCGCCCGAGACGTTGGCTCGGTCGGTGATCATTCCGCCGCATCTCGCCGCGCTCTATGACGAATTGCCGGACGAGCGTTATCCGATCCCGGCGGTCGATTTCGAAGAGGTGGACCCCGAGGTTCTGCGCCGCGTCGTCGAGTTTCCGACCTCGGAAATGCCGGGCACGGTCATCGTCGACACGCGTGAACGCGCGCTTTTCCTCGTGATGGAAGGCGGACGGGCGATGCGTTACGGCGTCGGTGTCGGCAAGGAGGGCATGGCCTGGGCCGGTCGCGCGGTTGTCGGCCGCAAGGGTGAATGGCCACGCTGGACGCCGACGAAGGAAATGATCGCACGCGAACCGGAACGCAACGGACCTTGGGCCGGAGGCATGGAGCCGGGCCTGTCGAATCCGCTCGGGGCGCGGGCGCTCTACCTCTACCGCAACGGGCGCGACAGCTTCTACCGTATCCATGGTACCAACGAGCCCTGGAGCATCGGCAAATCCGTTTCGAGCGGCTGCATCCGCATGATCAATCAGGACGTGATCGACCTCTATTCGCGGGTCCCGGTCGGCGCACCGGTCATCGTCAAGCTCTGATCCGGTTCAGCCGGCGGCCTTACGACGGCATCATCAGTCTGGAGAGCGTGTCGTCGCGACCGTCATACGCGGCCGTCGCCGCCGCGAGACGACGGATCGCCGCGCGGTATTCGGCTTCGAGCCGGTCGACGACGCGCGCGGCCGGCGCCACCTCTCGCACGGCGCCGATCCCCTGCCCCGCGCCCCAGATTTCCTTCCAGCTCTTGGGTTTGGCGCTTCCCGAGCCGAAATTCATCTGCGAGGCATCGCTGACGGGCAGGTTGTCCGGATCGAGGCCCTGCGCGCGGATCGAACCTTTGAGATAATTGCCGTGCACGCCAGTGAAGTAGTTCGAATAGACGATGTCGCTCGCGCCGCTCTCGACGATCATCGTCTTGTAGGCGGGCGACGCATGGGCCTCCGCCGTCGCGATGAAGGCCGAGCCGATATAGGCAAGGTCCGCCCCCATCGCCTGCGCCGCCAGAATGGCGTCTCCTGTCGAGATCGCGCCGGAGAGCAGCAGCGGCCCGTCGAAGAAGGCGCGGATTTCCTGGATCAACGCCAACGGCGAAATCGTCCCGGCATGGCCGCCCGCCCCGGCGGCGACAGCGATCAGCCCGTCTGCCCCCTTCTCGATCGCCTTGCGGGCGAATTCGACGTTGATGACGTCATGGAGTGTGATGCCGCCGCAGGAATGGGCGGCCTCGTTGACCTCGACCCGCGCGCCGAGCGAGGTGATCCAGACCGGCACCTTCCACTTCGCGCAGATCTCAATGTCGCGTTCAAGCCGGGTGTTCGAGCGATGAACGATCTGATTGACGGCGAACGGCGCGGCGAGGCTATCCGGATTCGCCTGGTTGTGCCGGTCGAGTTCCTCGGTGATACGCTTGAGCCAACGCTCCAGCTCGACCGGCTCGCCCTGCGCCTCGCGAGCGTTAAGCGCCGGGAATGCACCGACGATTCCCGCCTTGCATTGCGCGATCACGAGATCCGGATTGGAAATGATGAAGAGCGGCGCGGCGACAACCGGCAGGCGGAGCGAATTCAGCGTCGGCGGCAGCGTCACGGTTGATCCATCCTCCCCTTGTCCGGCCCTTCGGCCTGTTGGCCGGATTGTGAGGGGGAGGCGGGGACCAAGTCAAATGCGGTCGGGAATTTCCCCTGCCACGTGAGCCGGCCAGACGTCCCGGACATCCCGCCACTCCGGCCGATGCGCGGCAAGCCAATCGCCAAGCCCCGCCCCTGTTACCGGGAAGGATGTCGCAAAGGCCCCGGCGAAGGCGTTCCAGGCATCGAGATTGCGCAACGGCACGCCGACGATCACCGGAATGCCGCGCGCAGCGGCTTCGGCGATCACGTCCCGCAGACCGCCGCCCTCGCTTTCGATCTTGCCGAATTTGTTGACGACCAGCAGATCGACCGGCCCTCTTGCGAGAGCAGCCTCCACCAGCGCCGCGGCGCGGACGAGCCCGCCCTGATCGATCCGGCAGCCACGCGCCGCCGGGCCGCGATCCTCGGACAGGGCGACAAGTTCGCCCGAGGACAGATCCTCGAGGTTCATATCGCAGCGTGTGCGATCGCGGCGCGCGAAATCATGCTGGAGCACGCCGGCGATGCGGTAGCCGGCCGCCTGGAAGTCGCGCACGATCCGGTCGAGCAGTGCATCGGGATAGGCGCCTTCGGCGTAAGGAAGCGCGGCGATCGGTGTCAGGTCGGCGGAAACGTCGTTCATGGTTCAGGCTTTCGGTCGGAAGGCGGCGCAGCGCGAGGGGTCGGTTTCGAGCCGCCGCGCGCCGATGAGATCGAGGCAATAAGGTACCGCCGGGAACACGGCGTTGAGGCAGGTCCGGATCGAACCCGGCTTACCCGGCAGGGTAATAATCAGGGTCGCGCCGCGCGTGCCGGCAAGCTGGCGCGAGAGAATGGCGGTCGGCACGCTTTCGAGGCTGACCTTGCGCATCAATTCACCGAAACCCGGCAATTCGCGGGAGATGACGGCCTGAACCGCCTCGGGCGTGAGATCGCGCGGCGCGGGGCCGGTGCCGCCGGTAGTGAGGATGAGATCGCACCCCTCCCGGTCCGCGAGATCCACCAGCGTGCCGGACACGCTCTCGATTCCGTCCGGGATGATGCGGACGAGCGCCTCCCAGGGCGAGGTAAGAATCTCGTCGAGATAGGCCTTGATCGCCGGCCCGCTCTCGTCGGCGTATTGGCCGGCGGAAGCGCGGTCCGAAATCGTGACGATCCCGATCCGGGCGGGGAGGGCAGGTGAAGACGTCATGGCGTTCGGTCCGGGCGGGCGAGATTATGGGCAGGGCAGCAATCGAGCCCTTCCGAAGGTTCGAGCGCCTGAAGGCTTTCGAAAGCCTCGATCGCATGTTGCCTCACCATGCTGACCGGCTCAACCGGATCGACGACGCGCGCGTCGATCGTCGCCATCGCGTCGCGGTCCTCGATCGAGGTGACGGGGGTGCCGAGCGCACGGATCAGCCCGTCATGGACGCCGTAGATCCAGCCGTGGATCGCGAGCGGCAGGCCTCTCTGCCAGGCCTGCTCGACGATCGGCGTCGCCGCGATACGTCTGACCTGTAGCTCGATATTGATCTCACACATCCGGTCGATCCGGGCGGCGGGATCGGGAATCGCGTCGATGATCGCCCTGTGCTTGCGGTAGAGCATCACGATCGGCTGGAGCCAGTGATCGACCAGCGCGGACTTCTCGTCGCTGAGCGCGCGCTCGATGCCGCCGCAACTGTAGTGACCGCAAACGATGATGTGCTGGATCTTCAGATGATGGATCGCGAATTCCAGCACGGAGAGGATGTTCATGTCGCTGGTATGGACGACATTGGCGATGTTGCGGTGAACGAACACCGCCCCCGGCACGAGGCCGAGCACGTCGTTCGCCGTCACGCGGCTGTCCGAACACCCGATCCAGAGATAGTCCGGCCGCTGCTGCTCGGCCATGCGGCGAAAGAAATCCGGGTCGTCGCGCGTCTTGGCCTGCGCCCAGGAGACGTTGCGGTCAAAGAGGTGGTCCAGCGCGGTCTTCATCGCCCGCCGACTCCCCGACGGGCCTTCATGTCGCCCCGGATGGCTTCGATATCGCTCTTGCGCAGGCGAACATCGGCGATCCGCAGGATCACCGCGTTCTCGAAGGCGAGACGCTGTTCCTCTTCCCGCACGTATTCGTCCAGCGCCTGCGCCAGTTGCGGCGTGAGGCGGGCGGCCGGCAGCGCGCTGACCGCCTTCAGACCAGAGACGACCGGCGTGAGGCTGGCGACGGCCGCATCCTGCGCGGCGGCGATGCGCTGGAGCGCGGCAACGAAGTCCTCGTCATCGCGCGAACGCCGCACCAAGGCCGGATAAAGCGCGCCGTGTTCGTCGGCGAGGTGGAGCGGGAATTCCTTGTTGAGAAAGCCCGCCACCGCGCCGGCGCTCGCCCCCCTGATCGCCCCCTCGCGCACCACGCGCTTGAGAAAGGCGCAGACGGCGCGATGGCGCTCGTGATCGGCGGCCAGATAATCGAGTGGCCGGTCCAGCAGTTCGGCCGGAAGCGCGGGGATGGAGAAGGCCTCCTGGCCAGCCTGGTCCCTGTCCGCCTGCCCCATGCCAGCCGGGTTCATCCCAGCCGGGTTCATGCTAGCCGGGTTCATGGCAGCCTCCCTGCCCTCCGCAGGAACAGGCTCCCGTTGCCGGCGCCAGTTCCGCCGAATCCTTGTCGAGCGCCCAGTGCACCATCCGCCCGAGGCAGGTGGAGGCCGGCGCATCCGATTTTTCGAGCGCCGTCATCAACGCGAGCCAATCCTCGTCGCTGGCGCTCTGGCTGAAGCGGGCGACCGCATTGGCGGCGTAATCGCCCGGGCTTTCATCGAAGGCCCTGCCCGCCTGCTCGATTCGAGCCAGCAGCAGGAGATCTCCGGTCTCCTCGATCAGCGTCGCCGCGTAGGCCGGGCTCTGAAGCCCGGAAAGCAGGGAACCGAGCAGCATGGACGTTCCTCCCTCGTCTTCTTATTGCGGACGATTGGCATCCGCCGCGAGATCGATCCCGACGATCGTCGCGCGAGCGGCAAGTTCCTCGACATACTGGCGCATGGCGCGATGCCGGACGGCATCTTCGAGATAAGCCTTGATGCGATCGCGGACGATCTCGAACGGCAGATCGCGGCCCGGCTCCTTGCGATCGAGCCGGACGAGATGGAAACCGTAACGGGTCTCAACCAGCGCCACCGCATCCCCGACCGGGATCGTCTCCAGCGCCTTCTCGAATTCCGGCACGGTCTGGCCCGGCCCGATCTGGCCGAGCGCGCCACCGGTCTTGCCGGAGGGGCAGGCGGAAACCTCGGCCGCGATCGCCTCGAAGGTATCGGGCCTGTCGTTGAGCACGGCGGCGAGGCGTTCGGCTTCATGCCGGGCCGCCTCACGAGCTTGCCGGTCGCCCGGCGCGGCAGCGAGCAGGATATGGCGCGGCGCGTAGAGCGTCGCCGAGCGGAACTTCGCGCGGTTGTGCTCGTAGTAGCGCCGGCAGGTTTCCTCGTCCGCTTCCGGCAGACGGACGTCGGTCTCGACGAGCGCGCGCATGGCGGCTTCGTCTTCCGTCTCCCGACGGCCTTCGCCATCCTCCATGGGCGTCGCGGCTATCCCGCGTCGCGCCGCTTCCTGCCGCAGCAGTTCGCGGATGACGAGGGCGCGCGCTGCCGCCTTCCAGGCCATGATCGGCGTCGACGCGGCATGGTTCTGGGTTTCCCGCGCGATCTCGCCGCGCGGGATGGTGACCCCGTTCACGCTGACCGCGCGCGGACGATGGTCGAGCTTCGGCGACTTGAGATCGCAGACCGGCGGGGCGGCGGATTGCGGTTCCATGACCCTCACTCCGCCGGGTTCAGATTGCGGCGCGAACGCACGACCTGATAGCCGCGCCGGCCGAGATACCAGATCGGGGCGGACCAGATGTGGACAAGCCGGGTGAACGGGAACAGCAGGAAGATCGTCATCCCCAGTGTGAGGTGCAGCTTGAAGATGATGTTCACGTCCTTCACCTGCATCCAGGCATCGGGCTGAAGCGTGAGAACGCCCTGCGCCCAGGTCATGAACTTCACCATCTCGCCCCCATCCATGTGGCCGAGCGAGACCGGGATCGTGAGCAGGCCAAGCAGAAGCTGCGCGAACAGGATCAGCAGGATCGCGGTATCCGAGAAGCTCGACGTCGCACGGATGCGCGGGTCGAACAGCCGGCGATGGGTGAGGATCGCAATCCCGGCGAGGCACATCAGCCCGGCGAGACCGCCGACGACGATCGCCAGCCCCTGCTTGAAGCCATGGGCGATACCGAGCGCATCGAACACCTGTATCGGGGTGAGAAGCCCGCCGAGATGGCCGAAGAAGATGATCAGGATGCCGACATGGAACAGGTTCGAACCAAGCCGGAGCTGCCTCTGGCGCAGAAGCTGCGAGGAGCCCGCTTTCCAGGTGTAGGGCTCGCGGTCGAAGCGGATGATCGAGCCGAGGACGAACACCGTCAGCGCGAGGTAGGGATACCAGCCGAACAGGGCGTGATTGATGTAATTGGCCATGACAGATCTCCTCGGATCAGAGCCGTGAACCGGAATGCTGGACTGTGGTGCGCGGACCGGCGGCAGCAGCCGGTTCCATGCCCGGCGCGGGGCGGGTTGCCTGACGCAGTTTTGCGCCAAGTCCCTCCTTGCCGCAGGCGCTTGCCGCGCCGGGACCGAAGCGGACTTCCTCTTCCTCCCAGGCGGCATCGAGCGCTTCGAGATCGTCGGGCTCCGGGTCCGGCTCGGCACGCAGCGCTTCGAGCGCGGCCGCGTCCGGCTTCGCCTTCGCAAGGCTCAACAGCGCGCGGAATACAGCCTCGTAGGGCGAGGTGCGCTTGGCGAGACGTTCGGCGAGCGCGGTGACGACATGCGCCGGCTGGCCGATGAGGTCGAGCGCCTCCTTCGGATCGCGCGTCGAGGCATATTCGAGGAACAGCGGCAGGAAATCCGGCAGTTCCTCGGTGGTCGGCGTATAGCCGCCTTCCTCGTAAACGCGGATGAGATCGACCATCGCCTGCCCCCGGTCCCGGCTCTCGCCATGGACATGCTCGAAGAGATGGAGCGAGAGCGAGCGGGTGCGGTCGAACAGGAGGCCGTAAGCCTCCTGCCGGTCGAAGAGATCGCCGTCCGCGAGATGACGGAGCAGTGCCTGCAGTGCGGCCCGGTCGGCCTTGCCGAGGAGCGTATCGCGCTCGACGAGGCCGCCGATTTCCGGAAGGGCTTCAAGAAGCGCTTCCGAGGGATAGGTGAGGAGGGCCGAGAGGGCCTTGAGAATCCGCATCACACGGCCTCCATCGGGTTCTTCGCCGGCTTGCCGGTGAGCGTTTTCGCGCCGAAAAGGTTGGTCTCTGTCGACGAGCAGCCGTTGCCGAACGAGAAGCCGCAGCCGCCGCGCAGGTCGTAGGCATCCTCCGTGGTCTCGCGATGCGTCGTCGGGATGACGAAGCGGTCCTCGTAGTTGGCGATCGCCATGTAGCGATACATTTCCTCAATCTGGAGCCCGGTCAGGCCGACCTTGTTCGCCACCGCCTCGTCGATGACGCCATCGACGGTCTTGGCGCGCATGTAGGCCCGCATCGCCAGCATCCGCTCGAGGCCGGTCGCGACCGGCGCCTCGTCGCCCGCCGTCAGGAGGTTGGCGAGATAGCGCAAGGGAATACGGAGCGACTTCACATCCGGCATGCCGCGATCCGTGCCCATCTTGCCGGCCTCGGCGGCGGCGGTGATCGGCGAGAGCGGCGGCACATACCAGACCATCGGCAGCGTGCGGTATTCCGGGTGGAGCGGGAAGGCGACCTTCCACTCCATCGCCATTTTCCAGATCGGCGAGACACGCGCCGCTTCGAGCCAGGCTTCCGGCACGCCGTCCTTGCGCGCCTGCTCGATCACGCGCGGATCGTTCGGATCCTTGAAGACCTTGAGCTGGGCTTCATAGAGGTGCTTGTCATCCGGCGCGGAGGCGGCATCCTCAATCGCGTCGGCGTCGTAGAGCATGACGCCGAGATAGCGGATGCGACCGACGCAGGTCTCCGAGCATACTGTCGGCTGGCCGACCTCGATGCGCGGATAGCACAGGATGCACTTCTCGCTCTT
>JAVTWI010000131.1:0-12647 GCA_032229845.1 Rhabdaerophilum sp.
GCCGAAATCCGGCAGGACCAGCTGCCAGCTCCGGACGAGACCGTCGAAAAACACCTGCCGGACCAGCGCATCGGACTGGGCGTCGCAGAAAATGCCCGCGCCCGTCACGCTGGCGCGCCGGACGCCGGCTCCGTCGAGCAGCTCGCGCCAGCGGCCGGCGGATTCGCTGTGGGTCACGTCCACCGCCTCGGCGTTGAGCGCGAATTTGCGCGTCCGCAGCCCGGCGACGGACACGAAGGTCCCGGTGCCGTCGTCGAGCTTGAGAAGAATGTCCTTGCCGCGTTGAGCTGCCATGTCGATTTCCTTCAGAGCGGTTCGAGGAAGGCGCGGAGCCTCAGGCCCGCGCGGGTCAGATTGCGGGTCGCGTCATGCCGCACGTGGCCTTGCCGGGTCTCGATTGAGACGAGATGGTGACCGGCCGGTTCCGGCATCGGCAGCCTGAGGGCCGCTTCCACGGCCGACAGGATGTCGAGCGCCGAATGCGTGCCCCGCTCCGCCGCATGCACGACAAGGTCGAATTCGACCGTCACGGCCTCGCGCGCCGCCGAACCGGCGTCGCGCACAACAGCATCCCCGAACGCGATGAAGGGCGGCTTCGCGCCGCGGGGGGGCGTCTCGAAGACGGCCTGGCCGAGGATCGCGACAAGCGCGGGCTGCGCGACGAGATGGTTCCTGAGCGCCTCCTGCAGGGCGCGAACGGGGTGAACGGGTTCGCTCATGGCCGGACCTCAAAGCCGGATGCGACGGAAGGGGCGGAGCAGCGCGCGGATCTGCGGCGGCAGACCGGCCTCGATCACGCGGGGATCGTCGCGCTCGTGGAACCACAACGTGACAAGCCGGCGGATCGCGAGCCGGATCGTCTCCGGCACATCGCTCGCCGCCTCGCCGTAACCGAGCCGCAGGTCGACCTCGATGCCCGAGAGCAGCCTCCCCGGCACCGGCCGGTCAAGCGGCAGGATCGCCGGCGGCTCGGCATGGGGAAACACCGTGAACCGGTCCGCCGCCAGCAGGGTCGCGACGCCGTTGGCATTGAAAACCCGCCCGCCGTTGATGCCGAGAATACGCCCCACCCGCACGGGGATCGTCTCGCCATCCGGCCATTCGTCCCCCACCAGACGCCAGTTCTGGCCGATCAGGACCTGGCCGATCTCGGCCTCGACCAGCAGGCGCGCGGCGACGATCAGGGCGCGGACCAGATCGTCCTCCTCCGGTCCGTCAAGCCTTAGCCACAGTTTCGCTTCAGCGAGGGATACGGGTTCGAGCGCGGGGCCATCCAGAAGAACGGGGATCATCTTGGCAGTCCATTTCTTGGTGGTTGATGCGCCCGATTGGCGCTTGCATGCGCCCGGTCCCGGTGCGATGGTCCGCGCCGTGACAAAACGCTTTCTTCGGTTTCTTTCGGCTGCGCTGTTGGCCGCGCCGGCCCTGTTGTCGAACACCGGCGCAATGGCCCTCGGCGGTTCCTCGGTGCGGGGCAACTCGGCGCTCGGCGCGAATCTCGTGATGGTGCTGTCCCGACAGGGCAACAAGCACGGCGCTTGCACGGGCACGATCGTTGCCCGCAACATCATCCTGACGGCGGCGCATTGCGTCGCCGGCAACAAGGAGGTCGCGATCGCCTATCCGGAGGATGGTTCGCACGTCCTCCAGCGGATTGCCGCCAAGGCGATCAATCCGGGCTTTTCGCCGCGTGCGCGCGTCTCCATCGATATGGCCCTCGTGCGGCTCGACAGCGATCTGCCGGCGCGTTTCCAGCCGATGCCGGTCGACAGCGGCGAGAGCGCGCACGAGATCGGCGTCGGGCGGACACTCGCCGGTTTCGGCCTTGCCGCCGAGCAGGATGACGCCAGTGCCGGCACGCTGCGGAGCGCGCGCGTTTTGGTCCTGCCGAAGCTCTACCCGCGCTTTCTGCGGCTCGGCCTGCGGCCGGATGCCGATCTGTCGGATTTCGCGGTGTGCACCGGCGATTCCGGTGGTCCCGTCATCGATGGCGGGCTGGTCGTCGGCGTGGTCTACGGTCGCGAGAAGTTCGGCAACGCGGAGAGCTGCGGCACCATCGCGCAGGCTGTGCGCGTGGCGCCGCAGCGCGGCTGGATCGACGCGACGATGCGGAAATGGGGCGCCGGCCTCCGCTAAGGCCCGCGCGCCCGCCCATCCTTACGCCGCAAACTTCAGCAGCTTGATCGCCTCGAAATCCTGCACGCCGCCGCCGACACGCTTGGTGGTGTAGAACAGCACGTAGGGCTTGGCCGAATACGGATCCCGCAACGCGCGGATGCCAATGCGGTCGATCACCAGATAACCGCGCCGGAAATCGCCAAAGGCGATCGAAAGCGAATTTGCGGCAATATCCGGCATGTCCTCGGCCTCGACGACCGGGAAGTTCATCAGGGTCGCCTTCGCGCCGATCGTCGCCGGCGGCGCCCAGAGGTAGTTGCCATTCGCATCCTTGAACTTCCGGATCGCGCCTTGCGTCTTGCGGTTCATCACGAAAGTCGCGTGCTGGCGATAGGCGCTGCGCAGCGTGTGCGTGAAATCCACCAGCACATCCGAGGGGTTCGAGGCCGGGAACGCGCCGGCGGCGCCGGTCGAAACCGTGCCGAGGCTGCCCCAGGCGTAGGAGGCATCGTCAACCGTCGGATAGCTGAGCAGCCCCTTCGGCGCGTTGACGCCGTCCCCGCCGATGAAGGCGGCGCTTTCCGCTTCCGCGAAGGAATAGACGATCTCGTCCGCGATCCAGCTTTCCACATCGACGGCGGCATCGTCGAGCATCGCCTGCGTCGCCGCCGGCTGGGCGAAGAGTTCCATCGTCGGGAAGGCCAGCTCGGCATACTGGGTCGCGCCAACCGTGTTCGACGGCGCGGCCTGCGACGCCCAGCCGGCGTTGGCGCCCGCCGGATAGACCGCCTTCTTCAGCGCCGAGTTGGCCAGCGGACGAACGGTCGCGATCGAACGGATCGGCGAGAGCGCCGCCATCCGCGCCAGGATCGCGGCCTCGGCGCCCGGCGGCAGCAGATAGCCGCCGTCCGGCGCGACCGCACCGTTGAGCGCCTTCGATTCGACGAGGCGGATCGCGTCGGCCTGCCCGGTGCGGGCGTAGTTCTCGAACGCGGCCTTGTGCTCGATCGAGGCGATCTCCTCGCGCCGCGAGGCGCCGCCGAGCGCGGGGCGACCGGCGCGGGTCGTCATCAGGTCGAGTTCGCGGTTGAGGCGGTCGACCTTTTCCTCCAGCAGCACATCCGCCTGCTGGCGACGCTCGATCTCCGCGAGGCGTTCGTCATTCGCCGCCTTGAAGGCCTCGAAAGTCTCCATGGCTTTCATTCGGGGGCGGCCAGCCCTTCGTGGTTGTGATCCATCCTTGCATTCCTTCTGGAGGGAGAAAATCCGCCCGGAGGCGGAGGACACATCCGGTTCAGCGACCGGACGAGACGAAAAACCCGCTCTTCGCGAGCGTGGGAGAGACGGCATGGACCCGCGCCTGCGGCAGCAGCGGAAACGTCACCAGCGAGATTTCCCACAGGTCGATCCGTTCGAGCCGGCGCAGGCCGGTCTCGGGATCCTTGCGCTCGATCTCGGTGCGGTAACCGATCGAGAGCCCGTCGAGCGCGCCCTGATGCATGAGCGAGAGCACCTCGCGCGACCGCTCGCGTTCGAGGTTCAGCCGCCCGCGGACGTGGAGCCCGCGCTGGTCCTCGGCGATCGAGGTCCAGATGCCGAGCGGCTCGGCGGGATCATGCTGCCAGAGCAGCTTGACGCCGCCGGCCCCGCGCCGCGCAAGCGACTCGCGGAACGCGCCGGGCATCACCACGTCATGGCCGAGGTCCATCACGCCGAACAGGCTGGCGTAGCCCTCGAACGTGCCGTCGTCGGCGCTCGATGAAAAGGTGGCGTCCACATGCTTGAGGGAGGGGGCAGGCCTGTGGACGCCGTTCCCGCCCGCGGGGGAGAAGCGCCGGGCGGAAAGGGTATTGGAAACCATGGAAACCTCGCGTCAGTTGGGGCGGATCGGATCGTCGCCGAGCGCGGTGATGCGCGCCTTCACTTCCGGCGCGGGCAGCTCCTCCTCCCGCCGGAACGGGCGCTCGAGCCGCTGGATCAGCGCGAAAAAGCGACGGATGACCGTTTGATCGTTGCTATGCCGCGCATCGGCGTCGAGCCGGCGGCGCAATCTGAGGCGTT
Source organism: Rhabdaerophilum sp. (assembly GCA_032229845.1). GTDB lineage: Bacteria > Pseudomonadota > Alphaproteobacteria > Rhizobiales > Beijerinckiaceae > Rhabdaerophilum. The sequence goes on from JAVTWI010000131.1 coordinate 4,180, forward strand.
TCATGGCGCCTGTTCTCCATGACGGTTGTTGAAGCGGGCGAGTTCGCGGACGAAGGCGTCGAAGCGCCGGTTCGCGGCGGCGATCTCGCGAAACGTATGGACAAGCAGCGCGGAGGCCCCGCTCGCCCAGAGGAACAGCGCGAGATGGGCGAGATCGCCGCGCGCGAGGATCGATTCGGTGACGGCGTTCATGCCGCTATTTTCCGGCTGCCGTTTTTTCCGTCGTGACGGCGCTCCGGCGTCCGTAGCCGAGTGCCTCGCGTTTCTCGTCGTCGGTCAGGAACGGCGCGGCGGAAACCCGGCGCCAGAGCGCCTCGCGCTCGTCGGCGAGCGCCTCGATCCGGTCGAGGTCGGGCTCGAAGCGGATTTCCTCGCTGAAATAGGGCTGGAGCCAATGCGCCACCGCGCCCTGCGTCCGCTGCACGAGCGGCAAAACCGTTGTGCGCCAGAAGGCCCGGTTCGCTTCGGCATAGTTGGCGTAGGTGTTGTCGCCCGGCAGGCCCAGCAACAGCGGCGGAACCCCGAAGGCCAGCGCGATCTCGCGGGCCGCACCGGAGCGTGCTTCGAGGAAATCCATGTCCTTCGGCGAGAGCGAGAGCGGTTTCCAGTCGAGCCCGCCTTCGAGCAGGATCGGCCGGCCCGCATTGCCGGTGCCCTGGAACGCGTTCTCCAGTTCGTCCTTCAGACGCTTGAACTCGTCATCCGAGAGATTGTCGCCCGAGGAGTAGACCAGCGCGCCGGAAGGACGGGCTGAGTTATCCAGCAGCGCCTTGTTCCAGCGGCTCGCCGCCTCATGCATTTCCAGCGAGACCTGCGCGGCGGAAAGCGGCGCGAAGCCGTAGTGATCGTCGAGCGGATCGAACAACCGCAGGTGCAGCACATTCGACACCCCGCCCTCCCCGACCGGAATCCGCCGGACACGATCGCCGACCCGGTATTCGTAGGCCTGCGGCCAGCCGTCGGGGCCCGGCATCAGGCTGACGCGATCCGGCCGCAGGGCATGCGCCTCGCGGACTGTGCCGCCGGCCGTCACCAGTTCGGCATAGGCGTTGCCGGAAAGCAGGAGATGTCCGTAAAGGCCCTCCAGCCATTCGGTGCCGCTCTCGCGCGGGTTCGGCCGCGCCAAGAGGCTTTCCGCCGCATGGCCGCGCTGCTCCGCGCCGTTCACCAGAACGGTCCAGCTCAGGCTCGCGGCGGCCTCGGCAACAAGGCGCACGCAGCGATAGACGACCGCGTTACGGTGAAAGCCGGCGTGAACCAGCCCCGGTCCCGCCCGATCCGAAAAGAAGCCAAAGGCCGGCTGGTGGAAGGCCACCAGCGGCGCCTGCCGGATCGCCTTGTCGCGTTTGGTCTCGCCGCCGAACAGGCGCTCAAGAAAGCGTGCCATTTCCTTCTCCATTAGGAAAACTCGTGATCCGGCCTCATCGGCCGGCAATGGACCAGGCAATAAAAAAGCCGCCCGAAGGCGGCTTGTTCAGTCGATACATAGCGCTTATCCCAGCCTTCGCACACGCGGTGCGCCGGCTTCGCTGTCGAGCGCGAGATGCGTGATCGCCCAGACGAGCGCGTCGAGCCGGTCCGGCGAGCGGCCGTCGGCCAATCCATCCGGTCCGAAAGCCACCATCTCGTCCTCCAGCGCCGGAAAGGCGCCGGCATGGCGCACCCGGCCCTGCGCGTAGAGCGCGGCGACGGGCTCGGCGCGGATATGCTTGCCGCGTTTCGCACGCACCGCCGTTACCGGCACGGCGGGGTCGATCGTATTGAGAACGCTCGTCACCATGTCCCCGCCCTGATTGATTTCGGCCACCAGGGCATCCGCCGCGTGGCGATGGTAGAGGTCGATCGCCCGCCCGGCCCAGACCTCGGGGCGCGCATTTTCCAGCGAACCGTCCTCGATCACGTAGAGCGTGCCGGCCTCGTCCCTGCCCGCCGCGACGATGCCGCAGCGACCGCCGCGCCTGCTTCCCGCCGGCGGATCGACGGCGACGACGATCCGGCTCAGCGCAGGGGCTTTCGCCACGCGCTGGGCTTCCAGCACCTCGCGCCGAAACAGGGCATCCGCCCTGTCCTCGACGAAAAGTCCGTCGAGTTCCTGCAATCCAAGCGCCGTGCCGGCATAGCGGCCCACGATCTGCGCCAGAAAGGTCGGCGCGAGATTGGCGGCATTCTTCCGTGTCGGCGCATGGCTCAGCGCCGTCGTCGGGTCGGCCGCCAGCCGTTTGAGCAGCTTGGTCGGGCGCGGCGTCGTCGTGATCACCTGTCGCGGGTTTTCGCCGAGCCGGAGCCCGAACTGGAGATTGTCGAAGGTCTTCTCGGCATAGGCCCATTTGGCGAGTTCATCGCACCAGGCGGCGCCGAACTGCGGTCCGCGCAGCGATTCCGGATCCTCCGCCGAGAACCCCTGCGCGATAGCGCCGTTGGGCCATTCCAGCCGCCGACGCGAAGCACTCCAGGCCGGTCTCTGGTCGCGCGGGTGGACGGCGAGGAGACCGGAGATCCCTTCCACCATCACCTCGCGCAGGTCCTGCATCGTCTCGGCGACGATCGCGATCCGGCCGGTTGGCTCATCGGAAAACGGCGGAATGCCGAGCGCCATGCCACGCACCCATTCCGCGCCGGTCCGGGTCTTGCCCGCGCCGCGGCCGCCCATCACCAGCCAGAGATGCCATGAGCCGCCGCCCTGCGCCGTGGCCGGCGGCAATTGCTCGGCGCGGGCGAACAGCATCCAGTCGGTCAGGAGCCATTCCACCGCGTCCGGCGAAAGTCGTTCAAGAAGCGTCCTCGCTTCGCCCCTCTCGGCGCAACTCGTCAAGGCGTCGCGCAAGCTCCGCGCGGAAGCCGTCGATATCCCGGACCGCATCGCCTCGGTCATCCCCGGCATCGCCCCGCGAAACTGTCTTGCCATGGCTCGGAGAGGCTCCTTTCAGGCGGGACCGCGACAGGATCGCGGCTTCGCTGTCGATCGCGACAAGGTCGCGCACCGTCTTGGCGATGATCGCCAGTGTCTTGGCTTCCCGTTCGAGCGCCTGCTGGTCGTCATCGAGGCGCGTCATCCGTTGCTCGATTTCGGCCACCTGTCGTTCGGCGGAACGCCAGAGCCTTGCGATCACCTGACGCCGCGAGGGCGTCGCGGCGCTCGTTCGTGCCTTTGACGGCGGCTGATGCGGCGGCTCTGTCATGGGCCTTCTCCCATCCGGTCTCAAAAGAAAGGCCCGGAAGATCCCGGGCCTTTTGCGACACGACGAATTCGGAGCAGAGCGGCAAGCGACCGCCCTCCCCCTGGAGGATCGTGATCATCGTTTCATTGTCCTGAGGTGTCCGACCGCTCCGAGGGCGCCTGTGCCAGTCCCGGCAGGCGCTGCGCATCTAGGGCGCAATTCCGGAGCATGGCGAAACCATAGCCGCCTACCGTGACGGTGTCAATGATAAAATTCCTAAAAATTCTGATTGTCGGATTCTTGTAAGACTTTACGCCTATCTCGGTCGCCGGGGCCAGCGCCCTGGCCACTGGCGGATGCGTTCCACAAGCTGAGGGAGTGTCACCTCGTCCTCCAGCGCGTGGACGCGGCCGCGCACGCTCGCCCCGGCGGCGTGCAGACTTTCCCGCGATCCGCTCACGAGCGGGTGCCAGGCCGGCAGGGGCTTGCCTTCCGCGAGCAGGCGATAGGCGCAGGACGGTGGCATCCAGCCGAACGCGCCGGCATTCTCGGGCGTCAAGCGCACGCAATCGGGTACTTCGCGATCCCGATTGGCATAGTCGCGGCAGGTGCAGGTCTCACGATCGAACAACCGGCAGGCGACGTCCGTGAAATAGTAGCGGCCGTCCTCTTCCTCCTCGAGCTTGATGAGGCAGCAGCGGCCGCAGCCGTCGCACAGACTCTCCCACTCCGCCTCGTTCATGGCGGCGAGCGGCTTGGTCTTCCAGAACGGCACGTCATCTTTCGACATGCCCTTTCCTTGCGTCAAAGCCTCCCGGCGTCAAGCCGGCGCCCTTCGCCACAAAGCTGGTAAAACCGGCCCGGAAGCGCTACATGGGAGCCGGTCTCCAGGGTATCGCGAGCCATGTCCGATTTTCGCAAGATCACCTTTGCCGAGCGCCTCGCGCGCCGTTTCCGCGATCTCGATGCCTGGCTCGAGCATTCGCTGCACGCGCTCGGCGAACGGCTCATGGAGGGTCTCTGGCGCATCCGCCATGTCTCCGACCGGCTGGAGCCTTCCCCGGCCGGGCGCACCGCCGTCACGCTCGCGTGCGAGGCGCTGACCTACACCGCGATCGGCGGCGTGATGCTGACCGCGCTCGCCAAGCCCGCCTTCGTCGCCGTCAACGAAGAGCAATGGCTCAAGCAGCAGGATCTCGCCGTCACCTTCGTCGACCAGACCGGCGCGATCATCGGCCGGCGCGGCATTCTCCATTCGCAGTCGATCGCCATCGAGGATCTGCCGGAGCATCTCGTCAAGGCGGCACTCGCGACCGAGGACCGGCGCTTCTACGAGCATTTCGGCATCGACCCCTCGGGCCTCGTTCGCGCCGTGGCGGCGAACGCGCGCGCCAACGGCGTCGTCCAGGGCGGATCGACGATCACGCAGCAGCTGGCCAAGAACCTGTTCCTCAACAACGAGCGCTCGCTCGAACGGAAGATCAAGGAAGCTTTCCTCGCCTTCTGGCTGGAATCGCGGCTCTCGAAACGCGAGATCCTCAAGCTTTATCTCGACCGCGCCTATCTCGGGAACGGCGTCTTCGGCGTGCAGTCCGCCGCCGAGCACTATTTCGGCAAGGATGTGCGCGATCTCTCGCTCGCCGAGGCGGCGATGATCGCCGGGCTCTTCAAGGCACCGTCCAAATACTCGCCAAACGTCAACCTGCCTGCCGCCCGTGCCCGCGCCGCTGACGTGCTCTCCAACATGGTCGAGGCCGGCTTCCTCACGCAGGGGCAGGTCGCGACCGCGTTGCGCAATCCGGCGACGCCGATCGAGCGCGCCGGTCAGAACATCGCCGATTACGCGCTCGACTACGGCTTCGAGGAGATCAAGCAGCTCGCCGCCGCCGGCAAGCTCGGCAACGAGCGCACGCTGATCGTCCGCTCGACGATCGATCCCGGCCTTCAGAAGCACGCCGAACGCGCGACCGAGGGCGTTCTGCGGCAATACGGCCCGCAATACGGCGTGAAGCAGGCCGCCGTCGTCGTGCTCGATCATACCGGCGGCCTTCGGGCAATGGTCGGCGGGCGCGATTACGGCCAGAGCCAGTTCAACCGCGCGACGCAGGCGATGCGCCAGCCCGGCTCCTCCTTCAAGCCCTACGTCTACGCCACGGCGCTGGAAGACGGCGTCATCAAGCCCGATTCCATCGTCGTCGACCGGCCGACCTGCGTGAACATCGGCCGGCCGTGGTGCCCGCAAAACTACGGGCGCTCCTATGCCGGCGCGGTGCCGGCGATCGTCGCGCTCGCGAAATCCATCAACACAATCCCGATCCAGCTCAACGAGAAGATCGGCAAGGGCAACCACAAGCGCGGCCGCGCCCGCGTCCACGAGACGCTGCGCAAGATGGGGTTCGCCAACGAAGTGCGCGACATTCCCGGCATGCCGCTTGGCGTTTCGGAAGTAACCGTGATCGACATGGCGACCGGCTTCAACGCCTTCGCCAGCGGCGGCTACCAGACCAAACCCTACGTCGCCCGTGAAATTCTCAATTCGAAAGGTGAGACGATCTACCGCGCCGAGACCGACATCACCAAGCATCTGCGCGCGCTGCCCGAACCCGTTGCGCTCGACATGAACCGCATGCTGCGGCAGGTCGTGACTGCCGGAACCGGCGGGCGGGCCAAGCTTCCCGGCATTCCCACTGCCGGCAAGACCGGCACGACTGACGAATATCGCAACGCCTGGTTCGTCGGCTATTCCGGCAATTACACCACCGCCGTGTGGTTCGGGAATGACGACTACACCGCCACCCGCAACATGACCGGAGGCTCGCTGCCGGCGATGACCTTCGCGCAGGTGATGGCCTTTGCCCAGCTCGAGGTCGAACCCAAGCCGATCATCGGCGTCGATGAAGCGGAGAAGCCGGTGCGCGATCCGAAGCTCGCCGAAATCGCCGGCACGGCCGGCACCGGTATCGTCGGTTCCGGCAACGCCTACCGACTTTCGCCGCGCGGCCGGACATTGATGCAGGAGATCGGGGTTCTCGGTGCCGAAAGGCCGGAATCCCCGCTTTCGGAAGCATCGCCTCAGGAGGCGCCGTCAGCGCCCTCGCGCCGCTCCTGACAGGCTGGCCGCATGCGCCTTCTGCTGATCCTGACGACGATCATCCTCGGCCTTCTCGCCGGCAGCTGGATGACGCTCCAGATGACAGGGCCGGCGGCACATCTCGTCGCGCGCAAGGTCGGGCAATGGTATTTCGAACCCCATGTCGGCGCCCCGACCGCCGATCCCTATACCCGGGCGCGGGTATTCACCACCGGAGAGCTGCCGCTGGCGACAGGCGAGGGTTACGTGCTGCGGGCAGACCGCGATTCCAGCGGCGAACCGCTCGCTTCATCCTGCTCCTACAGGCTCTCGGGGCCGTTTCCGCCAGCCCGATACTGGACGGCGATGGTATTCGACCCGTCCGGCCGGCCGCTCCCCAATCTCGCCGACCGGCACGGCTTTACCTCCGCGGAAGTGATCCGCAGCACCGGCAGCCGCTTTGCCATCGAGATCGGGCCAGAGCCGCTCGCCGGCAACTGGCTCCCGCTTTCAGCCCGCACCGGCGCCTTCGTGGTCCTGCTGCGCTTCTACGAGACCCCGCTCTCCGCTACGGCGACCCAGTTCGACGCCCGCACCCTCCCCGCGCTCGACAGGACGGGATGCCTGCCATGAGAGCACTGGTCCATCTCGTCCTGTTCGCCGTCGTCGCGGGGTTGACGAATATCGTCAGCATCTTCCTCATTCCGCTGGTCACGCATCAGGACATCTTTTCCCGGCTCGAGGCCGGTGCGCCGGTGAACCAGCTTGCCGCGATCGACAATGCCGATCTCAAGTCCTTCCCGTTCGCCGACACCAACCTCGCCGTTGCCATCTGCCGTTACGATCTGACGGCGGGACCGGTCCGGCTGAGGGTTCCGCTGTCCGAGACCTTTCTGGTGATTGCGCTCGCGGAGCGAACATCGGGCATCTTCTCGTCGGTCTCCGATCGCGCGGCAACGAGGGGCGTCCTCGACGTGGTGGTCGCGACCGCGCCGCAACTCGACCGGATCGCGCGGCTCGACGACGAGGATCAGGCGGTGGAGGAAATCCGCGTCGCGGCGCCGGGTTCCAAGGGCCTCGCGATCCTGAAGGTCTTCATCGACCGACCGAGTTCGCGCGAGAAGGCCGAAGCGCTGCTGCGACGGGCCCAGTGCGAGAGCGAATCCCTGCCGAACTGATCAGCCTTTGCGCACCAGCGGTCGCGGCGCCAGCACCGGCGGCATCTCCGCCTGCCGGAGGCAGGGCTGGGGCAGCAGCGCGCCCTTTGTAAACGCGCCGATATCCTGCTCGAAGGCCATCAGCGAGCGTTCGGCCGGAATAGCCTCCCGTTCCGGCCCCTCGACGAGAAGATGCTCAAGCGAATAGCGGTACTGCGCGGCCTTGTCGTAGAAGGCCCAGTTGACGCGGGCAATGATCAGCGCATTCTCGCAGATGCGCTCCAGCGCCTCGCTGCGCTGCTCCTCGGTAAGGTTGCCGACATGGCCAAGCGCACGGGCGCGGATATGGTCGGCCTGCGTCACCTGCGCGGCGACCAGCTTGAAGTGCGGCACCAGGGCATGGTCGGTCTCGATGGACTGCTTGACCCGGTTGTAGCGCGAAACCAGCGACCGGAAGCTCCCTTCCGGGTTCATCGTCCGCCGCCAGATCGGGGAATCGCCGACGCCGGTTCCGAGCTGCGGGCCACCCATGATCGTGCGGTGATAGAGCGTGATATCCGGTTCGCGCTGCGCCAGCACGCGCTGGAAGGCGAGATGGTTTTCCTGCCAGGCGCCGCGCGGCGCATCGGCTTCCGGCATCAGGAAGTTCCAGGCGCGGTTGCGCAGGACCTTTTCGTCCTCCGTCAGCGCGTAGTACGAGGCCGGTTCGCCGCGATAGCGCGCCGCAACGGTTCCGGTGAAGGGCAGCAGCACATCCTGCGTGAAGCCGGTGCGGGGGCGACCGAAATCGCCGGTATCCTGGATGCAGCCGGCTAGCGGAACCGCCATGATCGCAGCGGCGAGAAACGGAAACCGGTGCCTGCAGGGCGGAACGCGCAACATTGCGGATAGCCTCCAGAATGCCCGGAAGGGCGGAAGACGGGGTTACGCAACTGTCACGCTGGGCCGCCGGGATTCGCCGGCGGTCCCGAAAAGGCGGTCATCCGCCCGAATTCATCGTTCCAGAGCATGCTGCGATTAAGTGGAAACCGGTTAATCGCGAATAAGCATGCTCTAACTTATGGATATCGATCACGTTGCCTG
>JAVTWI010000132.1:0-12498 GCA_032229845.1 Rhabdaerophilum sp.
TCGCGGGCGATATCGCCGCCGGTCGGCGCCACCGTGCGGATCGCCGAGAGCTGGCTTTCGAGCCCGCGGGCCCGGATCATCTCCTCCAGCATCGGCTTCCAGCGCGCGCCGCCGGTGACGATCGCGAACCGGCGGCCGCCCTGCCCGGCTTCGGCGATCGTCGCGTCGATCAGCCCGATGACCGGAACCGGTGAGACTTCGCGCAGCGCCTCGATCCCCGGATCGCCGAAGCAGGCGAGCAGCACGGCGTCGCATCCGGCGCGATGCGCCGCGAGACAATCGAGCGCGACATGTCCGGCGATGGCATAGCTCGCGCGGCTGGCGATATAGGCCGAACCGAAACGCCCGGTTGCTTCGGTGATCGCGACGCCGGGCAGCATCGCGCGCGCGGCGTCACCGACCTTGCGCGTCATCGCTTCGGTCGTGTTCGGGTTGATGATCAGCAGCCGGGGCATGTCCTGAACGAATTCTCCTAACCGAGCTCGAAGGTCGTGATGCCGTAGATGTTCCCCAACGGCAGCGCCGGCGCAACCCCGCGATACATCCGCGCCGTCTCGAAAACGGGGGCGAGCCCGTATCGCTCCGCCAGCGCGATCCCCGCGCGGTTCGGCTCCGGCGGATCGATCCAGAGCGGCGCGCCGGCCGCCGTCGCCGCCAGCGACCGGAACAGCGCCTCCGCCTCGCCTTCGGTTTCCGCGAACAGCGGGCCGATCTTGAAGCCCTCGCGGCAAGGCCGGATGACGCCATAGCCGCGGATTTCATCGCCGGCGACCAGCAACCGCACCGTCCGGCCGGAGCCGGGTCGCAGCCATTCCGCGAGAAAACCCGGCCTCGGCGCCCCGTAGTGGCGTGCGTCATAGGCCACAAGGCGCTCGAAATCGGAAGGCGCGACCGCCGCAACACGCGGATCGTCCGCACCCGAGATCGGCACCCGCCCGCCATAGCGGATATTCCGGTGGACAAGGACGAAGCCGGATTTCCGGTAGTTCTCCTGCTGCGCGACCACACCGTCGAGGCCGATCGTCCGCCCCACCATGCGCCGGAGCCCCTCGTTCCACACCGCGATGCCATAGCCCTTGCCGCGATGCGCCGGGGCGCAGAGATAGAGGCCGAGAAACGCGAAATCCTCGCCGGACCGCACGACAGAAACACCCGCAACGAGTTCCCCGTCGAGAAATCCACCGACGAACCCCTCGGGATCGGCGGCAAGAAAGACATCGAGATCGCCGAGCCCCGGGTTCCAACCCTCGGCAGCGGCCATGTCGAGCAGCTGTTCGACATCCCCGCGCAGGGCCGTGCGGACCGCGAACATCAGACCTCGCCTTTCCCCGCATCCGAACCATGCCGCGCCTGCCGTTTGCGCAGCAGGGTGATCGCCCCGAGCCCGAGGAAGATCGCAACGAAGGAGACGATGCTCGTCACCGTCCCCAGCGCGTAGATATCCGGCTTGGTGACGGTGGTGGTCAATCCCTGAAGATCGAGCGGCAGCGTGTTGACCGAACCGATCACCTGGCTCGACCGCGCGATCTCGTCCCACGATAGCGTGAACCCGAACAGGCCGACGCCGACCACCGCCGGCAGGATGATCGGCAGGATGATATGGCGGAAGGTCTGCCACGGGCTCGCACCGAGATCGCGCGCGGCCTCTTCCAGCCGGTGATCGAAGCGGTTGAATACCGCGAACATGATGAGAAGGCCGAACGGCAGCGTCCACGTCAGATGCGCACCGAGGCCGGAGGTGAAGAGCCCCATCGCGGTCGTCCAGTTCTCGGCGAGCGCGCCGAGCCCCCAGTCCGCGCCGTGCTTGTGAATGAGATCGTCGAGCAGGCGGAATTCGAGCGCGATGCCGAGCGAGGTGATGATCGAGGGCACGATGAGACTGGCGATCGCCGTGTAGAACAGGAAGGAAGCCCCCCGGAAGGCGCGGCGGAACGCCATGCCCGCCGCGACCGAGAGCACCATCGTCAGCACCATGACGACGAGGCCGAGCGCCAGCGAGCGTTTCAGCGAGGCGCCGATGTCGATGATGCCGGTGCCCTCGCTGAGCTTGCGGAACCAGTGCAGCGACACCCCGTTCATCGGGAAGGTCAGTCCGCCGTCCGGCCCCTGAAAGGACAGGATATAGATGGCGATCATCGGCCCGTAGAGGAACAGCACGTACAGCGCAAAAAAGATCGCCAGCAGATAGAAGGACTTGCCACGTTTTCCTTCCATCTCAGAGTTCCTTGCGGATATCGACGAGCCGCGAGAGCGTCGCGATGATCATGAAGGTCGCGACGAGCAGGATCACCGCGTTCGCGGCTGCGGCCGGGAATTGCAGCGCATTGAGCCGCGTCTCGATGATCTTGCCGGCAGCGGCGATCTGCTGACCGCCCATCACGCCGATGGTGATGAAATCCCCCATCACGATGGTGATGACGAAGATCGAGCCGATGACGATCCCCGGCTTGGCGAGCGGGATAACGACGTTCCACAGCGTCTGCCAGCCGCTTGCGCCGGCGTCGTAAGCCGCCTCGATGATGCGCCGGTCGATGCGCACCATGGAATTGAAGATCGGCACCACCATGAAGAAGGTGAAGAGGTGCACCAGCGCCAGCACCACCGCGAATTCCGAGAACAGCAGCCATTCGATCGGCTTGTCGATCAGCCCGGCGCTACGCAGCCCGGAATTGACGAGCCCGTTGCGCCCGAGCAGCGGGATCCAGGCAATCATGCGGATGACATTCGAGGTCCAGAACGGAATCGTGCAGAGCAGCGAAAGCACGATTTGCCAGGTGCGCGAACGGATGTGGAAGGCAAGAAAATACGCAACCATGAAGCCGATCAGCAGCGTCAGCACCCAGGTGATCGCAACGATCTTGAGCGTCTTGAGATAGGTTTTCAGAATGGTGCAAAGTTCCGGCAGTTGCGCGAGGCAGCCCTCGAACGTATCGGTGTAGCCGCGCCCGGAAAGTTCGGGGACCAGTTCGTATTCGTTGTAGTTCCAGAAGCTGACAATCACGACAAAGACGAGCGGCAGCAGGAAAAACAGCGCGAAGACAGCCATCATCGGCCCGGCCTGAAGCCAGGCGACCAGATTCCGGCCGAGGGATTTCGCACCCGCCTTCATATCGGCTCCGATGATGGGTTGGGAAAGGCGGCGCGGACGAGGCGCCGCCCTGTTTCAGAGGCTCAGGACGCGATGAACTCGTTCCATTTGCGGACCATGTAGTCGTTCTCGTCCATCACCGCGTTCCAGCAGGCGACCGAGCCCATGCGGTCATCGTAGGAGCCGCCGTCGCGCAGGGCGCCGGCCTTTTCGAGGAGCGAACCGTCCGGCGCCTTGATATCCTTCTCGGCCGCCTTGCCTTCCATCCAGTAGGCCCATTCGTAGGGTTCCATGTTGGCCTTGGCGGTCGAGAGCACCGCGGAATAGTAGCCCTGCCGATTGAGGTAAGCGCCGGCCCAGCCGGAGAGGAACCAGTTCACGAACTCGTAGGCCCATTCGAGCTTCTTGTCCTTCACGCCCTTGGAGACGCAGAAGCCGGAAGCCCAGGAACGATAGCCTTCCTTGAGCGGCTGGAAGATGCAGGGGATGCCCTGCGAGCGGACCTTCGTCACCGCCGGCGACCACATCGACTGGATCACCGTCTCGCCCGAGGCCATCAGGTTGACGCTCTCGTTGAAGTCCTTCCAGAAGGCGCGGAACTGCCCGGCCTTCTTCGCCTCGGTGAGGATCTTCATGGTGAGGTCGATCTCGGCCTTCGTCATGTTGCCCTTGTCGGCGTACTTGTGCTGGCCGGTCGCCTCCACCACCATCGCCGCATCCATGATGCCGATCGAGGGAATGTTGAGGATCGAGGCCTTGCCCTTGAACTCCGGGTTGAGAAGTTCCGCCCAGGTGTTGATCGGCCGCTTGATCAGGTCCGGCCGGATGCCGAGCGTATCGGCGTTGTAGACGGTGGGGATCAGCGTCACGAAATCGGTCGGCGATTTCGCGAAGGTCTTGGAGTTGGCGCCTTCGAGATACATCACCTTCCACGGCGCGGTGCCCTGATCGCCGATCTTTTTCCCGGAGGGGAGCTGCCCCTTGGTGAAAACCGGGGTGATGTTGTCGAATTCCTTGATCTTCTTGGCGCTGAGCGGCTGGATGTTGCCCGACGGAATCAGCTTCTTGAGCGAGAAATATTCGGTATCGAGCACATCGAACGAATTCGGCTGGGTGATGACGCGCTTGGTCACGTCATCGGTCGTCGCGGTGATGTACTGGATCTTGATGCCGGTGTCGGCGAGGCACTTCTTGGAAATCTCGTCGCCTTCGTTCACCGCGGTGCCGAGGTAGCGCAGCACCTTCGGCTCCTGGCTCATCACATAGGGAAAGCCGGTGATCGCGCCGGAGCCGGCGGCAAGGCCGGCCAGCCCCGCGCCGCCCTTCAGAAGCGTGCGGCGGCTGATTTCTCCCGAAGTCTTTCTGGTCATTGCGGCTGCTCCTTGCATCTGTTCCGCCTGGTGAGGATCGCGTCAGTCGAGCGGATGCGCCTGCGCGGGATTCCAGGTCGCGAGCACGGCGTCGCCGATCTCGCGCGGGCTGGCATCGAAGAGGTGATCGGGAATTTCGGCGACGATCTCGTCACCGCCCGCCGTCGCCAGCCGGACGCGCACGAGCGCGCCGAGATATTCGATGTCGCTGACCGTTCCGGCGCAGGAGGCCCCTTCCCGCCCCTCGCCGCTGCCGGCGAGCACGATCTGGTCGCTGCGCAGGACGATCGGACGTCCACCGGACGAGATCACGTTGTGGCCGCCGATGAACCGCGCGACGAAGGCGTTCGCCGGCCGGTTGAACACCGCGCGCGGGTCGCCCTTCTGCACGATCCGGCCGCCGTCCATCACCACGACGAGATCGGAGAGCGCCATCGCCTCCTCCTGATCGTGCGTGACATGGATGAAGGTGATGCCGAGCCGGCGCTGGAGCTTTTTCAGTTCCGCCCGCATCCGCTCGCGCAGGAAGGGATCGAGCGCGGAGAGCGGTTCGTCGAGCAGCAGGATCTGCGGCTCGGTGATCAGCGCCCGGGCCAGCGCCACGCGCTGCTGCTGGCCGCCGGAAAGCTGAGCGGGAAGACGGGCCGCGTAGGTCTCCATCGCGACCAGCGCGAGCAGTTCGCGCGCCTTCGCATGGCGCTCGGCCTTGGCGACGCCCCGCATCTTGAGGGCGAAGGCCACGTTGTCGAGCACCGAAAGATGCGGAAACAGCGCATACGACTGGAACATCATCGCCGTCCCGCGCTTGGCCGGCGGCAGGTCGGTGATGTTATGTGCGCCGAGCACGATGTCGCCGGCGCTCACGACCTCGTGGCCGGCGATCATGCGCAGCGTCGAACTCTTGCCGCAGCCGGACGGTCCGAGCAGGCAGCAGTAGGAACCGGCCGGAATCTTCAGGTCAATGGCATCGACGGCAACCGTCTCGCCGTAGCGTTTCGTCACCTGAACAAGTTCGAGCGTTTCGCTCATCCCGCCGCCCCTTTTGGACCCGCGGGATCGTTCGCAAGCGCCATGCCAAACACCCGGCATCCGGCGCAGGCTCGGGGCCGTTCGGCCCGCTGTGCATTCTATGGTCGCGCACCGGAAACAAGCGCTGCAATGCTGACCACAACAACGGCAGCTCGCCTGTTTTTAAGGCGATTCGCACGGTTCCGGGAGAGCCGGCCAGCTCAAGCCATCGCGTAAGGCGAGATGTCCCGCCGCAGGAAGCGGCCGTCGCCCGGCGCGCCGAGCACCTTGCCGTCATCGACGACAATGCGGCCGCCCGCGATCGTCATTACCGGCCAGCCGGTGACGGCGAAGCCCTCCCACGGCGTGTAATCCGAGCCGTGATGCAGGATTTCCTGCCGGATGGTTTCCTTCCGGTTCGGGTCCCAGAGCACGATATCGGCGTCGGAACCGACGGCGATCGTGCCTTTGCGCGGGTAGAGCCCGTACATCCGGGCATGGTTGGTCGCGGTGAGCGCGACGAACTCGTTGGCGCTGATCCGCCCCTTGGCGACGCCCTCCGACCAGAGAATCTGCATCCGTGTCTCGACGCCCGGAATGCCGTTCGGCACGTAGCGGAACGACTGCTTGCCCTTCGGATTGAGCTTGCCTTCGGGGCTGTCGTAGAAAAACGGGCAATGGTCGGACGAAAAGGTCTGGAAGGTGCCGTCCTTGAGGCCTTCCCAGATCGCCGCCCAGCCGTCATGGTCGCGCGGGGGCGGCGAACAGACGTATTTGCCCCCCGTCATGTCCATGTTCGCGCCCTTCATGTCGTCGGCGGTCAGCGAGATGTATTGCGGGCAGGTCTCGGCATAGACCTTGAGGCCCTTCTGCCGCGCCCAGCGGATCTGCTCCATCGGCTCGCGACCCGAGACATGGACGATCATGATCGGCACGCCGATCAGTTCCGCATGGCTGATCGCGCGGTGGGTCGCCTCGCGCTCGACGAGTTCGGGGCGGGAGACGGCGTGATAGTAGGGCGCGGTCTTGCCCTCGCCTTCCAGCTTCTCGGTCAGGAACTTGATGGTGTCGTAGCCCTCGGCATGGACCATCACCAGCGCCTTCTCGCGCCGCGCGACCGAGAAAACCTCCAGCAATTGCCGGTCGTTGAGCACCAGATCGTCATAGGTCATGAAGACCTTGAACGAGGTGCAGCCGTCGCCGAACAGCGCCGGCAGTTCCTGGTTGAGCACGCTCGGCGTCGGGTCCGAGACGATGAGGTGAAAGCCGTAATCGATCAGCGCCTTGCCGGCCGCTTTCTCGTGGTATTCCATTACGCATTCGCGGAGCGAGGTGCCCTTTTCCTGCTTGGCGAAGGCGAGGACCGTGGTCGTCCCGCCGGCCGCCGCGGCGCGCGTGCCGGTTTCGAACCCGTCCGCCATGCGGATGCCGGGACCGGATTCCTGGTCGAGGTGGACATGGCTGTCGATGCCGCCGGGCAGCACCATCAGGCCGGAAGCGTCGATCTCCTTCGCCGCGCCCGTGATCTTTTCGGAAAGCTGGACGATCCGGCCGTCGCGGATGCCGATATCGCAGCGGATCGTGTCGGCGGCGGTGACGATCGTGCCACCACGGATCGCGAGATCGAAATCGGACATGGTTCTTTCCTCAACCGGTTTGACGTTCCTATTCATAGCAATTTTGGAGCCGGGAACCAGCGGAAGGCAGGGCGGGCAGATGCCGGTTGCGCTTGGCGCGCTTCTTGTAGTGTGATGGTCACATCCAACGGAGAGGAACCATGAAGCACCTGACCCGACTTCTCGCCGCCGCCACCGTTTCGACCTTCGCGATGCAGGCCGGCGCCCAGGAAGCGCCGAAGCTGAAAGTGATGGGCATGCCGCTCGCGACCGGCAACATCCAGAAGCATCGCGAACAGCCCTTCTTCGAGAAACTGAAGGCGACGACCGGCATCGAGGCGGATTACAAGGTTCTCGATCAGACCGGGATCAAGGAATTCGAGCAGCTCCGCATCGGCAAGTCCGGCCTGTTCGATATCATCGGCCTGCGCCTTGGCCAGGTCTCGCGCGACGAGCCGACGATCCTCGGTCTCGATCTCGTCGGCCTCAACACCAATTACGACACGGCGAAGAAGGTCGTCGCCGCCTATCAGCCGGTCGTCGCCGAGCGCCTCGACAAGCAGTTCGGCATGAAGCTGCTCGGCGTCTGGCCGTTCGGCCCGCAGCTCATCTTCTGCAAGCCGGCCATCGCCGGCCTGTCCGACCTCAAGGGCAAGAAAGTCCGCATCCTCGACGGCGTGATGGCCAAGGTGATGGAGAAGGTCGGCGCCACCCCCGTGACGATGGCCTTCGGCGAAGTCAGCCAGGGGCTTTCGCTCGGCACCATCGATTGCGCGGTCACCGGTCCCTCCTCGGCGAACTCTGCCGGCTGGCCGGAAAGCGTGACCCATGTCTATCCGCTCGCGCTGCAGGTCGCCGTACAGGGCTACGCCATCACCAATTCCGCCTGGGCCAAGCTCACACCGGACCAGCAGGGCAAGCTCAAGGGCGCGGTCGAGAAGCTCACCGACGACATCTGGGCCTATTCCAAGGAACTGTGGGATGACGGCATGCGCTGCAATGCCGGCGAGGAGCCGTGCACGACCGGCAAGAAGTACAAGCTCAAGACCGTCGCCGTGCAGCCGGCCGATGTCGAGTTCGTGAAATCGGCCGTGCGGGAAATCTCGTTCCCGGCCTGGGCCGAGGCCTGCGACAAGGTCAACCCGAGCTGCTCGGCCAACTGGAAGAAGACCGTCGGGCCGATCATCGGCATGAACTGAGCCGCCGGAACGAACGGCGGAAATTGATCCGCGGAAAGCCATTCCTTTCCGGTCTTCCGGAAGGGAACGGGCCTTGAGGGCAACGCGTAGGGAACATCGTGCAGGTATTCGAACGCCTTATCGCATGGGTCTTCGGGCTCACATTCGTCACCCTGGCGGGGCTGGTCACGGTCGAAACCGTCATGCGGCGCGTCTTCCTGCGCTCGCTGCAGGGCGTCGACGAACTGGGCGGCTATGCCCTCGCCGTCGGCGCCGCCCTGTCCTTCGCGCTGGCGTTGCGTTCGCGCGCCCATATCCGCATCGATGTGGTCCACGAACACCTGCCGCGGTTTCTGCGCATCGTGCTGAACGTGATCGCGCCGGCGGCTATTGCGGCCGCCGCTGCCGCCGTCACGGTGATGGCGTGGCAGGCACTCGCGGACACAATCCAGTATGGCTCCGTCGCCCAGACCCCCTGGGCCACGCCGTTGAAATACCCGCAATTCGCGTGGGTTTTGGCCCTCGCTGCTTTCGTGCTGGTGGCCGTCGTCGAACTGATGGTTCTGGCCGGATGGCTGTTCGCCGGTCGTCCCGACGTGATCGACCACCAGTACGGGCCGCGCGGCACGCGTGAGGAACTGGCCGACGAGCTGGCCGACCTCGAAGCGCGCAGCGGCCATGCAGTCGCCGATGCCTCGCGGAGCATCGCACCATGAAGATCTGCTCATGAGCACCGTCGCAGTCGGAATCACCGGTTTCTTCGTCATGGTCGCGCTGATGCTGGTCGGCGTGCCGATCGCCGCCGTCATGCTGCTGCTCGGCCTTGTCGGCGGGTTCATGGCCTATGGCTTCGCGTTCTTTTCCTCCTCGGCCTCGGTCGCCTGGGGCGTGATGAGCGATTACGGGCTGACCGCGATCCCGCTGTTCGTGATGCTGGGCGAAGTCCTGCTCCGCTCGGGCATCGCCGACCGGATGTATACCGTCTTCGCCGCCTGGCTCGGGCGGCTGCCGGGCGGGCTCCTTCACACCAACATCGGCTGCTGCGCGCTGTTCGCCGCGACCTCCGGCTCCTCGGTGGCGACGGCGGCGACGATCGGCACCGTGGCGCTGCCCTCGCTGCGCAAGAACGGCTATCCGATGGCGGATTCGCTCGGTTCGCTCGCCGCCGGCGGCACGCTGGGCATCATGATCCCGCCCTCGATCAACTTCATTATCTACGGATCGATGACGAACACCTCGGCCGGCAAGCTGTTCATCGCCGGCATCATTCCCGGCCTCTCGCTTGCCCTGCTGTTCATGGTCTGGATCTTCATCCGCCACACGATGGGCGGAGCAAGGACGGAGCCCGTCCGCGTTCCCCTCGGCGAACGCGTCCGCCTGCTGCGCTATCTGTTTGAGCCGCTGCTGGTGTTCGGCGTCGTCATGGGCTCGCTCTATTCCGGCCTCGCGACCGCGACCGAGAGCGCTGCGCTCGGGCTCGTCATCGCGCTGGTGCTGGTCGCGATCCAGGGACGGCTGACGTCGAAGCTGCTCGAGACCTGTTTCCTGTCGAGCGCCCGGACCACCGGCATGATCCTGTTCATCGTGCTCGGCGCGTTCATCCTCAACCTCGCGCTGAGCCTGACGGGGATCGGCGAGGCGCTGACGAAATGGGTGATCGGCTTCGGCCTCGGCCGGGTTAGCCTCATGCTGGTGCTGATCCTGTTCTATCTCGTGCTCGGCATGTTCATGGACACGCTCTCGATGATGGTGGCGACCATCCCGTTGACCTTTCCGGTCGTCAGTTCGGTCGGCGCCGATCCGATCTGGTTCGGTGTCTTCATCGTGCTGATGTGCGAGCTGGGACTGATCACCCCGCCCGTCGGCATGAATCTTTTCGTCGTGCAAGGCATCCGCCCGGACAAAGGGCCGGTGGCGGATGTGATCCGGGGGGCGACGCCCTATGCCCTGATCATGATCCTGTTCGCAATCGCCCTGATCCTGTTTCCGGGGATCGCGACCTGGCTTCCCACCTATATGCGCGGCTGAGGCGGCATGTCCGGTAAACCTGTTCGAATCGGCGTCGATATCGGCGGCACCTTCACCGATCTCCAGATTCTGGACGCACGCTCCGGCCGCATCCTGCCTTACAAGCTGCCGACGACGCCGGACGACCCCTCCCGCGCGCTGATGGACGGCATCCGCGGTGCCGGTGCGCGCTACGGCTTCTCGCTCGACGATGTCGGCTATGTCCTGCACGGCACGACAATCGCCACCAACGCCGTCCTTGAACGCAAGCTGGCGAAAGGCGCGCTCGTCACGACCGCCGGGTTCGAGGATGTGCTCGAAATCGGCCGGCACAACCGCAAGGACGTTTATTCGCTGTTTCCCCGCCCGGTTCCGGCGCTGGTGCCACGGGACCGGCGGCTCGGCTTCCGCGAGCGCATGCGGGCGACCGGCGTTCCGGAGATCGTCCCCGAGGCGGCCGACATCGAGGCTCTCATCGAGAAGCTGCGGCGGCTTGAGGTCGAGGCGGTCGCGATCACCCTGCTGCACGCCTATATCAACCCCACGCACGAGCGCCGGCTCGCCGAGGCGATCGAGAACGCCCTGCCCGGCCTTGCCGTTTCCTGCTCCTCCGCCGTCAGCCCGGAAATCCGCGAATACGAGCGCACCTCGACGACCGTGCTCAACGCCCTGCTCCAGCCCGTGGTGCAGGCCTATCTGGCGCGGCTCGAAACGCGGCTGAAAGCGGAAGCCTTCCACCCCCGGCTGATGATCGTCCAGTCCAACGGCGGCGTCTGCTCACCGGCCGTCGCTGGCGCCGAGCCGGTGCGACTGCTGCTGTCCGGCCCCAGCGGCGGCGCGATGGCGGCGCTCTCGCTCTCCCGCGCACTCGCCGAGCCCAACCTCGTCGGCGTCGACATGGGCGGCACCAGCTACGACATCTCCCTCGTGCGCGACGACCGACTGGAAATCGTCACCCAAAGCGAGATCGACCGCCTGCCCGTCCGCGTGCCGATGATCGAGATCCGGACGATCGGCGCCGGCGGCGGGTCCATCGCCCGTGTCGGTGCCGGAAAGGCCCTGCGCGTCGGCCCCGAGAGCGCGGGCGCCGTGCCGGGCCCCGTCTGCTACGGCAAGGGCGGCACCGAACCGACGGTGACGGATGCCAATCTCGCACTCGGCCGCCTCGACGGCACGCATTTCCTCGGCGGCAAGATGCGGCTCGACGACGAAGCCGCGCGCCGGGCCATCGACGGACATGTCGCCGTGCCGCTCGGGCTTGAGACGGATGCCGCGGCGGCCGGCATTCTCCGCATCACCGATACCAATCTGGCCGCCGCGATCCGCGTGAGCCTGTTCGAAAAGGGGCTCGATCCGCGCGATTTCACGCTGCTGAGCTTCGGTGGCGCCGGCTCGATCCATGCCTGTGCGGTCGCGGAGGAACTTTCGATCCGCCGCATCGTCTTCCCGGTCGATGCCAGCACCCTGTCCGCGCGCGGCATTCTGGAGGCGGATATCGTCCACGCCTTCGCCCGCTCGGCCGTCCGCCGGCTGGATGCGGATGCCGCGCCTGTCCTCACGGATTTCGCCGCCGCGATGAGCGAGCAGGCCGAGGCGCAACTGGCCCGCGACGGCGTCGCGCCGGGCGAGCGCGACCTCGCCTTCTCGATCGACCTCCGCTATCGCGGGCAGGCCTTCGAGCTCACCGTCCCCGTCGACGGCGCCATCTTCGACGAGCGCGCCATCGGCGCCATCGCCGAGCGGTTCCATGCCCAGCACGAGCGCCGCTTTTCCTACGCCAATCGCAACGACGCAGTGGAAATGGTGACGCTGCGGCTCTCCGCCACCGGACACCTTCCCCGGCCCGCAACCAGCGAACCGCCCGGCGCTTCGGAGGCGGACGCACCGCGGAGACGCCCGGTCTTCGTCGGCGGAAGTTGGCACGATACCCCGGTTTTCCAGCGCGAAAGCATCGGGCCGGACCTTCGCATCGAGGGGCCGGCGATCATCGAGGAGGAATATACGACCGTCCTTCTCGCCCCCGGCTGGTCGCTGGTCCGGGCCGCCGGCGGACATCTCGTCGCCGATTTCGGGGAGCCCCGCGCATGAGCCCGACCGCACCACCCGCCATCGACCCGATCGAACTCGAGGTGATCCGCAACGCGCTGACGGCTGCCGCGGCGGACATGGACGTCACGATGTGGCGCACCAGCCGCTCGACCATCGTGCGCGAGATGCTCGATTATTCCACC